>JAZRJB010000080.1:0-85938 GCA_045645565.1 Akkermansia sp. | reverse complement strand
TTCGTTCGCTATCGCTCACTTCACCTCCTGCCTAAGGGCTGTCGCCCACTAGCGTGGGCTTTTGTTGCGGCACGGGCGCAGGGAGTCTGTCACCACAGGTTCCCTGGGTTCCTTTATTATTTTTCTTTACATAACAGGGGTTTCGTTCGCTATCGCTCACTTCACCTCCTGCCTAAGGGCTGTCGCCCACTGAGCGTGGGCTTTTGAAAAGGCGCCTGAGAAGAATCTCAGGCGCTTTTGTTGATTACAGGACACCAGCTGCTGCCAGAGCGCCGAGGACGGCGCCTGCAATCAGTTTTGCCCAGGATTCCCGGATTCCCCAACCAGTCAGCAGACCGGTCAGCCAGTTTTGTTGTTCCTTATTCGTATTCATAGGGAAAATTGCATCACATGCGCGCCCGGCGCGGGGAAAGCCGCAACTGCACCGGGTACACCATGCCATGGGCCAGGGCCTCGGCAAACATGCGGGCGGCATCAGCCGAGTGGGAGCTGGCATCGTGCACCGGGGTTTCGCGGTGGGCGCCGCCGGCGCCAGCCGGAGCGGTGCGGTACATCTCCAGGCAACTGAGGCCGGAGGGTTCTTTCTCACCCCGGGGATTCACCCGCTGCTGGAGGGTATCGCGGTGGAACCAGCTGTGCGCCAGAATACCACGCAGAGAATTGATGCCCCGCCAGATATCCGGCGTGCGGGGGACAACGCGCACGGCACAGATTCCCTCCCGCGCCAGGCTCTCCACGTATGACTGGCCGTGCGGGTCGCGGTGGGCGGCATCGTGCGGGAGGAAATGGGCGGCGATGTGGCCGTAGCTCAGTTCCCATTCCCGCATTTTGCCGGCAAAATGCTCCAGCGGCAGCTGATTAGCGGCATAGTGATCCAGCCAATAAACATTGCCTCCATAATTCTGCACCAGCCAGATGGCGGTGTGATCGCTCAGCCCGAGGTCCCAGGCTGTGTAGAGCGGCTCCTGCGGGTTGTACTCGAACTCTGCCCCTACCCTGCCTTTTTCGCGCAGGCGGGCAATCTGGGCGCCGTAAATGGCGCCATCGTTGCCTGTGGCAAAGGCTTCGTCCGGGGTGGAGGGGTACTCCTGCCGCATGGCGGCGCCCATGGTGCGCTCCATGCGGGTATACCAGAGTTTCTGCCCGTGGGTGAGCTGCACGCCGCACTCCTGCTCCAGCTTTTCGAAATAAGCTGCCTGGGCATCGCTCCACCCGGCCCTGCCGGGGAGCGAATAATCCGGGTTGTCGAACCAGCTCATGAAGAAGAAGCGGAAATCGAGCGGGAGGAGCTCGCTTCTGGCAGCATTTTCCATGGCCTGAGAGGTGAGCTCGTAGTTCACACCGTAGCGGCCGCCTTCGTGGGTACTTTCCAGAATGATGGTACCCTCTGCCGGCACGGTGTTGATGGCGCCGGTGCGAATTTCGCGGGCGCGCCAGGGGGCATGCACGGAGACATGCGCCAGCTCACTGACATGCAGCAGCTGCAAGGTGCCGCCGCGCAGGGTGGTGCCCAGGCGAATATCGCTGCCGTTGGCAAAGGCCAGCCTGCCGCGGGCATCTGCCGCCGGGTGCCAGCCGCCCTTTTTGGAAACGCCGCTGCTCTGTTTGAGCAGGAGGCCGACCAGGGCCAGCGCGCGGTCCCGGTCGGTGGGGTTGGGCGGCAGGTAATCCAGGTGTTCCCAGGCGAAGCGGATTTTCTCCAGTTTCTGTTCGGCATCCGGCAGTGTCTTATCGATGATGCCGGCATGGAAGTTCGGGACAAACAGGCAGGAATCCAGCATGAGCATGGCCACATAGGTGGAAATGCCCAGCTGGCGGGCTTTGAGCACCACATTGCGGTTCCACATGTTGCGGTGCAGGCGCAACTGGGCGGCATTGGGCACAAAGCGCTGCATGCGCCCTGCCTTATTTTCAATCCAGTACAGATTGCTCAGGCGCCAGAGGGGGTCCTCCAGGCGGCTCCGATAGTGCGGGTCAATAGTATTCAGCATCTTCCGGGCTAAGGTCGAGTTCACGGTCTTCTTCGGGGCGGGGTTGTTCGGCCTCGCGGAGTCGCTTCGGTTCGGGCGAAACCACGCGGTCCAGCACCACATGCAGCAATTCCACATCTTCCGGGTTGTTCCGCAGTTTTTCGCAGAACTGCACCAGATTCTCCACGCCGGCTTCGCGGTCGGTGCCGCATTCGGCAAGCAGCATCAGGCGGCCCAGCTCGCTTGCCAGTGCCTCGCCGCGGGTCATCTCCGCAGGGTTTTTGGATGCCAGGTAATAAGGCAGGCGGCTGTCCTGAATCATCTGCATGAGCAGCTCCAGGTTGTTGATACGGCTTTCATCTGCCCTGGCCCAGTTCTCCGGGCTGAGCGCGCGGTCATGCAGCAGTTCATCCACATACACGCGAAGCTGGCGCTGGCGGAAGCGCTTGTTGGATTTGTAATCATACAGGCGGGTCATATCGCTGTTGAAAACAGTCAGCGGAATGAGGGTCTGCATGAATTCGTGCGGGTTGCGCGCCATGCGGTTCGGGAACAGCGGCACACCATCTGCAGAGTGCACCACATAGGGCGCACGCTGGTACGGGTTGGCGGAGTCCACCTCGCCCGGCATCAGGCGCACCATATGCTCCGGCAGGCGCGAGCATCTGTATATGGTGATATTCCTGAGACGGCTCACATCTATATCCTCCGGCGTGAGACCTCCCACCGGCACGCCGCATACATTCAGCTTGCCCTCTGCCCCGTAGTTCTGCGCCATGGCACAGGCCCGGCCGTAGAAGGTGAGCAGCGGTGCAAACACGGGCTCGGCTTGCCAGTAGTCCTCCATGCCGGCGGGTTTTCTGCCATGGGCGCCGCCGTAGCGCTCGTTCTCCCACCAGATGCCGGATTCATTGGCATAGGGGGCGGAGGCCACTGAACGCCTGAGCTCTGCCAGAAGCCGGATGGCCGGGAGCACGCGGGCATCCTCCTGGCATTCGGCCGGGAGCTGCACATCCTTTTCCATGCTGTACCCCTTACGCACCACCAGCGGACGATACAGGCGTGTGTTGTCCGACACGGTGTAGAGCGGCTCGGCCAGGTTCACGGTTCGGAGCGGGTTGAGCACCATGCGGCTCAGGGAGTCGGAATCACGGGACTCCATGGAATACTCGCGCAGCTGCGGGTATTTCTGCAGGAGCTCACTGAGCTCCTCCATGGCCGATTCGGGGCTTTTGCCGCCCAGGACATCGCGCAGGGAGTCCGAAATCGAGGCGCGTTCATCCTCTGCCAGCAATTTCCACGCCCGGGCGGGGTCGCGCAGCAGGTTCCAGAATCGCTGACCCTTGCCACGGAAGCCGGATTCGCCGCCGTAGCTGAAGCACCACCCCTGCTCCAGACGCGTATTCTGTTCCGGCAGCACGGCCTCGCGCATCAGGGGCTCGAAGGGGTAGCCGCCTTCTTTCCGGGCCAGCTTACGCAGCTCGAGGATTGAGGGCAAGAGCTTTTTCACTTCTTCTGCGGCCAGGCGGTTTGCTTTTCGCACTGCGCCACGCAGACGCGAGCCGCCGGGTTCTTCCTTGTAATTGCTGAATACGCTCGTGTAGAACCATTGCTTGACGGAATCCGGCAGCGGCAGGTCGCGGAGGTTGCTGAGCATGTATACCAGATTGAGTCTGGCCATGTGGTCGGCCAGCCGGGCATTCCGGCGCACCGGGTCGCCGTGGTGCATGAAGTCGTGCTTCGCCTTTTTCATGGCGCGGCGGACGGGGCCGCTGATGCGGGAGATATCATACGGGCGGTCCACACCCATTTTCAGGATATCATCCACTTTCTTCCGGGAGAGCGCTTTGAGTTTCACCAGCGATTCGCCCACTTCGTCAGGGGTGACCCAGCCGGAGGAAAGCATGCGGTTCCAATAGGCCTTGAAGCGCAGCTGCGAGAGGCGGAGCGGAGTCATCACCTGATGGTATTTGACGAGGTAGCGGTCTGTTTCTCCCTCCTGCTGTTTGAGGTATCTGTCCACCCAGCGGCCCTGGTAGCGGTTCCAGCCCAGCGTGCTGGAAGAGAAATCGAGCCCCACGCCGAACAGCGTGGAATCTCCCAGCCACTGGGCGCACAAATCGCGCGAAGCGGTGTTGCCCAGGTGGTCGAAGCCCAGGAATTTATTGTCCAGCTCGGGGTACATATGCGTGCGCCAGAAATACCAGCGGCCGGCAGATTGCTTGAAGGCCTGCCGGATGTTGGCGCCGAGCTTATTGCCACCCATGGGCAGGAAGGAGGTCTGCACGTTGCCCACCAGAGCATTGGCAGAAAGCGGCTGCGTGGGCAGCCACGGGGTGTACCGGCCATCCGGGCGCTTGATGCGCCAGAGTTCGTTGCCCTGACCATCGGGCGAGGATTCCGGGCGCACCCCGGAAAGCGCCAGGTAGTTCAGGACGGCTTCCTTATTGGCAAGATAGCGGATGCGGTTGTCCACGTTGTTGCGGTTTGCTTCGGTCACGGGCGCGGGGTTCCAGACATTGGTATTCAAATCGTCCTTAAAATTATTCTGCAGCGCCAGCTGGTAGGCCTCATGCGGCCGGTGGCCGATGCTCAGCGCATCCTGGAACTCATCCAGATGCGGCAACAGTTTCACCAGGGACTCACCGCAGGCGCGGAGCCCCAGCATGTGGTACATCAGAAGCTGCAGCTTGGGGTCGGCGGACTTCTTCGGATGATTGATGCGCCGGATGCCGTCCTGGTAGAACGTGCGGAAGGTCTTGGGTGAGGTGCGCTGCATCCACTCCGGCGCGCACCGTGCATTGTGGCGGCGGGCGATGTACAATTCGCTGATTGCCTCGCAGAAATGGTCGAAGGATTTCTCAATCCGCATACCGCGGGCGCAGCGGTCCACCGCCGCGCACAATTCGCTCACAATGCTGGTGCGGAAGCTTTCCGTCCGGCGGCGGGCTTCATCCACGTTGCGGTATGAGCGGTTCATGCTGTCCAGGCTTTCGGCATTGAGCAGCATCTGGTAGGAGATTTCCCGGATTTCCTGCACCACGTCGTTCTTGACCGCCCGCACCAGCTCCGGCCGGAAGGGGTGGTAATACCCGTTGAGCTTCACCTCGGAGGGGATGATTTTATCCGGGGAATCGTGCAGCGCCAGATACTGCCCGGTGCGGCGGGTGCGGTCCTGCGGATCCGAACGCAGCTCGCCCTGCGATTTCTGGTACCACTCATCCATGAGCAGCAGATAGGGCATGCGCTGGAAACTGCTCAGAGTCTTCTTCTTGCGCTCCGAGTGGCGCTCCACGAGTCTGGCCACTACCTCGGGGTCGCTGGTATCATGCTCCACCAGCGGGCGCTCGGGAATCTCGGAGCGCTTGGGGATGTTCAGGAAATCGCGTACTTCCTCCGGCGTGCGGAACACCGGGGTTTCTGCCGTGTTCAGCAGGGACAGGGAGCGCAGGAATTCCTCGATAGCGGCGGCACCTGCGCCGGACCAGCGGCGGCTGCCGCACAGGGCCTCGCGCAGCAAATCGTTCTGCACATGGATATCGCGTTCATCGATAATCCGGCGGCGGGTGGCTTCATCAATTCCCCACTCAGCAAGGCGCTCGCCGGTATCCAGAATATCTGCCGGGTTGCGGAAATGGTGCAGCGAGGCCTTACCTGCGGCTATCAGGATGAACGGCAGGTTCATGGCGGCTTCGCGCATGTTGGTCTCGATATCCGTGAGGTTATCGCCGAAGCGTTCCCAGTCGATGTTGGAAGCCACCCGGTCCACCCGGGCGGCAAGTTCCTGCATGCCCAGTTCCGTGGCGTGGGCCATTTTACCGGCCAGCAGGAGCTTGGCATTTTCGGCCGTGAGCGTGCCAAACCCCTGAAGCGCTGCCAGGGAATAGCCCTTCACGCCCGAATGGGCTGCCCGTGAAAAGGAAGCGATGGTGCGGTTGAGCATCTGCGCGCCAATGCGGCTCATGCCCATGTAGATGCCGGCCTGCACCGCGCCACCCACAATGCCGGCGGCGGTCTGCAGTTCCTGCCGGCCCTCCGGCGCACGGCTGCGGGCTTCTGCCACGGCTGCACCCGCGCCACCCAGGGTCAGCGCGCCGAATCCGGCACCACCCATGAATGCGAGCGCAGCACCGGGCGCGGCACCGGCGGCATCCACCGCCAGTTCCTCCCAGAAACTGCTGCCCTCTTTCAGCTTGACGGGGAACACCTCGTCCTGAGCCACCCGGCGCATTTCGTGCAGCACCTGCAGGCGTTTGTCCATGGCCGAGCTGGCGCTGCGCAGCGTATCAATTCCTGTTGAATCTGCCGCAGCGGAGGTAAGCGCTGTAACCAGATGACCAGCACCCTGCACCATGGAATGCCCTAAATCGGACACGCCGCGGCGCACGCTGTGCAGCATGGCTTCGCCCAGGTCCTCGCCCTTGGTCTCCAGCTTTCTGGTGGAGGCAAGCGAACGCGCCACGGCATACACCCGGGCTCGCTCGGTTTCGTCCATATCTGCCAGTTCATCCACCGCCTGAAGCATGGCGGGGGAACCGCTCACCACCTCGGGCAGAGAGAAGAGTTTGGTCTCGAAAGCCTGAATGGCCGACCAGCCCTTGGAAAGCTGCTCTGCCAGGGGAAGATGCCGCTCGCGGGTAAGCTGCCCCTGCTCCTGGGCATCTGCACAGAGCGCAGCCGATGTGGCATCCTCCGGCTGGGGCAGTGTTTCACCGCTCAATGCGGCCAGGTAGTGGTCCTCGTACAGCTTGCGTATTTTATCGCGCAGCGGTTTTTCCTTGTGCTGGAGGGAGAGTGCCGTATACACCTCGGGCTCGGAATCGCGCACGCCGAAGCTTTTTGCGATATCCTGCCGCAGCTCCGGCCAGCTGCTGCGCACCTGTTCGCGATTCAGCTGGCGGTGGTCCACCACCCAGGAGCGGTTGATGTTCCGCATCAGCTTGTACTGATTCTCCTCCTCCGGGCAGGATTCATCTGCCGCGCCGGCCTGCTGGCGGAACACCAGAGGCACGGTGGCGGGGTCGCCGGTGAGCAACTGGTCCCAGTGCTGCTGCTTTTCCCACTCGCGGCCGGTATCCTGCTTTTCCAGCGCGGGGAGAGACTCCAGCGGCAGCGGGGCCTTCTGTTCCACTTTCATTGATTCTGCATTCATTGTATGTTACTTATTTTCAAAACAAACCCACTCATCGTCCTTTTCTGCAAGCGATTCCAGCCACTCGCGGATTTCCTTTTCCTTGCCCGAGCTCTGGCGTTGCACGGCTTCCTCCTGCATGCGCCCCAGGCGGCGGAGTGATTCCGCATCTCCCGGGGTGCCGAAGGCGCCCTCGCGGTACAGGCTCCACAGCGTGCGGCTCACCGCCACGCGCTGCTGGGCCGGCAAGGCGGCGGTCTCCCCCAGGCGGCGCAGCAATTGCTGGCGCTGCGGCACCGGAATGGGTGCCAGCGCCACCTCCACGGCCAGGTTCTCATCGTTCCCCGGCGGGCGTTCATCAATGCGCCGGAGCCAGTCGCAGGCGGCATCCGGGGTCATGGCCCGGCGCGGCTGCTGCCAGGCAAGCATGGATTCACGCGGCAACACGCCGGATGAAACCGCCTGCTCCAGTTCAGCCACGCCGGGCTCTCTTCCCATCTCCACCGCAGAAACCAATTGCGTGGCTAAGTTACTGAACAAATCCCTCCGGGTCTGCTGTACCGCTGTTTCCACAGCCCGGAGTTCATTTTCACCAGCTGGTTTCTCCATTTCCTCATTCTGCCAGGCCGCCAGCGCCTCGTGGGGGGCACTCTGCAGCTGCAGCTGCCAGCGGTTCTGCAAGGACTGGCTCCTGGCTTTCGCTAACTGCGCCTGCATCTCTTTTTCAGGCACGAACACATCTTTCCCCTGCTCCACCCAGAGGGCGGCAGAATCGGCATCTCCGCGCTGCACGGCAGAATCCACCTGTTTCTGCCAATCGCCCCTGGCGCGCTTGATTTTCTGCAATTCGAGCTGGCGCAGGCCCTCCAGGGAATAGGTTGCGCTTCTCTCCCGGCTCATACGAAGAGCCTGCTCCCGGGTTTCTCCGCTGAATTGCTCGAGCATTTCCTGCACCCGGGGTGCATAGGCCTGCTGCCAGCTGTAATCCCAGTCGCGCACCGGCAGCTCCAGCAGTTCCTGGGTTGTCTCTTTCCCGATTTCATCGAGCATGCCGGCGACATCTGCCATGTTTCCGGCAAGCTGCACGCGGGCCAGGGATTCTGCCAGGCCCACGGCCTCTGCCCCGGCGGCGGCCAGGCCCTGCCCGTAGGCGCGACCGCTTCTCCCCCAGTCATTCAGGGAATTGACCGGCAAGTGAACTCCTTGTCTCGGGTATGCCAGCAGCCCCCATTCTTTCATTCGTATAGCCATGCCCGGAAGAATGACACGGCGCGCCCCGCGGGTCAACCATGCGGGGGTGGGCGGGTTCAGCTTTCCGGGCAGAATCCGCATCCGGACTGCGGCTTTATTTCAGGGCAGCAGATTCATATCATCATCGAACACCAGGCGCATGGGTACCGCCGTGGGAATTTCCAGCTGCTCCACCCCGGCCGGGGACAAATGGCGCAGGTGCATGAGCAGTGCGCGCAGGCTGTTGCCATGCGCCACCACCAGCAGGCTTCCGCCCGCATACAGCCGGGGCCGCAGGCATTCCTCCCAACACGCGCGCACGCGCATGAGTGTATCTTTCAGCGATTCGGTGGCCGGCAAGGCTGCCTTGGGAATGCCGGCATAGCGGGCATCGCGCCCGGGCTGGCGTTCATCCCCCTGCGGCAGGGGCGGCGGCGGGCAATCGTACGCACGCCGCCAGCGCTGCACGAGGTCCTCGCCCATTTCCTGCTCCACCTCGCGTTTGTTGCGCCCCTGGAGCACGCCGTAGTGTTTTTCATTGAGCCGCCAGTCCTTATACACCGGCACCCAGGCGCACCCCAGCCCGGCCAGCACGATATTCAGCGTGTGAATGGCCCGCATGAGCACGGAACAATATGCCGCCGCGCACCTGAAACCACTCTCCCGCAGCCGCCGGCCTGCCAGTTCTGCCTCTCTTCTGCCCCGCACCGACAAGGGCACATCTGCCCAGCCGGTGAAGCGGTTCTCCGCGTTCCACTGCGATTCTCCATGCCGCAAGATGACCAGTTCCTTCATGCATAAAATGATGCCCGGCACAAGAGAATGATTGCAAAACAGCCAGAACATGCTAGAATGCAAGGTGATATGACACGCACGCGCCTCATTTTCCTCATTGTTCTGCTTTCTGTTGCCAGCTGCCTGCTTCTCCTGCTGCCCGGGTGGTTCAAGGACCCCCGCGAACTGGTTCAGGGGGAGTGGCAGGAAATCAATAAAACGGGCTATGTGGAGGTGACCGACTGCACGGCCCGCTGGCAGGGTGGAAACTACAAGGCCAACCTCAGATACTCCTGGGTGCAGACGGATGATGAACCCTATACCGTGGAAATCATCTTCAAGGAGCAGAAATGGCTTGCCGGTATCACGTTCGAGGATGATGACCACGCGCTCGTGAACTTCTATATCATGGACAAGCTGCCGCCCGAAGCTCGCGAGTTCATCCGCCAGAAAAACAAGGTGCGAAACCGCCCGGAAGATGAGGTCTGCATGCGTTTCCGCCGCGTGAATCCTCAAAAGTAATCATTATTTTCCGCACCGGGAAGATTCTTCTTGCAAAAACTCATGTTTTGCGCTAGAAATAGCACAGGGAAATTTTTTAACGATTCCCCTGCATTTCTCATACAATAAACAATACTACGAATATGGAAACCACATTCAAAATCCACGGTCTCTGCGCTGCTACGCACACCCCGATGAATGCCGACGGCTCCTGCAACCCCAATGCAGTGGACGCTCAGGCCAAGTTCCTGGCCAGCCAGGGTATCAAGTCCGTTTTCATCACCGGTTCCACCGGTGAATCCGCCCACATGCAGCTTACCGAACGTAAGGAAAACATGGCTGCCTGGGGTGAAGCCGGCAAGAAGTACGGCATCGATGTAATCGTTCACACCGGCGGCAACTGCGTATACGACGGCCGCGAGCTCGCTGCCTACGCTGCCCAGTGCGGCGCAGTCGGTACTGCCAGCAACTCCCCCTGCTACTTCAAGCCGGGCAGCATCGACCTGCTCGTGGACAGCCTTGCCGTGGCCGCCTCCGGCGCCCCCGAGCTGCCCTTCTACTTCTACGACATCCCCGTGCTCACCCACGTGGGCTTCAACCCCTGCAAGATGATTGAGGCCTGCGCCAAGAAGATCCCCAACTTCGTGGGTGTGAAGTTCACCAACCCCGACCTGGCTCTGTACATGGACGCCCTGAACTACGACGGCGGCAAGTACGACATTCCGTGGGGCGTTGACGAATGGTTCCTCGGCGCATATGCCACTGGTGCCAAGGGCGGTGTAGGCTCTTCCTTCAACTATGCTCCCAAGCTGTATGATGACATCATGAAGGCCGTGGACGCTGGCGACCTGGCTGAAGCCCGCCGCCTCCAGCAGCTCTCCGTCACCATGATCAACATCATCGCCGGCAAGGGCTACATGGGCTGCTGCAAGTACCTCATGAGCGAATGGACCGGCGTTGACTTCGGCCCGGCCCGCCTGCCCATGGGCAAGCAGGACAAGGCCACCCTTGAAGCTCTCAAGAGCGAACTCAAGGCCATCGGTTTCTACGATTGGGCCATCTACAAGTAAAGCTCAAACTTCTGCCTCATCATGGACACCAAAGCACTTGGCGAATTTTACAAAGACAAGCTGCTCAATGAGGTAGAGCCGTTCTGGTTTGCCCGTTCACTGGACACAGGGAACGGGGGTCTCTACCATTGCTGCGCAGCTGATGGCACGCTGGTAGACACCGACAAGAACGTATGGGCACAGGGCCGCATGGCCTGGATGCTCCTCACCTGCTACAACAGCATCGAAAAGCGCCCGGAATGGATGCAGTATGCGGAAAGCGCCCTCAAGTTCCTTGAGGAAAAATGCGTGGACCCCGCAGACGGCCGCATGTATTTCCACATGACGGCTGACGGCACACTTGTAGACACCGACAAGAACGTATGGGCACAGGGTCGCATGGCCTGGATGCTCCTCACCTGCTACAACAGCATCGAAAAACGCCCCGAGTGGATGCAGTACGCCGAAAGCGCTCTGAAGTTCCTCGAAGAAAAGTGCGTTGATCCGGCAGATGGTCGCATGTACTTCCACATGACAGCAGATGGCACCCCCATCCGCAAGCGTCGTTATGCCTATAGCGAATGCTTTGCCGCCATTGCCTGGGCTGCCCATTTCGGCGCCACCGGTGACCCCCACAGCGCAGAACGCGCCCGCCACTGGTTCGACATTTACGCCGACATCTTCTTCACCCCGGGCAAGATGATTCCCAAGAGCACGGGCAACCGCCCCGGTGAAAACCTCGGCTGCCGCATGATCATGATTGTCACGGCTCAGGAACTCCGCCGCTACCTGGGTGATGCCGATGGTTTCTACACCGGCTGGATTGACCGCTGCATCGATGATTTGCAGCGCCTCTTCCTGCATGAAGACATCAAAGCCGTGCTGGAAAATGTTGCCCCGGACGGCTCCGTCATCGACCACTTCGATGAGCGCATCCTCAACCCCGGTCACGATATTGAAGGCGGCTGGTTCGTACTGGAGGAAGCCCGCTACCGTGGCGGTGATAAGAAACTCATCGAGATTGGCTGCAAGATGATTGACTGGGCGCTGGAACGCGGCTGGGACAAGAAATACGGCGGTCTGCTTTACTACACCGACGTGTACAACAAGCCCATCCAGGAATACTGGCACAACATGAAATTCTGGTGGCCGCACGATGAAGCCCTCATCGGCACTTGCCTTGCCTATGTCATGACCGGTGATGAAAAGTACGCCGAATGGCACCAGCGCATCCACGACTGGTCTTTCGAACACCTGCAGGACAAGGAACACGGTGAATGGTTTGGCTACTGCAACCAGGATGGCACCACCACTAACGGCCTCAAAGGCTCCATGTGGAAATCCTTCTTCCACCACCCGCGTGCCCTCTGGTGCTGCGCCCACTATTTCGGCGCCATTCCTGCCCCCGGCACTCAAGCTTAAACGCAACTTAACTAAATCATGATTATCGGTATTCTCAACTCCGGTGGCGACTGCCCCGGTATCAATGCGGTGATTGAAGGCTACGTTTCTGCAGCCTATCGCCGCGGTTGGCGAGTTATCGGTTTCCATGACGGTTTTGAAGGTCTCCTGCCTGTGGCAGGAGGCCGCCGTTATGAAACCCTCACGCCCAACAAGACTCACAAAATCCGCGCTCACGGTGGTACCATCCTGGGCACCACAAACACGGGCAACTTCAAGGTGGTCACAAACAAGGTCGGTCGCCGCACCGTTGACCGCGATGTGATGGCTAAAGCCCGTAAGACCATCAATGCTCTCGGTCTTCAGGCTCTTGCCGTTATCGGCGGCAGTGGCTCTGCCCGCACCGCCAGCCTCCTTTCCGAGGAAGGTCTTCCCGTGATTTCCATTCCCAAGACCATCAACAACGACCTCTGCAGCGACTCCGACTACACCTTCGGTTTCCAGAGTGCCGTTTCCGTGGTCACGGAATCCATCGACCGCATCCGCACCACGGCCAATGCCCACCAGCGCATGATGGTCATTGAGGTGATGGGTGATATGTCCGGCTGGATTGGTCTGTACGGCGGTATCGCAGCAGCAGCAGACGTCGTTCTCATTCCTGAGATTGAGTATGACCTCGACAAAGTAATTGAATGCGTCAAGGCACGCAAGGCCACGGGGCAGCGTGAAATCATCGTTGTGGTTGCAGAAGGCTCCCGCCTCAACGGCCAGCTGGTGACCGTTCACAACAAGGACAATGGTGACGAGCGTCTGGGCGGTATCGGCAACAAGCTTTCCCACATCCTTCAGGAGCGCACCGGTATTGAAACCCGCTACTGCGTGCTGGGTCACACCCAGCGTGGCGGTTCCCCCTGCGCATTTGACCGCATTCTCGGTGTCCGCTTCGGCGTTGAAGCCGTTAAGCTCATTGAGAAGAAGGACTTCGGCAAGACCGTTGTTCTCAATGGTCTCAACATCGACAATGTTCCGATTGAAGAAGCTGTGGCACACCATCGCTTCGTGCAACCAGACAGTCAGATTGTCAGCACGGCACGTGACCTGGGCATCATCTTTGGTGACCGCTCTCCCGAAGAGCTTCACGCTGACCGCCAGCAAGCCGCCGCTACGGAAACAAAGCCTGCCCGCAAGTGTTCTAAATCCAAGTCGGCAGATTCTAAATGAATAAAGCTTTCACATATCTTTGTACGTTAGCGGTTAGCGTGAGCGGTTTATTCAACTCATGCAGCAGCCAGGCGCTCCTGACTCCGGAGAAGACCCAACCCAGCTACGTGGCTATGGAGGTTCACTCTGGTCGTGTTCTTTATTCCATGAATTCGAACACGAAACGCCCCATCAGCATGCTGACCAATCTGGCCACGGCTGTTGTGGTGCTGGACTGGGTCAAAGCGCACAAGGTGGATATGAACCGGCTCATTACGGTACCGGCGGCTGCCACTGCCATGCAGCGGACCAACCAGCTCCGGCTCCGCCCGGGGGATAGCATCTCTGTCCGGGATGCCCTCTACACCACCCTGATGCGGGACGACAGCTCTTGCGCCATTGCCCTGGCTTACGCCTGCGGCAGCAGCCTGAGCAGCACCAACCCGGAAGCAGCCTTCGTGGCCCAGATGAATAATCTGGCACGCAGCCTGGGAATGACCTCCACGGTCTTCAAGGGACCCAGCGGCGCTGTGATTACCCAGTCCTCCGCACGTGACCTGGCTCTTCTCGCCATGTACGCTATCAATGACACCAGCCTCCTCTCCATTACCTCCCAACCAGGCTGCATTGTCACCATCCACAGCGCACTGGGTACCCGCAGACAGGGCTTCAAGAACCACAACGAGTTGATTAAATCGGATGCGCCTCATGTAGACGGGCTTAAATCCGGGCAATCCGGCACTGCTGGCAACTGCCTCATTGCCACGGCTCACCGTGCTTCTGTCAAGCGCGTAAACCCGGCTACCGGGAAGAATGCAACCTACGCCCAGCGACTCCTGGTGGTCATCCTCGGTATGCCCTCCAGTGAATCCCGCTACCAGATGGCTGCCTCCTTCCTGCGCCACGGCTGGAATAAGTGGGAAGAATGGCTCCCCTCTAACGATTACATGGATAGATCCAAATTCATTTTACTCCCCAATTAAAATCTCATGAATATAGGTATTCTTAATGCTGGCGGCGATTGCCCCGGTCTCAACGCCGTGATTGAAGGTGCTGTGGCAGCAGCTTCTGCCCGCGGCTGGAAAGTATACGGCTTTTACGATGGCTTCGAAGGGCTGCTCTCCACGCCTGACAATGAACGCTGGCGTATCCTCACCCCTGAAAGCTGCCTCAACATCCGCTCCACGGGTGGCACCATCCTCGGCACTGTCAACAAGGGCAACTTCACCGTAAAGAGCGGTGTGGGTGGTCGTATGCAGATTGCTGAAGACGTTCTGGCCCGCAGCAAAGCCACGGTGGAACGCCTCGGGCTTTCTGCCCTCATTGTGGTGGGTGGTGACGGCTCCCAGACCATTGGTCAGGAACTCCGCCAGATTGGGCTTCCCATTGTCGGCGTTCCCAAGACCATTGATAACGACCTGGGCGCCACTGACTACACATTCGGCTTCTGGACGGCTGTTTCTGTGGTCAGCAAGCAGCTGGACCGCCTGCGCACCACGGCTTATTCCCACCAGCGTATGATGGTGGTGGAGGTCATGGGCCGCCACGCCGGCTGGATTGCGCTTTACGGCGGTATTTCCGGCGGTGCAGACGTCATTCTCATCCCTGAGATTCCTTTCACTCTGGAGGACGTTGTACGCAAGGTGGAACTCACCAAGGCTCTCGGTCAGCGTGAAATCATCATCGTTGTGAGCGAGGGTGCCACCATCGGCGGCAAACTCCTCACGCTGGACGAAGAGACCAAGGGTGAAGTGCGCCTGGGCGGTATCGCTGCCTTCCTCTCCACGAAACTGGAAACCATCACCGGTATCGAAACCCGCTACTGCGTGCTGGGTCACACCCAGCGCGGTGGCTCCCCCATCGCGTTCGACCGCGTTCTCGGTGTCCGCTGTGGTGCTAAGGCCATCGACCTCATCCAGGAGGGCAAGTTCGGTGAAACCGTTGCTCTCCACCGCACCGATATGGTTTCCATGCCCATTGAGGAAGCCGTGCGCACCCTGCACCTTGTGGACAGCAAGAGCCAGCTGATTGAAGCAGCTCGCGAAATCGGCATTTCCTTCGGTGATGATGCCGATATGAAACCGGTCTGATTCCACTCCCTCATTTCACTGCTTATCAGAACGCTGCCGGGCACTCCGGCAGCGTTCTGATTTTTCAGTTTCGGGCTTGCCTTTATAATTGTTTCTGCTTATAATGCACGTCCCCAATCTTATGAAAACACATACCGATATCCACACCGGTCTAACCTCTGCCCAGGTTGAAGAAAGCCGCAAAAAAAACGGCAGCAACGAAATGACCCCGCCCAGCCGTGACCCCTGGTGGGTGGAGCTTGCCCGCAAGTTTGCGGACCCGCTCATCGTCATCCTCATTGCGGCCGCTGTCATTTCTTTCATCCCCGTTCTTCTTTCCCCCGGCGAGCATAGCCCCATTGAAAGCATCGGCATCATGTGTGCTGTCCTGCTCGCCACCACCGTGGGATTCGTAAACGAATACCGCGCCAATAAGGAATTCGACATCCTCAACAAGGTGAATGATGTGACCCCCGTGCGCGTGCTGCGCGACGGCAAGCACACCATGGTACCCAAGAATGAACTCGTGGTCGGCGATATTGTCACGCTCGAAACCGGCGTAGAGGTCCCCGCTGATGGCATCGTTCTCGAATCCTCCTCTCTGCGGGTCAACCAATCATCCCTCACGGGCGAATCCGAGCCCGTGCTGAAGGTTCCTTCCGAGGGTGAAGAAACCCTCCCCGGCGCCTATCCCCGCAACGTGGTGCTGCGCAGCACTCTCGTGACTGATGGGCACGGCATCATCTGCATCACCAAAGTCGGTGACTCCACTGAAATCGGTAAAGTAGCAGAAGCCGCCACCAAGGATACAGGCGCTAAATCTCCGCTGAATCTTCAGTTGGAAGGGCTTTCTCAGGCCATCAACGTGGTGGGCACCTCCATTGCCATGATTCTCTTCATCTCCCTGATTGCGCATGATGCCCTGCTGGGTAAGTTTGTGCTGACCTGCCCGCAGTGGTATTTCTTCGGGGTACTCCTTGCCGGCATTGCCGCAGCCACGCTCAAAATCTGGTACCCCGTTCTGCGTGACCTGCTGGGCTACGCCAAGCTCACCATTCCCTCCCCCGCATGGGTGAAGCAGGAAGGTTTCCGCCCCTGGCTCAAATGCATCATCACCGGCGCCGTTCTCTTCGGCCTGGGGCTGGGCTCCCTCATCGGCTGCGATATCCTGTCCTCAGACCCCGCCTCCTGGATGCCCCAGGCCGCTGCTGATAAAATTCTCACCTACTTCATGATTGCCATCACCCTCATCGTGGTTTCTGTGCCGGAAGGCCTGCCCATGAGCGTGACCCTCAGCCTCGCGTACAGTATGCGCAAAATGGCCAGGCAGAATAACCTGGTGCGCGAAATGGACGCTTGCGAAACCATTGGTGCCGCCACCGTGGTCTGCTCCGACAAAACCGGCACCCTCACCATGAACCTCATGACCGTGCGCGAAGCCAACTTCCCCGGCGTGAATGAACAAGGCACTGAGGCCCCCATCTTCCCCCTGCTTACGGAAGCCGTGGCTGCCAACTCCACCGCCGACCTCGATGAAGCCGGCAAGGTTCTCGGCAACGTAACGGAAGGCGCCATGCTCATGTTCCTGAACGACAAGGGTGTATCCTATGCCGATGCCCGCAGCAAGTTCGTTACCATCGCCCAGCTGCCCTTCCACACCCAGAACAAGTTCATGGCAACCTGCGGTAAATCCGCCGTTCTCGGCAAGGATGTCATCTACCTGAAGGGCGCACCCGAGGTGGTCCTCTCCAAGTGTTCCACCGCTTACGCCGGTGAACTGACTGAAGCCGCACGCGAGGAAGTACTCACCATCATCCGCACCGCCCAGCGCAAAGCCATGCGCGTTCTCGGGCTTGCCTATAAGGAAGGCTCTGCAGACACCGCCGAGGGCGTGAAGGACGCCTGCACCGGCCTCACCTGGCTCGGCTGCTTCGTCATTCAGGACCCCGTCCGCCCGGATGTTCCCGCAGCTGTTGCCTCCTGCCATAAAGCAGGCGTAGGCATCAAGATTGTTACGGGTGATAACTTTGAAACAGCCTGCCAGATTGGTCGTGAAATCGGTCTGCTGCCGGAAGGCGAACTGCCCCAGGGCGCCGTTCTCACCGGCGACCAGTTCGGGCAGCTTACTGACCAGCAGCTGCTGGATGGCGTGAACAACCTCCGCGTTCTTTCCCGCGCCAAACCCATGGACAAGCTGCGCCTGGTGAATGCCCTGCAGGAAAAAGGGCACGTTGTGGCAGTTACCGGCGACGGCACAAACGACGCCCCGGCCCTGAACCATGCAGACGTTGGCCTCTCCATGGGTATCACCGGCACCTCGGTCGCCAAGGAAGCCTCCGACATCATCCTGCTGGATGACTCCTTCGCCTCCATCATCCGCGCCATCAAGTGGGGTCGCTCCCTCTACCGCAACATCCAGAAGTTCATCGTCTTCCAACTCACCGTGAATGTGGCTGCCTGCGGTATCGCCGCCCTGGGTCCCTTCATCGGCTGTGAGCTGCCGCTCACCGTCACGCAGATGCTCTGGGTGAACCTCATCATGGATACCTTCGCAGCCCTGGCTCTTGCCTCTGAGCCGCCCAGCGATGACGTGATGGAGCAGAAGCCGCGCAACAAGTTTGCCTTCATCATCACCCCCACCATGTGGCGCTGGATTCTCTGCCTCGGCATTGGTTTCATCATTGCCCTGGTCAGCTATGTGAAGTGCATGCCCTCCCAGGAAACTGACCCTGAGGCCTTCCGCCACTCTGTCACCCTGCTCTTCACCGGCTTCGTCATGCTGCAGTTCTGGAACCTGTTCAACGCCCGCGTCTACGGCACCAACAACAGCTTCATCAACGGCATCTTTGCCAACCGCAGCTTCCTCTTCATCCTGGCCATCATCCTCTTCGGTCAGGTGCTGGCCACGCAGTTCGGTGGTGATATCTTCCGCACAGTGCCCCTCAGCCTCTGCGAATGGCTCACCATCGCCGCCGTGACCTGCCCGGTTCTCATCATCGGCGAAATCGTCCGCTTCATCGGCCGCTGCCGCACGAAGTAAGAGATTCCACTGGTCATTTTCACTCCCCGCTCTCACCTCAGAGCGGGGAGCTTTTACTTTCCAGACCTCCGCCATTATGCTAGAATAGGTCGCATCAATGAAACCGCGCATTACATGGTTTGAAGGTGTAGCCCTGCTGGTGGAGAAAAAGTTCCCCATCGGTCACGGTCCGTGGCATCTCATATACCTGATAGCCATCATTGCGCTGCTACCCAGTGTGCTGAATCTGGGAATTGGCACAGGCATGGCGGTCTATGGCTATGCCATTGGAGGCTTTTATGCCTCAAGCTCCTTCTCCGCAGAAAAGACACTGCTCATCAACCTGCTCTGCACAGCATTGGGATGGTTCCTGTGCAGCTGGCTGGTGCTGGTGTGGCGCCTGTTCCAATGCCACCGCAAGGAAGTCCCCTACACCTCGCCCTGCTACCTCTGGATTTCCGGCGGTGTTCTGCTGGCTTGCATATCACTTGCCGTGGTTGCCATTTTCATGTCCCAGGCCTCGACTCTGAGCGGGGTGCTTCCCGTATTACTCATCCTCATCATCCGCCACCTGCATAAACGCTGCAGCCGGGGCTGATGATACCTCACCCTCACATTCCCCAGCCGCCATGAGCCGAGCCCGACGCATCTATACCCTCTGCTACGTGCTGATGCTTCTCGCACTTGCTGCCTTCTTCCTCAGCTGGAAGTTCCCCCGCGAAATCACACCGCAGGAGCAGTGGCATGATTTTCACCCCTGGCTCGGCCCGGTGCCCCAGCAGCTGCAAGCTGAAGAATGGGCCCCCGATAACGACAGCTACCAGGGAGGCGTCATCTTCACCTTCTACCCCACCCGGGAATGGAGGGAAAAACACATCCGCGCTTTCGGGCTGGCAGACAAGGACCGCGATACGACGCCCCTGCCCCCGCACTGGGAGAAGCAACTCCACCCCTTCCTGCCCAAGCTGACCGCCTGGCCGAAACTCATGATAACGCACGATGCCTCCAGCGGCTATGACGTGCGGGATATGACCCTGGCGCAGCTGAGCGATGGACGCACCCTGCTGGCCTTCCGCTACAAATGGGACAACGAGTTCGGCCGCAGGGATCTGGTTTTCCCCGGCTATGAGAAAAAAGCAGAAGCCCCCACAGTACTCTGGCTCACCGGGGTCTACATTGTGATGGTCTGCATCTTCCTCCTTCTGGTACCGCTGGGCTTCCTGCTGCTCTTCCCGGGATTCGACCTGACCCGTAAGCGCCACATGGCCTACTGGTTCATGACCGCTGCTTTCTTCCCCGTCATCCTGCTCATCTCCGCCTGCTCCAGCACGGGGGTGCCGTCGGCAATAGCGGCTGCGATTTCCTGGTGCATCATCCTAGTTCCGTGGCAACTGGCCGGTGCTGGTATGCTGCTGCCCATCGTCATGATGATTGCCTTCCGCCGCAGCTCTTCAGCCGAATAATCACCGCCATCCCGGGAGCTGTTTCGTCATCTGCGTTATCACCGTTTTTGTCCTATCCGGGAATATAATCACTCATCCTCTTCCATTTTCCTCTGGGTAATGCTGCAGGAGCGGGGCTTACCGCCGCGCTTGCGGGCGCGTTTCAGCTCCAGCTGGCGCGGGCTGGGGGCTCCGTTGAGACGGTGGTCGAGTTCCTCGCACAAGGTACGCCGCGCCAGATAGCGGTTGATTTCGCGCTCTCGCTCGCAATGGCAGCGTATGACGATGCCGCTGGGCACATGTGTCAGGTACACGCAATTATTCGTCTTATTCACCTTCTGCCCGCCCTTGCCGCTGCCACGCACAAACTTCTCCTCGAGGTCATTTTTGTGTACACCCAGGCGCTGCATCATTTCCTGTAATTTCTGCAATTTCTCTGGCGATACAGGCATAAGACTATCACTTTCTACTTGCGCGAAAGTATACACCAGTTCCACCCCGACATCAAGCTGAGATGCTGTCTGTTCTGCAAATGCACGAGAATCTGGCTTCCTTGTGCAAATGTTGCATTGACATCTCACCAGCGCTTTTGTTAGATTGTGCATACTGCAACCACATATATGAAAAAAGTTCTTTTCCTGGTCCTTCTGGCCCTCTGCATGCAGCCGGTCATAACAGAAGCAGCGCCTGCCACGAGTTTCGACATCAACGCCGGCACACAAGGCGTCGGCTTCAGCCTGGGCTACCAGATAGACTCCGGCGTTCGTCTGCGACTGCGCGGAGCCCTGCTCAATTATTCCACAAATGATACCTGGAGCGACACCGATGCTCAGCTGAAGCTGTACGGTAACAACATCGGTCTGCTGGTCGATTTCTTCCCCGGACAGGGTAAGTTCTACATCTCCGCCGGTGTGAATTTCAGTGAGAATAAAATGCGATGCCGTTCCCGCATTTACCGGGAACCCGGCAAGGTAGGCCTTGCCACTGTCGGCGGAACCGAATATTCCGTCAGAGAAGGTGACTATGCTGATATAACCGGGAAATATGCCTGGAACCATGCTCAGCCGTATATCGGCATCGGTTATCAGGATTCCCTGATGGGCAGCACCACGTTCTATTACAGCCTCGATATCGGCGTCAATTTCATGGGTACCGGCAAGCTCTCCGTCGGGAGTTCCGACAACCTGAACTTCCGCGATCCGGCCGATAATGTCGTGAAGCCGGTCAGCTCCTCAGCGCTGGATGAGTCCATCCGCACCGAAGCGCGGGATTTCTTCAAAATTGCTGATGACCTCTGCGTATACCCCGTGCTGCAGCTTGGCGTTGGTGCCCGGTTCTGATTTCTGTAATCCTCACTCCTCTTTCTCAGGGCAGTCTCCGGACTGCCCTTCTTCATTTTCCGGACTGAGGCTAAGAAAAACCTCCATGCCACTCGCCCAGTCAATACTCAGTAACTGCTCTTCTGCATAATAAACACAGCTCAATATTTCGCCTGGATATTCCAGTGGCGGCATCACTTCCTCAACCAATGACTGAAGCTGAGCGCCGTTTTCACGGGCCGATTCATACGTATCGGGCGGCTCTATACCCTGCAACAGTACCCAGGACGCCACAGCTATTTCAAGGAGGACCAAGGGCAGCACAATCTTCTGAAACCAGCAATCTGGTTTGCGGGGCGGGGGCAAAACAGGTATCGGCTCCGGTGGCGTATCTACCAGCAGTATGTATAAACCGGACATCTGGTAAACAACCCCATGGCGCATCTGCAGGCCCACATCTATCGACTTCGTGCGGAAAAGTGTCCAGGAGCCGCTCTCACTCATCGAAAGGGTTGTTTCCGGCGTTACATGCACCCATCCGGGGCCGGGGTTCTTCATCGCTCTCATTGCCCAGAAACCGGGTCTCAGAAACTGCAGAAGGCACATCCCTGCCAGCAGAATCATCATAATCGTCAGCTCTCTTTCCCAGCAGAAGTAGCACACGGGTATCAGCGCACAACAAAGCGCGAGCAGTATCCCGAATAGAAACGTCGTCCACGGCAGCGCGAGCCGGTAGAAACAATCGATATATTCACGCCACTGCTTCGGGGTTGCACTAATCGGGTACGGGGTTTCTGTCAGCGTCTCTGCTGGCGGCGGCATCATGGGTTCTTCATTCTTACCTGCGTGGTCATTCACATAAGCCAGCATCTCCTCTGCCCGCTCCCGCGGAAGCGCCCCTGCATGGTATACATTAAACAGGCCGGTTTCCTGCTGTATCAATAATTTTCCATGCTGCAGCCACCCTTTCTTCACCCTCGTCCACGGCACATATCGCCTCACCTTACTCCCTTCGCACTCCTCCAGTATTCCTGACTCCGTCAGGGTAACAAATCGTACTCCCTGTGCCTCTTCTATGCGCTCCTGGTGGCGTATCGCCTTCCAGTCTATGGCCAGCAGCCCCAGCAATGATACACAACATGCCAACACAAATGCCGGAACGGTGAAGTCCAGCTCTTGGTGCAATATGGCCATAACGACCAGCGTTATGATAACGCGCCTAACCAATACAAGTTTCAAAAAGTCCACCAGCCCCATGCGTTCTGGTCTTTCCAATCGATATACCATGCCGCTATTTTAGCACCAAAATGACGTAAAACAAGCTGATTTTTCCCACCGTGAATGCGCGATTCCAAACACTGGTGCCTATACACCTGTTTTACGCATTTTGTGGTCAGTTTTCGCTCGTTTTCCGCAATGATGAAACCGCATTCCGGGGCTGTTCTGCACCCTTTACTGGGCACTTTTCCTTCATTTTCCGGGTAGCATGACACCTCTATTTATTATCATTTTACCTTTTATTTTTCATATATTTATGTGCGTACTTCCTCTTAAATTCGGGGCACAGTTCCGGTCTCTCCACTTGATAGCATCCCCCTTCTCTATCCGCCTCGCAACGTCGTCCGCCTGCCAGCTATTTATCAAAATTCGGGCATTCCGACATTTTTCTCACATATTTTCCTTAACATCACCTCTTCTAATGAAATGTTGTTTCAGACGCGCATTAGGAATATGATTTCATAATCATTTATGACCATTTTTTCATATATACTTACACCTCATTTCCGTATTTTGTTAATTATTTGCTTTATGTCGTTTTTGAAGTTTATTCCATCATTCTGTGCATTAAATTGACCAGATTGACGAAAAGGGGCTTTTTCTATGCTTATTTCTTATTATTTTTATGTTACTGTATGTATATTTCACCAATTTGTTAAACACGTTATAATATGAGTTTTCATCACAAAACAACCATTTCCGAGCCTCCAGGTGCTTAAACACCGATAACTCGTAAATGAAGGCAGAAACAGGTCGATAAAGGCGAAAATGCACGGGCACATACACGAGAGAAACGCTCCACGCTCGCCATTCTGGTCATTTTTGGCATATTTTTCTTCCTTCTTCATTCATAGTGTTCTCTTTGTGACTTTTTACAAAAATAAGGCAAATTTCATTTTGTTATTGCTTTTAAGTTTTTCGCCTGTAAAATATGAACATGCGAAAAAAATTGAGCAAAATTCAAGTACTGCGATTCATCGTGCAAATGGTATTCATGGCAGGGCTTGCATGCAGTCTGGGAGTCATCCCCAGCACAAAAGCCATAAGCGCCTTTCTACTGCCCAGCATTCTGCTGATAGGCGTCTTCTTCTGTGGGTGGGTCTGTCCCTTCGGCGCAGCGCAGGACTGGATGGCAAAGCTCGGTCGCAAACTCCGCATTCCCCGACTGCGCGTACCGCAGACAGCCCAGCGCTACCTGCAACTGACCCGCTATGCCTTCTACCTGCTCCTGACCACAGGAGTCTCCTTTGCCCTGCTCCAGGGGCCGCGTAATTTTTCTGCACTCATGCGCGGGCAGATGCTCACCATAGCCTCCGGCATCATCATCTGTTTCCTGCTTCTGTCCCTCTTCATGGATCGTCCCTTCTGCAACTATTTCTGCACCGGGGGCGCCCGCATGGGCCTACTCAGCGTTCTGCGCATATTCGGCATCCGCCGCAACACGGAACAGTGCAAACAATGCGGTCACTGCACCACAAACTGCCCAATGAACATTGATGTAGCCCACACTGATTTCGTACGCCACCCGAACTGCATCGGCTGCCTCAATTGCGTTTCATCCTGTCCCAAGGGGCACCTCAAATTCGGCATCGCCCCCGAAATAGTGAAGAAGAAATAAAAGGCTCAGTTAAACGTGTGGGGAGGCAGATTTCCCACCAATTAACGCCCCCCGGGCAGGGCAACCTGACCGGGGGTGTTTCGCATTCAGCATAGAGACTCAAGTATGCGAACGGAAGAGTTCAGCCTGGTCCTGCAACAGGGCGAAGGAGTGGCGCACCATGGCCCGGGTTTCATTCAGCAGGTTCAGGTAAAGGATACCATTGCGCATATCAACCACATCCTCCTCAGCGCGGATAAGATGCTCGCGGATGCACTGGGCAAACTCCTGCTTGAGGTCACCGGACTGCGCCATCATGGCTTCGATACCAGCGCCGCCATCGCTCTGCAGTTTGAGCGAAAGACCCGGGAAGCAGGCAGAGATACGGTCACTCATGGAAAGGAGGTCACGCCCCTGCTCTTCCGTCAGCCCCACGTGATTATTGTCGATATGCTTGTAGGCAGCCTTCACCACCGTGAGCAGACATTCGGCCACATGCAGACTGTTCTCGTGCAGGCGCAGGGCCAGCTGACCGCGGTCATACAGGCGAGCAGGCAAAGTCTGCAGGCAGGGTAGAATCTGGTCCTCCTGGACAGCCACCAGCGTGCGGTTCAGCTCACGCGTCTTTTTGCGCAGCCGTTTCAGCGCGTTGTAATCCTCAGCCAGCAGGGCTTTGACCGCTGCGCGATAGATACCATACGCACGCCCAAGACGGTCCACAGAAGCCTCACCCAGCTCGCGCATCACAGCAGGAGAATCCAGATTCAGCTCCGGCAAAGGCTCAGCGCTCTTGCGGCGGTGCAGATAGGCGGATTTCACCAGAATACCACAGGCCACCAGAAGCATGGCACCCACGCCCCACATACCGCCGAACATCATCACCGACGCTGTGATACCGGCTGCCAGGAAGGCCAGAAGCCCCGTTGTGAACCAGCCACCGATGACCACCATCACACCCGTGATGCGGTACACCGCACTATCACGCCCCCAGGCGCGGTCCGCCAGGGAGGAGCCCATGGCCACCATGAAGGTTACATACGTCGTGGAAAGCGGCAGTTTCAGTGAGGTAGCCAGGGAAATAAGCAAGGCAGAAACCGTCAGGTTCACCGATGCGCGCACCATATCGAAAGCCGTACCATCGTCCTCGCTCAGCTCCAGCGGCTGGAAACGCTTGCCCACAAAGCGGGCCACAGGCTCCGGGGTGATGCGGGAGACGAAGCGGGTAACATTCAATGCCCAGCGCACCGCCGCGCGTGCAGGCAGACAGGAACCGAAGCGCTCCTTGCTCACGCCACTGCTCCGGGCCAGCTTCACCTCAGTTTCCGTCACCGTGCGGGCCTTTTTCGAGAAGATGAGCGCCAGCACCATCACACCACCAGCAGCCAGCAGATACCAGATATTGGCCTGCACAGGGTCCGCCAGCGAGCCCATGCGTAAGCTATCCAGAGAGCCACCAGCAGCCACGTGAGCGCTTGCAATGAGGTACGATGATTCAGCCGCCATGAACACGCCGATGAAGTTCACCAGGTCATTACCGGCAAACGCCAGAGCCAGCGCGCAGGTACCCGCCAGCACCGTGATACGCAGGGTATTCACACGCAGCACATATTGCAGGATGAACGACACCACGAACCAGATTCCCAGCGTACCCAGCACCACAAGACCGATATGGCTGTTCAGCCAGGCCAGCATCTCGGGTGTCACCACCGAGCTGTGCTTCAGTCCCTTGAACACGGCAAAGTAGCTGATGGCCGTGAGCGATGCCGCACACCACAGTGAACCAATATACTTGTATGCCCGCTGGTAGCGGAAGCTGAACAACAGGCGGGAGAACCACATCACCACACAGCCGCAGGTAAAGGCTACTGCCACCGAGCAGAAGATACCGGAAATGATGGTGAGAGCCTTAGAGCTGTTGATATACTCGCCCAGGTTCTGCGCCACATCAGCCCCGCCTTCATACATGGTGAACAGAGCCACAGCCACCGCTGCTCCCAGCAACTCGAACACCAGTGACACCGTGGTTGATGTTGGCAGACCGAAGGTATTGAACAAGTCAAGAAGTATCACATCCGTCAGCATCACAGCCAGGAAAAGAATCATCACCCCGTGAAAGCTGAACTGCGCCGGCACAAACACGCCGCTGCGGGCAATCTCCATCATCCCGCCGGAAAGCGAGGCGCCCAGCACAATACCCGTTGCAGCCACGGCAAGCACCACCCCACGCCGGGCCGCATTACAGCCCACAGCTGAGTTCAGAAAGTTGGCGGCGTCATTCGATACCCCCACCACCAGGTCAAACACCGCCAGCAAGAGCAGAATGCCCAATATCGCGATATACATTTCATTCATATACGCTCACTGTACCACACTCCGCCCTGCCCCGCACGCTTTCTACTGTGAACTCTCCGCCACATAGCATGTGGCGGTTTTGACACATTCCCACCCCCTGGCGCACACGCATGGACCACCACACAGGAGCTGCCCGGAAAACAGCAGCCCCCCCTTCTTCCACCTTCGGGAATATGATGGAATCAATCAGCCTCTATGCGTCCCTCCTGCGGCGGCGGGCAGCAAGAGCAACCAACGCAACCAGACTAAGCGTGCTGGTAACCGGCTCAGGAATGATGAAATAAACACCCCCCGCCTGAGCCGCTGCATAATAACCCACCACACACCCCGCATTTGTCTGGGCTGAAATGGTCATCTGCTTCTGGTCTTCAAACTGAACCTGATTCCCAAAACTGACGCGAACCAACCCCTCTCCGGGAATCTCCAGCCCACGCAAGTCCAGCATCAATTGGTCACAACTGAGAGACAACACCCCGCCAAGCATATCAGATTCCAGTTCCATCACTTGCGTTCCAGCCGTGAAATTCACCTCAACAGCTTCATTCCCACAAAGATTCAGCGTAAGATCCGACTTCAGCACAGAACTGTTCATGCTGGTATTTGCCTCACTGAACTCCAGCACACTTTCCTGAAGGCTGACCCTGGCGCCGGACTCTGAGTATATCGCGCTGCTGGCGTCAACATAAAGCCCGTAAAGTTCAAGGCTGACCCCTGTCTGCAAAGCCAGCGACGCCGCAGAAATGCGCCCGGTCTCACCCTTGGCTGAAGCAAGCCGCAGCTGGGTCTCAGAGCTGATAGTGGATGCCACGCTGGTCATCTCCGCAATACCGGCATTATTGGTTTTCAAGGTAGCCACCTCCTTGCTGCCGCGCTTCCAAGTAAGTGTACCTGTTTCCTCCAGCGAAACATCCCCCTTATGCCCGTAGTAATCTGCAATATCAGCGGTGGATTCCAGCCTCTCGCCGCCTTCAATATACTCCTCTGCGTACTGCACCCCTTCGTGCATGATGTAGGAACCACCGCTTTCCACCGTTACCGAACCAGTCAGGCGCGCATGGCTTTCCAGCTCAAACGTACCGCCTTTCTTCACCGTCACGTTCATGGTTGCGTCGGCATAGTGCCAGTCATTCTCCCGGGTGGAAAAATCAGCACTATCCCCCGTATGATACGAGCCATAGCCATGCACAGTATGAGTACCGGCAAGCTTCACCGTACCCTGCTCCACAGTCAGCCCGCTATCAGCATGAGTCAAACGGGTGCGAATACTGTTCAGCTCCCAGGTTCCGCCATCCACGGAGTATGTAATCCCCAGGGAAGACTCTGCGGAATCCTGAAAAGACCCCGCAAACACCGTAGAACCACCCTCCTGATAAGTCAGGGATGCATGCTGAGACGAACTGTTGGTAATGACAGCTTCCTCCGTAAGGGCATTGATGGTAAAGCAACCCTCGCGCTTCTCTCCATCGGTGGTGTACCAATCCATCTTATTGCCATTCATATCCAGCACACCGCCACCACTGCCGAAGGTGAAATCGCGCTTAATCTGACCAGCATCCTTGATAACCACAACGGCCCCCGTATTAACCAGCACATTGTAAGCGGCATAACCGCCGGACTGGTTGAGCAGAGTTCTGCCAGCCCCGCCCACATTCAGAAAAATCTCATTATTACCATCCTTACCGCAGATATTCAAGGTACCCTCACCCACCTTGCGCCACTCGCGCATGTACTCCGGGTTCCAGCTGCGCAGACTCACGTTCACCAGCACGCCGGCATCCACCACATAACCGGCAGAATCCAGCTGAGAACTCTTCTCTGATACAACATTGAACGTAACATCCTTCTTACCATTTGCAGCAAAATGCAGGTAACCGGCGCCAAAATCCGTATCATCAGTTACATTGATGGTATATGCTGCAGAATCAGCTGCCGCCTCAAAGACCATATTCTGGGTCATGTAAAGCTTCGCGTAGGTCACGCCTTCCGCCACAACCTTATCCTTCCCTACAACAAGGACACTACCAGTCGCGTTCAGATACCCTTCATTCCCAGCATCATCATACGCATACCAGGTCGCCGAATCCTTCAAATCAGAAAGAGACTTCCATGTATGCAGCCCGTTTTCTATGCCGTTAAACGACACAGCATCCCCATTCGCATGATTAAGCGTTCCCCCGGCGTGAGTCAGATACCCCTTGGCAGGAGCCACCGTAAACTCCACACCATTCACAACATCTGTCGCCCCGCCCTTGTCGGCAACCTTCTGCACGCCGTTGATGCAAAGAGCCCCCGACACGAGAGACATATCAACCCGCACCGTATCTGATTCTATCGTCTCCTGCACCCAGTCCGTAGCCTCGCAACCCACCGTGAGTTCGGGGCGCCCGCTGTCTGCATACGAGGCCCGGTGTGCCATCAGGAATTTATAACTGCCAGTCTCGGCATCACCATCCCACACAAAATACGGACTACCGGAATCCCCAGGCTGCCCACCAAACGGCAGAGGAGCCCCATCCCCTATGCCCGATGCGCCCCAGGATGTTGTTCCTGACACAGCACCTACTCTTATATTCTCATCAGACGCGGACTGGCTCCACCCTGTAATCGAGGCTACGCCACCCACCTGATATACAAGTTTTTCACAATCCTGGTATTCCTTGCCAGATTCATCACGCACCTTCTGCAACCCACCCGCTACGCGGTATACCAGCTGCCCCTTATAATCAGAACCGGCACCCCCCACCATCTGCACAACAGGCGCATCCGTCACCAGCTTAGTCAGGCGGGACACCTTGTAATCATCTTCATCATGCGCAATATCATGCACAAAGCTCTTACGGTCCCCATACTCCTCTACCGCCATGTACTTGATTGCCCGGGCGTCTCCTACCCCATAATCATGACCGGAAAAAGAAGGTGACATCTGGGACGCATTATGCGCTACCGTCACCACATAACTATATCCGACCACCGTCATATTGCCGTCATCCGCCACACTATCGAAGCTGATCATCTCATGCGGCAGAATGTGATCCTCCTGCCCGCCGGTATACTGAATAGTCACCCCGCCATCCCGCATGCGGATATAATCCAGCAGCTCATTCGTTGCCCCCACGGCATAACGCCCGGAATTCGTTGCAAAATCCACATAAGTATTCAGGGAAACACCCGTGTGACTCACCGCTGCCACACCGGGCATCGCACTACCAGCCAGGACAAATGCAAGGACCAAATGCCGAGGAAGTCTCAATTTCATGGTAAAAAAACAGTTAGCTTTCCTTATACCAAATCAGACTCCGCGCCGCAAGTATAATTTCACCCTCACTTCCCTGAAAAAAACAACGATGAAACCCGCCCTGTTTACACTTCACCCCACCTGCCATACTCGGCAGGTGGGGTGATACTTACGAGTCATTTATGGAGCGAATGAGGCTTTACTCCTGGGGAGCATCGGCTTCATCGGTCGTGGTGGATTCAGCATCTACCACTTCAGTACCATCGGCCTCCTCAGATTCCGGGGATTCATCATCATCGTCATCGGGGATGACGAGGGTGATTTCCTGGATGCATTCCTTGCCATCGAGGGTGATAAGCTTCACCCCCTGGGCAGCGCGGCCGGTTTCGCGGATGGTGTTCACCTTCATGCGGACGGACTGACCGCCGGAGGTCATGATCATGAGTTCATCGGCATCGGTCACGGTGGTGGCGGACACCACGCGGCCGGTCTTATCCGTGCAGTTCATGGTCTTGATACCGATACCGCCGCGGGTCTGCGGGCGGTATTCATCGAACACCGTGCGCTTGCCGAGACCGTTCTCGGACACCACGAGAAGATGGGCATCATTCTGCACCACGGCAAGAGCCACCACATAGTCACCCTCGCGCAGCTTGATACCGCGCACACCGATGGTGTTACGACCCTGGGTGCGCATATCCTCTTCATTGAAGCGGATGCTCATGCCATCGTGCGTGACAAGCACCACTTCATCACTGCCGGAGGTAAGGGCTGCATTCACGAGGGTGTTACCCTCCTCCAGGTTAATGGCGATGATACCAGCCTTGCGGTAGTTCACGAAGTCGTTAAGGGCGGTCTTCTTCACCGTGCCGTCCTTGGTGGCAAACACCACGTTGCCGGAATCCTCTGCGAAGGTGATATCCTTGCCGTCCTCGCTCACGCGGCGCTCCAGACGCAGAATAGCAGCGATGCGCTCATCGGCCTGCATATCCAGCAGGTTCTTGATGGAACGACCCTGGGCGCTGCGGGCGGCCTCGTCAATCTCGTACACGCGCTCCACGTACACACGACCGGTGTTCGTGAAGAACATGATGTAGTCATGATTCTGAGCAGCAAAGAGGTGCTCCGCGAAGTCGTTGGCATCCTTCTTGCTCTTGGTCGTGGCGGCCTTGATACCCTTGCCACCGCGAGCCTGCAGGCGGTACTCATCGGAGTTCGTGCGCTTAATGTAGCCGCTGTGGGAGATTGTCACAATCATGGAGTCATTGGGGATGAGGTCCTCAATGGCCATATCACCCTCAAAGGGAATGATGTGGGTCATACGCGGGGTGGCGTACTTCTCCTTGATGGCGCGCAGCTCATCCTTCACAATGCCGAGCACGCGGCTCTCATTGGCCAGAATGTCCAGATAATCCTCAATGAGTTCCAGCAGCTTCTTGTACTCATCGGAAATCTTATCGTTTTCCAGAGCAGTGAGCTGGTAGAGACGCAGTTCGAGAATGGCGTTCACCTGGCGCTCCGTGAAGATGTACTTATCTCCCTGCACAGAGGGCTGGCTGTGGATGAGAATGCCAAGCCCCTTGGCCAGCTCCACGGGGAAGCTGAACTGCATCAGTCGGTTGCGGGCGTCCTCACGGTTCTTCGAGTCGCGGATGATGCGGATGAACTCATCCATGTTCGCCAAGGCGATGAGGTAGGCCTCCAACACCTCGGCGCGGTCCTCAGCCTTGCGGAGCAGGAACTTCGTGCGGCGCACCACAACCTCGCGGCGGTGCTCCACGTAGAAGTTGATGGCATCCTTCATGGTGAGCACCTTCGGGCGCCCCTCATGAATGGCCAGCATGTTCACAGAGAAAGAAGTCTCCATGCTGGTGAGCTTGTACAGCTGGTTGATGACCACCTGCGGGCGGGCATCGCGCTTCAGCTCGATTTCGATGTAGTCCGTCAGGTCGCGCATGCCGGCAATATCGGTGATAATCTTATCACGGACCAGCTCGGCGATACGCTCCTGCAGCACAGCGCGGTTCACACCGTAAGGAACATCGGAAATATGAATGAACTCGCGGCCATTCTCATTGGTGACTACTTCCATCTTACCGCGCATGCGGACGCTGCCGCGGCCGGTGCGGAAGTAGCTGTCGATCCCCTTGTAACCCAGCACATAGCCACCGGTGGGGAAGTCCGGCCCCTTGATATAGGCGCGCAGAGCCTCGGCGGTGATGAGGGGATTATCGATATAGGCGCAGATACCATCCACCACTTCGCCCAGGTTGTGCGGGGCCATGTTGGTGGCCATACCCACGGCAATACCCGTGCCGCCGTTTACCAGCAGGTTCGGGAATGCGGAGGGGAATACCACGGGCTCCGTCAGGCGGTTGTCGTAGTTCGGCTGGAAATCCACCGTATCCTTGTCCAGGTCATCCATGAGGGCCACACCCAGGTGGCTCAGCTTGGCTTCGGTGTATCGCATGGCTGCGGGCGGATCGCCTTCCGGCGTACCGAAGTTACCCTGCCCTTGCACGAGAATATCGCGCATATTCCAGGGCTGTGCCATGGTCACCAGCGTACCGTAGGCGGACTGGTCACCGTGCGGGTGGTAGTTACCGATGGTGTCACCCACAATTTTACCACACTTGATTGTGCCCTTGCTGGGCACCAGCCCGAGCTCATGCATGGCATAAAGCACACGGCGCTGGGAAGGTTTGAGACCGTCGCGGGCGTCCGGCAGGGCGCGGGAGATAATCACCGACATGGAGTAATCCAGGAAGCTGCGGGATACCTCCTCAGCCACGTCGACGGGACGAATTCTTGTTTCGCTCATAATCAGAATGAAAAGTCAGGGGTTACACGTCGAGGTTGCGGACGTTGAGGGCGTTATCCTCAATGAAGCGGCGGCGGGGTTCCACCAGGTCGCCCATGAGGATAGTGAACATTTTGTCAGCCTGCACGGCGTTGTCATCATCCAGGCGCACGCGGAGCAGCTCGCGCTTCTCCGGATCCATGGTGGTGGCGTACAGGTCCTTGGCATCCATTTCACCAAGACCCTTGAATCGGGTGATGGTGACGCTGCGACCGCCGATTTCCAGCACCTTGGCCAGGATATCGCCCACGAAGTTGATGGGAGTCACCGTGTTGCGGGTGTTCTCCACCAGTTCGAATACCGGGGCATCATCGCACAGCAGGTGGTCAGCATCAATTCCAAGCTCCTCCAGGCGGGTGAGTACGCGGGAAATAGCCTTGGCCTCATGCAGCTCATGCAGCAGAGCACGGCGGCTCGGGCCTTCGCGCACCGGCAGCGGGTTGGCAGCAAGTTCTTCCTCGCTCGGCTCGCCGAAGAGGAAGAGGTCGCGGTTCTCTTCAGAGAAAGCGCTCAGGCTGTCCATATCAGCGAAGTACTGCACCTCTTCATCATTACCGCAGCGCACCTTCACCAGGTACTGCGGGAAGGCGCCGCTCTCAGAGCGGTGGCGCAGCAGGTCCTTGAAGTCGCCACCATGCTGGGCCACACTGCCCTCATACTTCTGCAGGTTGATGAGAGTTTCGAGAATGGCCATGAGGGAATCGGCATCGAACTCCTTGCTCTTATCGGGTGTGCGCAGGGTCACATCGCCCGCGCCCAGTGAAATGAGCTTGCGGTTCAGGGAAACCTCATCCTGCACATACTGCTCCACCTTGCGGTGAATCACGCGGTACAGCGGCGGCTGGGCAATGTAGAGATACCCGGCGCGCACCAGCTGGGGCATGTGGCGGCAGAACAGCGTGAGCAGCAGCGTGCAGATGTGGGAGCCGTCCACGTCGGCATCAGCCATCAGAATAATCTTGTGGTAACGCACCTTATTGAGGTCGAAGGAACCTTCACCCTCACCATCGCCGATACCGGCACCAATAGCGGTGATGATGTTCTGAATCGTCTCGCTGCCCAGAGCCTTATCCAGGCGGGCCTCCTCCACATTGAGAATCTTACCGCGCAGCGGCAGAATAGCCTGCGTGCGGCGGTCGCGGCCCATCTTGGCGGAGCCGCCTGCGGAGTCACCCTCCACAATGAACAGCTCGCTGAGCTTCGGGTCGCGGCAGGAGCAGTCGGCCAGCTTACCGGGCAGACCACCGCCCACGGTCATCGCGCTCTTGCGCACGCTTTCGCGGGCCTTGCGGGCAGCCTCGCGGGCGCGGGAAGCGATAAGGCAACGGTCGATGATGGTCTTGGCCACCTGGGGATTCTCCTCGAAGTATTCCTTCAGCTCCTCATACACCACGCTGCTCACCACACCTTCAATTTCAGTGTTCACGAGCTTATCCTTCGTCTGGGAGGAGAAGCGCGGGTTGGGCATCTTCACCGAGATAACAGCCACCAGACCTTCGCGCACGTCATCGCCATTCAGGCTGGGGTCTTTATCCTTGAGCAGGTTGTTCGTCTTGGCGTAGTTGTTGATGGCGCGGGTCAGCGAGCTGCGGAAACCGGAAAGGTGCGTACCGCCGTCCGCATTGAAAATGGAGTTGGCGTAGCACTGAATCTGGTAGCGGTCGCTGTCGTTGTACTGCATCACCACGTCCACAATCACGTCGTCCTCCATGGTCTTGCCGTCGTACTCCACCTCAATGTGGCGCACGCCGCTCATAGCGATGGGCTCGGCAGTGATAAGCGTCTTGTTCTCGCCCAGCTGCTTCACAAACTCGCGGATACCGTCCGCATAGTAGAAGGTTTCGCTGCGCTCCTGGCCGCTGCGCTCGTCCACCAGTTCGATGACGAGGCCGGGGTTCAGGAAAGCGAGCTCGCGCAGGCGGCGGGCCAGCAGGTCAAACTTGAATTCCGTGGTATCAGTGAAGATGGTCGGGTCGGGCAGGAAGGTGATGGCCGTGCCGGTCTGGCTGTCCGGGCAGGTGCCTACCACGTGCAGTTTCTCAGTGGTGCGGCCACGCTCGAAGGTAATCACATGGCGTTTGCCATCGCGGCGCACCTCAGCCTTGAAGAAATCGGAAAGGGCGTTCACGCACTTGGCACCCACACCGTGCAGACCGCCGGAGTACTTATATGCACCCTGGCCGAACTTACCACCGGCGTGCAGATTGGTGAGCACCAGCTCCACGGCAGGAATGCCGAACTTCGGGTGCATATCCACCGGAATACCACGGCCGTTGTCAATCACGGAAATGGTACCACCCTCGTGAATCTGGATGATGATTTTGCTGCAGTATCCGGCCAGATGCTCGTCAATAGAGTTATCCAGCACTTCGAACACACAGTGATGCAAACCACGTTCATCCGGGTCACCAATGTACATACCCGGACGCTTACGCACGGCTTCAAGGCCCTCCAGCTTGTCAATCTGGGCGGCGCCGTACTCCTGCTGAGCCCCGGTCGAAAGCTTTTCAACATCCTCCGGGGGCGTTACGTTATCACTCATAAGTGCTGACCATTATACGCGCGTACGCGCGGGATACAATAATATACCCTGTCATGATTCCCAAAAATCGATTCAGAAGCCCGTCATACCCCCTTACCCCCATCTTCAGGGCTCCATTCCCCAAAAACACCCCCAGGCGCCACAAGCCCGTTATACGCGCATTTGTTATTTTTATGATGGTCGCGTAAGAATTCGCTCGACTCTTCCCCAATGACTAGGTTAGAATAGGACGATACCATTAAAATTACCGCCGACATGATCAAAAAGATACTCCTCACCGTTCTGGCAGCTGCGGGCATGGCCATTGCCGGAACAGCAGCCGATTTCGAAAAAGAGCTGGCAGAGACGCTCACCAAAGCCAGCTATGATTCCGGGACTCCGTATAAAATCACCGTTGGTCTGAATAACCTGCCCCAGAATTCCTCCGTGCTTGAACTCAAGGATGGATTCTATCTGGTTAACCAGTGGCACCGATACTGGGGCTTCAATCAGGAAAAAAACAACGAAATAACAGACAACGGCGCCTACACCCTGGAAACCAGTGACTCCAATTACACGTACACCTCATCCCCCGCCCAGTTGCCGATTCTCTGGGCGCAAAATGCAGAAGGCACACAATCAGGCGTCCGCAACGCGGGCAATCATATTTATGTCACAATCAGTAGTGATGGCAAGGACACCACCATTGTGCTTGACTACGACAAGTGTTACATCACCGACACCATCATCCTGAAGGGCACCGTACTTGATCCCCGCCAGTTCCGCCTTACGGAACAGGCCTCCGTCATCAACCACTCCATTACCGTTGAGGAAAGCTCCATATCCCCCATAACGATAGGCGCCGTGCTGGCTGGCGCACTTCTGCTCTGCGTGTGCATGGTCAGAGGCCAACGTTCATAAGCCACACTCAACCGGCATCATTTCTGAGAGCTGCTCCGCCGCAATCCGGAGCAGCTCATTTCATTTCCCAACAACAGCCTCCCCTCAACTCTGGCTTCCGCATGCCCTAAAAAATACTTGCATTACCGCATAAGATGATATAACCTCTTCACCACTTCTACGCTTAGCCAGGAACAATATGAAACACGTTCATTTTCTCGGAATATGTGGCACCGCTATGGGAGCAGTTGCCTCAGCCATGGCCCGCAAGGGCTACGTGGTCACCGGCACTGATGCCAATGTCTACCCCCCCATGTCCACATTCCTTGAAAACGAAGGCATTGAGATTTTTCAAGGGTACAACCCCGCCAATATCCCCACAGATACCGACCTGGTCATCATCGGCAATGCCATGAGCCGCGGTAACATTGAAGTGGAAGCCGTGCTCGACAGCCGCCTGCGCTACATGAGCCTGCCGGAAACCATGAAGGAATTCTTCCTCTGGGGCAAGCGTAACCTGGTTGTGACCGGCACTCACGGAAAAACCACCACTACCTCCATGCTGACCTGGATTCTGGAGGCCAACAACCTGAATCCCAGCTTCATGATTGGCGGCATTGCCCGGAACCTGGGACGCGGCGGCCGGTTCACGGATTCTGATTTCTGCGTGCTGGAGGGCGATGAGTACGACACCTCTTTCTTTGACAAACGCTCCAAATTCCTCCACTATCTGCCTGAAGTAGTCATTATCAACAACATTGAAATGGACCATGCAGATATTTATGCCAACGTAGAGGAAATCAAACTTTCCTTTAAGCGTCTGCTGCGAGTCGTCCCCCGCAACGGTATTGTCTTCATCAACGCTGACTGCCCGAACTGCCAGGACGTCCGCGCCTGCGCCGCCACTGAGCTGAAAACAGTCAAGACGGTGAGCGTTGGCATGGGAGAAGAGGCCGATATCCGCATCACCGACATGGAATACCGCACAGATGGCTGCGGCTTCACCCTCACCTGCAGAACGAATGAAGGTGAGCAGTCCCCCGTGTCCTCACTGCATAGAGAATCATTCTTTGTGCCCATGATTGGCGATTTCAACGTACGCAACGCCGCCATGGCTGCCTGTGCGGCCTCATTCTCGGGGCTGGAAGCAGATGCTATCCGCACTGCGCTGCAAAGCTTTGAAGGCGTCGCACGCCGACAGGAGGTGCGCGGCACTGTCAACGGCGTCACCGTTGTGGATGACTTTGCCCACCACCCGACAGCCATTCGCCAGGCCATTGCCGGTCTGCGCCAGCGTTTCCCGAAGAGCCGCCTCTGGGTGCTGTTCGAACCCCGGAGCAATACCACCATCCGCAACATTTTCCAGAATGAACTGGCAGAAGCATTAGCTGAAGCTGATTTCGCCGTCATCTCCCCCATTGAAAACAATAAACGGCTTACGCCGGAGCAACGGCTCAATGAGGAGCAACTGCTGGCAGATATTCAAGCCGCCGGCACCGATGCCTACGTCGGCAAAAACGTGGATGATATCGTGGCCTATGTGGTCACCCATGTGCATCCGAACGATGTGCTGCTCGTCATGAGCAACGGCGGCTTCGGCGGCATCCATAACAAGCTGCTGATTGCCCTCGCTCAATAGCATTTCCAGCCCCGCACCTGCGGGGCTTTTTTCTTGTGCAGCAGAGCCGGAATATGTTACACGCCCAGCATGAAGCAAATCCTCCCGTTGCATGTAACCCTGATTCACTGATACTGCGGCATCTGGATGACAGCCGCAGCCTCGGCGCATCTGCCGTGGGGCTCACCTATGAGTTACTGGCTCTCCCGGTCGAAATAATAGGGGAAATCTTTTTTGGATATTGATATGCACCGGCGCCTGTGCTACATTGCATCCATGAAGAAGATTCTCATTTGCCTGTTGTGCCTGTTTTCTCTTCTGCCCACAGCTGACGCCAGAATTGATGCTAACCAGCTCCTCGGCGGTCTGATGCAGATTATCAGCGAACCGCAGCAGGATTCCCAACCTCAGAAGCAGGATACACCTGGCTTCAGCGAGCAGATGGCGCTCATGGCCCGTGCTGCCGCCGCCCCCCTGTTGGAAAGTTTCAAGGAAGAAGGCCGGGAATACGCCAAAGAGGTTGGCGATATTATCACCCGGCGAATCAAGGAGGACAAAAAAATCAACCAGACGCTGGACTCCATGCGCATCTTCTGCTGGGCAGTCGTGGCCTACCTGACCATTGTCACCGCTATCGTCATCTACCTGCTGCTGCGTCTGCGTGTGCTGCACTCCAGGCTGATGCAGGCCATCAGCGAAGTGAAGGAGAAGTAATACAAATCGAATATCACCGCTCCGTTTATATTGTCGAAGCACGGGACTTTAGTCCCGACTACAGAACCAGTTTCCCTCTACCGACGATTAATTATTGAGTCTCCTCTCCGAACAAGCGGTGGCGGTTTTCAGCTCTTTCACGCGCCACCTGTTCATCCGTAGCACCGAACGCGCGGAGCATGTGGCTGGACATGGCCAGCGCCACCTCGGCCTCACCGGCAAAGGCATGCGCATCGCCAGCCTGAACAATGGCGCGGGCAACGCGGATGTAGCTGGTGTGGGCCACCACCCGGATATCCGGGTTCAGGCTGCGGGCGGCGGATGCAATCTGCACGGCTGGTGCCGCAGCAGAGGAAATGATGATAGCCTTGGACTTTTCCACCCCAGCCATGCGCAGAATGGTGCGGTTAGAGGCATCGCCATGCATAGCAGGCAAGCCTTCCTTCTGGAGGCGCATCACCGTATCGATATTCATCTCTAGCACAACGACATCCATATCATGCCGGCGCAGCACCTGGCTCACCAGCTCACCGCAGGGACCATACCCCACCAGCAGAATGCGGTAGCGGTCATCTGACACCGCGGGCACTTGCTCCGCTTTTGCCTGTTTTGCACCAAAGCCACAATCTTCCAGGTGGCTCACGGCCAGCGGCACAAAGCGGTAAAGGGCCGCATTCAGCGTGATGGAGACAATCGCCACACCGGTAATCACATTCACCGCTTCCATGGGCAGCAGATGATAAGTGCCGGCAATGAGGGTGGCCAGAATGAATGAGAACTCACCAATCTGGGAAAGCGAACCACCCACCATAAGGCTCAGGCGCAGGGGCTTGCCCAGCAAGCTCACCATGATAGCCGCCATGGTGGGCTTGACCAGCATGCAGATGGCCAGCGTGGCCAGCGCCAGCGGCCAGTACTCCAGCAGTCCACCAATATGGAACCCCATGCCGACAGACACGAAGAAAAGCACCGCAAAGGCATCGCGCATGGGCAAGGCATCACTCGCGGCGCGGCTGGCAAATTTGCTCTGTCCCACTACCATGCCGGAAAGGAAAGCTCCGAACTCCATGGAGGCATTGAAAACCGTTGCCGAAAGCACGGCAATACCCAGGGCACACACCAGCACCGCCAAGGTAAAGAGTTCATCTGAGCAATGGCGCGATATATAGGTAAGCACCTGCTTGATGACCTTGCGCCCGAAAAGAGCCACCACTACCACCAGCAGAGTCAGTTTCACTGCCATAAGCCCCAGCGCCGGGGCCAGCTCCTGCCCGCCGAAAATAGCCGGCATGAGCACGAGCAGCACAATGGTGAACATATCCTCCACCACGAGCCAGCCCAGGGCCGTATGCCCGGTGGGGGTCTGCAGCACGCGGTTATCTCCCAGCACGCGGGTGAGTACCACCGTACTGGATACGCAGACGCAGAGGCCGAACATCAGGCTGTTTACCCACGAAACATCCCCCATGCCCAGGAAATGGAAAGCCACCATCCCCAGGAGTGAAACCGTCAGCATACACACCAGCGCACCCGGTACCGCCACTTTCTGCACAGCCAGCAGATCCTTGATATGGAATTGAAGCCCCACGCCGAAAAGCAGCAGCACCACGCCAATATGAGAAAAATCCTCCACCACATGGGCATCCACCGGCTCGCCCCACCAGGGCTGTGCCGCCAGCATGCCGGCCACCAGATACCCCACCAGCGGTGACAGCTTCAGTTTCTGCGCCAGCATGCCCAGCACCAGCGCCAGCGTAAGCCCAATGACAAGAGTGAAAATCATAAAGAAGGAGAGCGGGTGTTATATGCTACCATACTACACCCGCCCCCTCTGTTTTGCAAGCTGGTCAGCCTGCTTTTTTCAAAAAATTCTACATGTCCGCCAGTTCCTCCGGGGACAATCCGGCCAGACGCCGGCGGGTGGCCACGCGCTCGCGGGTCACCTGCTCATCCGTGGCACCCATCTGCCGCAGCAAGGTGGAGGACATGGAAAGTGCCACTTCTTCCTCACCGGAGAATACATAGTGCCCCGCCGTGCGCAACTCCTGGGCATGATTCATGTACGTGGTGTAGGCCATCACCTCAATCTCCTTATTCAGACTGCGGGCTGCCGCCGCAATCTCCTTGGAAGGCGCCGCTGCGGCCGTCACCATGATAGCCCGGGCGTGTTCCGCACCTGCCAGCTTCAGAATATGGCGCAGACGGGCATCACCGTGCAATGCAGGAATCCCCTCCTTATTCAGGCGAGTCACGGTATCAATATTCATTTCCAGCACTACGACCTCCACAGCATACTTGCGCAGCAGGTCCGTCATAATCTGACCACTGGGACCATACCCCACCACAATCACGCGCTCAACCGCCTCACGCGGTGCCGGCACGTTGCGGGCTGCCTCCGGTGCCACCGGGGCGTTCTTTTCCAGCAGCTGAATCACCTTGGGCACATAGCGGAAGAGTGCCGCATTCAGCGTGATGGAGATGATAGCCGCACCGGTAATCACATTGGCGGCATACAGCGGCAGCACACCGTAGGTGCTGGCTGCCAGAGTGGCCAGAATAAAGGAAAATTCACCAATCTGGGCCAGGGCTCCACCCACAACCACACCCAGGCGCGCCGGGCGGCGCAGCAAACGAATGACAACGTAACCCGTGACCGGCTTGATAAGCAGCACATACAGTGTTGTGCCCAGAGCCAGTGGCCAGTATTCCACCAGACCTGCCATCTGGAATCCCATGCCCACGGATACAAAGAAAAGCACGGCAAATGCATCACGCATCGGCAATGCATCGCTCGCTGCACGGCTGGCAAACTTGCTCTGCCCCACCACCATACCGGAAAGGAAGGCGCCAAACTCCATGGAGGCATTGAATACATAGGACGACAGCACCGCAATACCCAATGCAATCACCAGCACCCCGAGCGTAAACAGCTCATCCGAACCATTACGGGCCACAAAGGTCAGCACCTTTGTGATGATGCGCTTACCCAGCAAAGCCACAATAAGCACCAGCAGGGTCAGTTTCACCGCCATGCCACCCAGAGCCGGCAGCAATTCATCATTGCCGAACATGACCGGCATAAGAACCAGCAGGATAATGGTGAACAAGTCCTCCACCACCAGCCAGCCCAGAGCCGTGTGTCCTGCGGGGGTCTGCAGCATCTTGTTATCCTCCAGCACGCGGGTGAGTACCACCGTGCTGGAAACACACACGCACATGCCGAAAATCGCCGCTGCCACCCAGCCGCCGGAACCGCCGCAAAGGTAGTAAACCAAGCCACCAATACCCGTCCACAGCAGGCTGCAGGTCACCGCACCGGGCACAGCCACCTTGCGCACGGCCAGCAAATCCTTGAAATGGAAATGCAACCCCACACCGAAAAGCAGCAGCACCACGCCAATGTGGGAGAACTCCTCCACCACATGCTGGTCAACCGGGTACCCCCACCAGGGCTGCGCCGCCAGCATGCCGGCCACCAGATACCCCACCAGCGGTGAAAGCTTCAACTGCTGTGCCACCATCCCCAGCACAAAGGCCAAGGCCAGACCGATAACAAGTGTGAAAATCATACCAGTACGCGAGCCCAGAGAACTTTCAGATAGCGCCCTTCAGGATACGTGGAAAGGAAGGGATGATCCCAGCCGGGACCAGTCATATCCAGAATCTGCAAGCGGCGCCCCAGGCGCTGAGCTGCCTTGATGACAGTCTTCTCAAACTCCGCCGGGCTCACCAACCCGCTGCAGGAGCAGGTCACGAACAAGCCGCCGCGGCGCACACACTGCAGGCCGAGCATATTCAGGTCATTATATTTCTTGAGCCCCTCCTCCTTCTCCTCATCGCGCCCCAGCACAAACTTGGGCGGGTCGAGCAGCACCACATCGAACATCTTGCCGTTGCGCACCATCTGGCGGGCATACACAAAAGCATCCGCATGCACGAAATCAATGCGCAGCGGGCCGTTCTGGGCGTTGATGTTGGCATTGCGCTTTGCCATCAGAATAGCCTTCTCGTCCAGGTCCACCGCCGTCACCTCAGCAGCGCCGCCGTGCAGCTTGGAGTATATGGAGAAGCCGCCGGAATAGCAGCAGAGGTCCAGCATGGTCTTGCCCTCCACCAGCTTCGAAAGCTTCCAGCGGTTATCGCGCTGGTCGCAGAAGAAACCGGTCTTGTGCCCCTGGGCGAAGTCCACCTCGAAATTCACGCCATTTTCCACAATGCGCACCTTATGCACCGGCTCACTGGCAGGTGCCTTGCTCACATCAATTCCCTCCATGCGGGCAATCCCCTCATCCACCGTGATGACATGGCGCTTCGTGCCGCAGAGTTCATGCAGCAGCGGCAGCCACTTCGGCAAACGCAGCCACACACCCAGCGTCGTCACCTCCAGGCTAAGCACATCCGCATAGCGGTCCACAATCAGACCGCCAAGGCCATCCGAATCGCCATGAATCACGCGGTAGGCGTTAGTGGTTTCCTCCAGCTGGCAATCCTGGCGGCGCCAGGCCACAGCCTTACGGATAGCAGCCTCCAGGTCCTTTTCCTTCAGCACATCGGGGCCATGCACCAGCATGCGCAGCGGGGTGCGGCTCTGCGGGTTCCAGAAACCACCGCCGAACAGGTCGCCGTTCTTATCGTAAACATTAATCAGCCCGCCCTGCACCGCATCCGGGCTCACCGCTCCCAGCATACGCGGGAATACTGCCGGGTTATAGGTAAAATACTTGAGCTGCACCCAGGGACGCACCCAGTTCTCGCTACCTTCCGGAGCATCCGCCGTCTTGAACGCACGAACGCGCGGTGCGGCACCGCCACCCTGCGGGCGCTTCTTATCCCTGTATTTCGGCTTGAAATCCTGTTTTCTCTGCTGGTAATCGCTCACGCGCGGGATTATACGCACATAGCGCAGAAAAGTCAACATCGGGCTTGATTCCCGGGCGATTTGTTACTACAATTCCTCCGTGAACGTTTTTTCCACCTGCTGGAACAGCCGCCGCCATAAGGACGGCCGCGCCATGTGCGATGAAATCCGCGAGCTGGGCTTCGAATACATTGAAGCCTCTCATGGACTCAAGCTGGATATCCTGCCAGGGCTTCTCAAAGCCGTGGATGCCGGTAGCATCAAAGTTGCAGGGGTTCACAATTTCTGCCCGGCCCCCATTGAAGTACCCGGCGACGTGCCGGACGCCTACCCATTCACCTCCCATCGTCCGGAGGTGAGGGAACGTGCCATGAGACTGACGCTCGACACGCTCAGAGTAGCAGCCAGGCTCGGGGCCCGCTACGTCGTTCTCCACATGGGGAATGTCGAACTCATGAAAACCAGCCGCCCCACACGCGAGCTGGAGCGCAAACTCCGCAACGAATGGGTGGGCAACAAGGAATACGCCCGCCGCAAAGGTGAACTGGTGCGCCGCCGCGCCCGCCAGGCCCCGCTCTACTACGAGCGCGCCCGCCAGGCCCTGCACACTCTGGCAGAAGAAGCCGCCAAACTCAACCTGGTTCTCGGCGTAGAAGGCCGCAGCCACTTCGAGCAGGTACCAGGCGAATGGGAAATGCCCCGGCTCATGGCCGAATTTGCCGATAATCCCCACGTGCGCTACTGGCACGATTTCGGCCACATCCAGCGCAAGCACAATCTCCTGCTGCTCAATCACGACCAATACCTGCGCAGCCTCCAGCCCTATCTGTACGGCGCGCATGTGAACGACGTGCAATGGCCCAGCCGAGACCACCGCGCCCCCTACCAGGGCGGCTGCGTGGATTTCGACCACCTGCTCCCCGCCTACTTCAACCAGCGCATGCCCCTCACCTGGGAGCTTTCCTCCTCCGTCACCCGCGAGGCCATCCTCGAAGCAAAACAGCGCTGGGACTCCCTGGTTGCCAAGCTTCCGGAATAAATCTTAACCAGCTGTAATTTTCAACAGCGCCACAGCATCTGCGGAGAGGCGGCGGATGGCGGCCTCACGATTGGAGATGGCGGGGAGTCCCCAGAGGGTGAAATCATTGTGCGCGACGATGTTGAAGTACATGCCGCGGAGGGAGGTGAGGAACCAGAGCCAGTCCCCCCGCTGCATGCCGGGGAAATGGGTCTGCACGGCATCCTGCCATTCCTGAAGAGCGTAGGAATAGTGGGATTCATACACATCGCGGGTGAGCTCAGGGTCTTCATAACCCATCTTGTTCAGGAAGCAGAGGACTTCCTCGCCGCTGACCACGGTATCATCCTGCCAGGAGGTGATGGGTGCCAGCAGCCAGGAGCAGATGAGCGTTTCCGGGTCGTTCGCTTCGCGCGCCTCTTCCAGAGCGGCCAGGCAGACCTCATTGTACTGTGTCGAAATATAGGCGAGCGTGTCGCGGTACAAATCTGCCTTATGACCGAAATGGTACCGAATCAACCCGATATTCACCTCGGCGGCATTGGCAATATCGCGCACGGCAGTTCCCTCATACCCCAGGCGGGTGAACTGAAGCACTGCAGCACGCATAATCTGCGCCTTTGTATCATCGGATTTACTCATACCTTATATTTCCGGCTGGTGCGTTTCTTCTTTTTCTTTCGATTCTCTTCCTGTTTATTGAGAATAAACTCGCGGTCTTCTTTGCAGAAGCGGCGCAGCTTGGTGCGCGAAATCTTACCTCCATATTCCTTGAGGTACACCATCTGATGCTCTTCATCAAACCGCTGCAACCGGGCAAAGAGAGTCATGTTACCAACAGCCGAATTCCAGGTGCGGTACCCTTTGGCGGATAATTTCTCCTGGTACGCCTCCATCTCCTTTTCGGCTTTGACCACCCCTTCTTTGAGAAGAATCTCTATCTGCTGGGTGAAATCGTTGTAGCCGTCTATCCCCATAACGAATTTCCCGCGGGGTGAAACAACAGCCAAGGCCGGACGCCGGGTCAGGCTGTACCGGTTCGCCAGGCGGTTAATGGACTCCCGGCTGTATTTGGCGCTGCTGCGGGTGCGGTCATCTATGGATGCTCCTGAGTCAAGCTTGACTCGCACGACACGATCCCGGCACCATTCATTAAACGCCGGCGTATCAAGCAACTCTTCCCCAAGAAGGGCACTTTTTGGGGCAATCACCGAATCATGAAACCAGATAATCAGCGGGCGGCACTCCCGGTGCGCCAGACGCGTGGCGCGCCCGTAGCTATCCAACCAGCCATTTCCATTGCGGCGGGCTTCAAACGCCGCCGTAATGCCCTCAATCTCAGCATCCGGATTATCTGGGTCTGTAAAATACACCTCACCTTCGGCACCATTATCAATCTGCTCCAGTTCCTCAGAGGTTGAAACATTGTAGCTCTGGGCATTGGGGTCCACCGCACCGCCAGTCAGCAAGGGATTCATGCCTGGCATGGAATTTTCCTCAAATCCCATGCGGGGCTTATTCATCTCCTCCGGGGATGGCACGGGTTCCTGCGGCTCCGGCTGGGATGGCAACAAAGTGCAGGAAGCAAGCACCCCTGCCCCCAGGCTGAGCAAAATTGAGCGAATGGAGCAAATCATCAGGCGCGTTCGCTTGACTTAACCGCCTGCCAGGCGTCTTCCATTTCATCCAGCGAAGCCGCTGCCAGCGTCACGCCCTTCTCTTTCAATGCGGCTTCCACAGCATTAAACCGGCGTTCAAATTTACGGTTGGCATTAAACAGAGCCAATTCGGGATCCACCTTACGACGGCGGCAGAGATTCACCACCACAAAAAGCAGATCTCCCAGTTCCTCAGCCACGTGGGGGTCATCGTCCGGCAGCTCCAGGGTCTCTGCGACCTCTGCCGTTTCCTCGCGGATTTTCTCCACCACACCGGCATGGTCCGGCCAGTCAAAGCCGACCTTCGCTACCTTTTTGGTAATCTTGTATGCCTGAAGCAAGGAGGGAAGCCCCTTGCCGCAATCCTGAAGGTATGGCTTATCCTCTATGGAATGCTCCTTGCGCTTAATGGCATCCCACTGGGACACCACGCCCTCTGCATTCTCCACCACGGCAGTGCCGAACACATGCGGATGCCGCCGCACCAGCTTATCTGCCAGCTCGCGGGCTACCTCGTTAATACCGAATCCGGCTTCCGGGTTCTCCTGCGCCATTTCAGCATGAAAGATGACCTGCAGCAGCACATCGCCCAGCTCCTCGCGCAGGTGCGCCCAATCGCGCTCGCGGATGGCATCAATGCATTCGTAGCATTCCTCAATCAGGCTGCTGATGATGGAATCATGCGTCTGCTCAGCATCCCACGGGCAGCCACCGGGCTGCCGCAGTCGGTGCATAATCGCCACGGCCCGTTCCACCTGGCGGTCGGGCTCCTGGCAGTAAATCATCTCATCTTCAGTCATTTTGACTTACCGTTGCGGCGGTCGCGGCGCTCATTCGTAGCCTTCCCCGCCAGAATATCATCAATATGCTGCACCATATCCCATGCTACACGGCGGCGCTGATACTTACGCCACAGCAGATCACGCAGGGTCTTCCAGTGTTCCTCCGTGAAATCAGCAGGTGTGAATACCACTTCATCACGCTGGGAGCGCCCGAGCTTGGGTGCCACCATAAGCTGCCACCAGCCACCGAAATGCTGGGCTTCGTATGTTACCTTGTTGCCGTCCTCATCACGGTCCTGCCAGGAGAATGTTTCCATCTGTTCGGGTGTTTCGTGGGGTTAATGAATTAGTAAAATCAACGGCGGCTGCGGTTCTGCCCCTGCTCGCGCATCTGGCGGTTGATGGCGTTCACATCTTCCTGCATAGTAGGGGCGATTTCCGTAACCGGACCAGCTGTATTCAGTGAAATAATGAGTGGTTTGGAGCGGTTACCGCGGTTATCATATTTGTAAATCACGCGCTGCACCAGCTTACCCTGAGGGTGGGAATACATGCGCTCCTCCACCAGGCGGGCACGGCTGTCATACCCGTATGCCACCTTGTAGATGATGTTCTTTTTGGTGTGGTCGTATATGATGCAGCCCACCAGCTGACCATACTTGCCTTCCGTGTAATCATTCACCGCAGCCAGGCGTCCGCTGGCTGTATATGAGGAACAGCGCATGCCGCGCCAGCCTTTCTGACGCTGGTAGATAGAGCGCGTACCATCGGGGTGGCGCATCACACGCACCATATCACCGGTTTCATTCATTGCCTCCGTACTCTGCGCCAGCACAGTGGGCCCTGCCACCGCCGAAGCCATGGCAAACATCAGCATTACTCGGTGAATCATCTTGCTCATGCCGTTCATTCTACATATTCGCGACCTCAATGGCAAGCGGAAAGTCAGTCTTTCGCCACGCGGAGTGCCCGCTGCATTGCCACAAGAGTTGCATCGATATCCGCCTCGGTATGAGCCGTGGAAATGAAACCGGTCTCGTATGGCGAGGGCGCTACATACACCCCCTGCTCCAGCATGGAATGGAAATAGCGGCGGAACATATCAAAATTCCCGTTCATGGCTGAATCCAGGTCATAAACCGGCTGGGTTGTGAAATGCAGGCAGAACATGGAACCATCCCGGATGAAGGTCAGCGGCAGCTGCTCATCGCGCAGAATGCGGCGCACGCCTTCTTCCAGCCGGGCGCCCAGCGCCTCCAGACGCGCATAGGAATCATTCTGTTCCAGGTAATTGAGCTGAGCCAGCCCTGCCGCCATGGCCACGGGATTACCGCTCAGCGTACCAGCTTGATACACCGCACCAAGAGGAGACACGCAGTCCATGATTTCCCGGCGCCCGCCAAAAGCACCCACCGGCAGACCACCGCCAATAATCTTCCCCAGGGTGGTCAGGTCCGGAGTTATCCCCGTCTTCCCCTGCACACCGGCTGCTGAAATACGGAAGCCGGTCATCACTTCATCAAAAATCAACAATGCGCCATTCTGCTCCGTTATTTCCCGCAGAAACTCCAGGTAACCCGGCTTCGGCAAATAGAAACCGGCATTCCCCGGGAAGGGTTCCACGATGATACCGGCAATCTCTCCCGGATGCTGAGCAAAGGCGCGGCGCACGGCCTCGCAGTCGTTGTAAGGCAACACGATGGTCAGGTTGGCGAACTCCGCCGGCACCCCTGCGCTATCCGGTTCGCCATGAGTCAGGGCGCCGCTGCCGGCCGCCACCAGCAAACTATCCACATGCCCGTGGTAGCACCCGGCAAACTTGATGATATACTTACGCCCGGTATAGCCACGGGCCAGGCGCACAGCGCTCATCGTTGCCTCCGTGCCGCTGTTGGTCATGCGCACTTTTTCAATGCTCGGAATCCAGCGGCAGACAGTTTCTGCCATATCCACCTCAATGCGGGTGGGGATACCGTATCCCAACCCGTGCGGAACGGCTGCCTGCACCGCAGAAATCACACATTCCGGGGCATGCCCCAGAATGGCCGGTCCCCATGTTCCCACGTAGTCGATATATTGCTTATCATCCTCATCGGTCAGATGCGCACCTGCTGCACTCTTCACGAAAAACGGGGCCCGCTCCAACCGGCGGAAAGCACGAACTGGAGAATTCACCCCACCAGGAATAACACGGCACGCACGCTCAAAAAGCTCCTCTGATATCGACATGCCAGGCAGTATACCCTAACACGCCCCGCCACACAAGCCCAATCACGCTTACAGGAAACGAAGCCAGAGGTAAACGGATGAAATCGCAATGGACATCAGCATCAGCGGGAAACCGATGATAAAGAACTGCATGAAGCTCACACGCAGGTTATGCTGGCGGGCAAGCCCCAATGCCACCACATTTGCACTAGCGCCAATCACTGTTCCATTGCCACCCAGACAGGCCCCCAGAGAAAGAGCCCACCAGAGCGGCTCCAGATTGGCATACCCCATGGCTCCCAGATCCTGCACTAGCGGAATCATGGTTGCCACAAAGGGTATGTTATCCACAAACGCAGACATGACTGCGCTGAGCCAGAGTACGCTCATCGTGGTGGATACGGGTTCGCCCCCGGTCAGTTCCATTGTCTGCGCGGCCAGCCAGTTGATGATTCCGTTCACCTCCAGACCTCCGACCAGCACAAACAACCCCACAAAGAAGAAAATAGTCGTCCACTCCACCTTGGAAAGCACGTATTCCAGCGCTTTCTCGCGGTCTGGCATGGTCAGCAGCAGAAGCAGGGAGGCACCCGTCACGGCGATGGTTCCGCTCTCAATACCCCAGTTCGGAATGAACCCGTGGCAGCAGAACAGAGCAATGGTGAACCCCAGTGTAAACAGGCAGCGCCACAGCAGGGCCTTGCTGCGGATCAGACCCGCCAGCTTGATGTTCATCACTCGATTATGATTTTTACTGACGTTTGCAAATTCCTTGCGGTAGATGAAGAGCAGGATGGCGAGGGTCAGCACAAATGACACAACGCACGGCAGGGACAGATTGACAATGAAATCATTAAAGCTCAGCTCCTTCACCTTACTGGCAATCATGATATTGGGCGGGTCACCAATCATGGTGCAGGTGCCGCCAATGTTGGACGCAAAAATCTGAGCCAGCACAAACGGCAAGGGGGAAACCTTCAGATCCTTCGTCAGGGTAAAGGTAATCGGCACCGTCAGCAGAACCGTTGTCACATTATCCAGAAACGCGGAGCAGCCTGCCACCATCACCGAAAGCGCAATCAGCAGCGCGACCGGATTGCCGTTCGTCTTCTGGGCTGCCCATACCGAAAGATAACGGAACACGCCCGTCTTACTCAGCACCAGCACCTGAATCATCATCCCGATGAGCAGTGCCAGCGTGTTGAAATCGATGTGGGCAATGGCCTGTTCCTGAGAAATCACCCCTGCCAGCACCATCAGCATAGCACCAAACAGCGCTATCACGGTACGCTGCACCTTTTCTGAAATAATCAGGGCGTACGTGATGAGGAAAATAACCAGTGCTGTTACGACGTACAGGCTCATAAATATCGAACGGGGCTGGGAAGGTACACCTTTCCCCTGCTTTTGACAAGCTTTTTCTGACTGTTATACGTAAAATTTGCATTCCCCACAAACTAACTTGCCAAAAAAGCTAGATTTTACTTCACAAAGCCAGCGCAAACGTGTAGAATGCATGTACGAGCTATGGCTACACGTATGCAAAAAACACTTGCTAAGTGCACTTCCACACTGGAAGGCACATCTCTGCACACTGGTCAAACGGTGAAGTTGATTATCAAACCCGCAGAGCCGAACACAGGCTTCAAGTTCCGCCGCATTGACCTGCCGGACAAACCGTTCCTGGACGCCTCTGCTGCCAAGGTTCAGTCAGTTGAGCGCGCCACCACCATCGCAGACGGTGCTGTCAAGGTGCATACTGTCGAACACATTCTCTCTGCCCTCACCGGCATGGGGGTGGATAACGCCATCATCGAAATGGATGCCAACGAGCCCCCTATCGGGGACGGCTCCGCCCTGCCTTATGTGGAAATGATCAAGCAGGCCGGCATTGTTGAACAGAATGCACCGCTGAAGGTGTGGGAAATCCGCGAGCCTATCAAGGTCGAGAACAAGAACGGCTCCACCATTGTCATCATGCCCTCACGCGATTTCCGCATTTCCCTCACCGCCGTGGGTCCCAATGGGCGTGTCACTCAGTATTTCGACAGCGTCATCACCCCGGAAACATACGAGAAAGAGCTTTCCAACTCCCGCACCTTCTGCTTCTACGAGGATATCCAGCCGCTGCTGGAAAAAGGTCTCATCCAGGGTGGTACCCTTGATAATGCCATCGTCATCAAGGGCGAGGAATACCTCTGCGCCGGCGGTCTGCGTTTCCACAATGAATGCGCCCGCCACAAAGCCATGGACCTCATCGGCGACTTCATCCTCTGCGGGCACCGCATCATGGGGCACGTCATAGCCATCATGCCGGGGCACGGCATCAACACGCAGATGGCTGCCAAGCTCCAGCAGAAGTACGAAAGCATGGAAGCCCTGCGCCCGAAGCCCATCACCATCCCGAATGGCGAAGCAGTACTCGACATCATGGAAGTGATGAAGGTACTCCCCCACCGCTACCCCTTCCTCATGGTGGACCGCATCATCGACTTCGAGGGCGACCGCAAGTGCGTTGGTCAGAAGAATGTCACCATCAACGAGCAGTTCTTCCAGGGGCATTTCCCGGGGCACCCGGTCATGCCCGGCGTGCTGCAGGTTGAAGCCATGGCACAGGTTGCTTCTGTGCTGATGCTCCGCATGCCTGAAAACGCGGGTAAGATTGGATATTTCATGAGCTGCGATAAGGTGAAGTGGCGTCGCCCCGTTGTTCCGGGTGATGTTCTCATCATTGAAACTGAGCTGGTCAAGATGCGCGGTGCCATCGGCGTGGCAGTGGGTCGTTGCACGGTAAACGGTGAGATTACCTGCGAGGCTGAGCTGAAATTCATGATATCCGATGCATAAATTTTCGCAGTGATTGTGAAAAAAATGAAGAACGGTGCTTGACATACGCCAATTTTGGGGTATCATATCGCACCCGGCCGTTTCATGCGGTCACACAGAAACCACTTCAAACAAAATAAGAAATTATGAGCAAGAGAACATACCAGCCTTCCAAGCGCTGCCGCAAGCGCCAGTTCGGTTTCCGCGCCCGCATGGCCACCAAGAACGGTCGCGCCATTCTCGCCCGCCGTCGCGCCAAGGGTCGCAAGCGTCTTCTGCCCAAGGGTGCAGAGGTGCAGTACAAGCGCCACATCATCCAGCACGGCTAAAGCCCCGGCAGGGTTTCTGTAAGAGAGTACCCCGGGTGCTCCCTGCCCTGCAGGAGAAACCAACGCCCTGTTTACGATGCAGCTGAAGCGGCACCAAACCATGAAGCGAGCTAGCGAGTTCGCCATGGTGCGTGCGCAAGGCTCATCCGCAGCAGGGCGTTTTCTTGTACTCAGCACCCTGCCGTACTCCGGTGAGGGTGCGGGTGCAAAGTCATCACGATTCGGAATTATAACAACAAAGCGGCTGGGGCACGCCGTGGTGCGCAACCTGCTGCGCCGCCGCATCCGGGAAATACTCCGGGCACACGGAGAACCGCTGCAATCCGGGCATTACGTTGTTCTTATTCCGCGCCACACGGCATCCACTGCCGCCTACCATGAGCTTGAGAAGGACTTCTGCCGCCTGCTCAAGCGCAAGCATTTCACCAATTCAACGAACCACGGATGCTGAAGCGACTCGTCATCCTGCCGGTATTGTTCTACAAGCGTTTCATCAGCAAACCGCTGCATGTACTTTGTGGACCAAACAGCGGGTGCAGGTTTCAGCCCAGCTGCTCTACTTACTTCATCCAGGCCGTAGAAACCCACGGCGTCATCAAGGGAGTAGGGCTGGGAATATGGCGCATCCTGCGCTGTAATCCCTGGGGCGGATGCGGGCACGACCCTGTGCCTCCCCGCTGCCAAAAGTAAAGATTTCCCACAGTTCACTTAAAATATCAACCTCTAACTAACCTAGATAACAGCTATGGATAAAACAGGATGGTTTGTTGTATCTCTCTGCGCGGCCCTGCTGGGCCTGCAGTGGTACTACAACAGCAATAAAGAAGAAGCGCCCCAGGCTCCTGCTGCCCCGGTTGCAGCGACAGCCCCGGCAGATCCCGCCGCAGCCCAGGCTCCTGCAGCCCCGGCAACCAGCGCCGTGACGGCCACGACCCCGGCTCCGGCCCAACCTGCTGCTGAAAAGAAAGTCATTGCTACCCTGACCAGCAAAGATGCAGAGGGCAAGCCCGTGGCAAAATATAATTTCTGCAATATCGGTGGCAGCATCAGCAGTGTGGAAATGCTCGGGCAGGTCATCAACAGCACTCGTGATGAACTCAAAGGCACTGATGTCAACATCAACACCAACCCGGATAACGGCATCGGTGCGCTGGTTTTCGGGCTTTCCAACGACCGCGCCCCCCAGTTCGACAACGGCGTTTACGAATACCGCGCAGACCTGAGCAACGACAGCCAGGTGACCCTGCTGGGGCGCGTTGGTGATCTCATCGTCCGCAAGGTATACACCCTCAAGCCCCTGAAGAAGGGTGAGGATACAATCGAAGGCAATGCCTATGTTCTCAATCTCAAGATTGATGTGCAGAACACTTCCGGCCAGACGCTGAACGCCCAGGACTGGGGGCTCTACGCTGGCGGCATGGGGCAGATTTCCAAAGACGAATCCTCCTACTACACCTACTACGTACACCTGGAGGACGGCAGCTTTGAGAAGAGCAATGCCAGCGATTTCCGTCCCTGGCTCGGCAAGGCAAAAGACCGCCGTTACGACAAAGATTTCGATTCTCTGGAATGGGCTGGCGTCATGAACCAGTATTACGCCTCCATCATCAAACCTGATAAGACCAGCGGCAACAATGCACTGTATGCAGCCCCCGCCCAGTTCCCCCTGCAGGTGAGCGGCGACAAGACCGAGTGCGTGGAAGTGGCGCTCGGCATGCCTGATTTCTCCCTCGCCGGCAAGACTGACACCATAATGGGTGGTCAGAAGAGCTTCTCATTCGATATCTTCACCGGTCCCAAGCTGAACCTCATGCTGGACGAGATGACCGATGACTTCCGCATGATTGACCGCGTGATGGACTACGGTGTATTCACCATCATTGCCTACCCGATGAACTGGCTCGTGAACCTCTACCACGGCTGGCTGGGCAACTGGGGCTGGGCTATCATTGCCATGACCATCACCATCCGTCTCCTCATCTGGCCGCTCTACCGCAAGAGCTATGTCAGCATGAAGCGCATGAGCCTTCTGCAGCCCAAGATGCAGGAACTCAAGGAAAAATACCCGAACGACCCGCAGAAGGTGAATACGGCCATGATGCGCATGTACCAGGAATACGGCATTTCCCCCATGGGTGGCTGCCTTCCCATGCTGCTGCAGATGCCCATTTTCTTCTCCTTCTTCTATGTTCTCCAGACCGCAGCCGAATTCCGTGGCGAGGGCTTCCTGGGCTGGGTAACCGACCTTTCTCAGATGGACACCATCTTCTCCTTCCCCTTCATGGGATATGAAGTTCCGGTGAACATCCTGCCTATTCTCATGGCGGTTTCCACCATCGTCCAGATGCACATGACACCGGCAACGGGCGATGCCACCCAGGTGAAGATCATGCGCTGGATGCCGCTCATGTTCTTCCTGTTCTGTTACACCTACCCCAGCGCACTTGGTCTCTACTGGACCACCAGTAACCTCATCTCCATTCTGCAGACCATCATCATCCGCCGCCTGCCGGCTCCCAAGCTGGAGAAGGTGCAGAAGAAGAAAGGCGCCAAGAAGTCATTCATGGAACGCATGCTGGAACAGCAGGCTGCCCTGGAACGCCAGCGACAGGCCCAGCAGGGTAAGTAATAAAGCCCCTTCCCCCCAACGCCCCGCAGCACCACTGCGGGGCATTGTTCTTCAAGCCAGCCATGAAAAAACTTCTCTTCTTTCTTTTAGCTGCGGGTATCTGCGCAGCCAGACAACTGACACTGGATACCCAGCTCATTGATGCCTCAGGGCGCCAATCCTCACTGTATGATAACCCAGGCCTTGCGATGAATGCAGGTGCTCTCAAGACAGCCTGTCAGTACGAAGTCAGCATCACAATCTATGTAAAGGTCGATGAGTTATATGGCGCAGAAGCCCTGAAGAAGGGGGTCAAGTACCGGGTGGATGAGGTTTCATGGCAAGGTCACCCACGCGGCTGGTATGTAGGTGGACATCGCTATGTACGCATCGCAAACGGGCGCGAATACACTGATATGCGCACCATTGAAATTCAAAAGGACGGCAAACCTGGCGTTGTGCGCAAAGCGAGTGACCCCCCACTGTATTTCAGCAAGGATTCCCTGCTGGAAATCAACCTCCGCATGCAGAAAGCCAGTAATCCAGCTTGCCTCTTCATGCGTTATTACAATGCTCCGGATCGAGCCCGCATCACGGGCGCAGCCATGAATCTCACACCCGATGGAAAACTGGCAGGAGGCACTCCTGAGCATCACATTTATAACAAAAAATGGCGATTCAATAGCCCAGCCGTACGAATCAAAGCCACGCCTGTCTCACGCTGAAGAGGCAGAACTAACCCTTGTTCTGCTCCTCATCGTCCGCCCTCTCTCTCTCATCGGTGAGCATAGTCTTACCCTACTTTGTTCCCACATGTTGGTATACTTTTATCATTCAAGCCGGGTTCCAAGCGTTTCTTGACCACAATACACAGTTTGAATCACCCATATCCTATGTTGGCAGCGTGCAGCTGCTTTCTGCCGTACTCTGTGTCCTCATCTGCGCCCGTCTCAGGAAATCATTTTCCTCTTCCAACCGTTTTTTCTGACATTCTGCGTGACGAAAGGGTGAGTATGTGATAGAATGGCGCGCGCATCCAGCATACAGCGATGACTACAACAGACTTTCTAGTAATCGGCAGCGGTGTGGCGGGACTGAGTTTTGCCCTGCGCGCCGCCGAATATGGCAAGGTGACCATCCTCTGCAAGAGTGATCCCCTGGTATCGAGTTCTGCCAAGGCTCAAGGCGGCATTGCCGCGGTCATTGACAAAAATGACACCTTCGAGGAACACATAGCAGACACCCTGGATGCAGGTGCAGGGCTGTGCGATGTTGATGCTGTGCGCACCATCGTGGAAGAAGCCCCGGCCGCCATTGAAGAGCTGCTCAACTGGGGGGTCGACTTTGACACTGAAGAAAGCGGTGAGTTTGACTTGGGGCGCGAAGGCGGCCACGGCAAACGCCGCATTCTGCACGCCAAAGACACGACTGGTCTGGAAATCAGCACTAAGCTCCTGCGTTGCGTGCAGAAGCACCCGAACATCACCCTGCTGGACCACCGCATTGCCATTGACCTCATCACGACGGCAAAACTCGGCTGCGTGACCGAAGACCGCGTTCTGGGTGCATACGTCCTGAATCCGGCAACCGGGGATGTTGAAATCTTCCGCAGTGACCGCATCATGCTTGCCACTGGTGGCACCGGGCGCGTCTACATGTACACAACCAACCCCGCCACTGCCACCGGCGACGGCGTGGCCATGGCCTGGCGAGCCGGTGCCAATGTCTCCAACCTGGAGTTTGTGCAATTCCATCCCACCACCTTCTATAATCCCAAGAGCAGCGACCGGGACGGCCTGACTTTCCTCATCTCCGAAGCCGTGCGGGGCGAAGGCGGGGTACTCCGCGGCCCGGACGGCAAGGAATTCATGCAGAAGTATGACCCGCGCAAGAGCCTGGCACCGCGCGATATTGTCGCGCGTTCCATCAACCACGAAATCCTGCGCACCGGGCACCCCTGCATGTACCTGGACATGACCCACAAGCCCAAGGGATTCATGGCCGAACGCTTCCCCTACATCTACGAAACATGCAAGAGCTACGGCGTGGACGCCGAAGTGGACATGATTCCGGTGGTACCCAGTGCGCACTACCAATGCGGTGGTGTGCTGACTGACACGGACGGGCAGACCTCTCTGCGTGGGCTCTTCTGCGCGGGTGAAACCGGCTGCACCGGGCTGCACGGCGCCAACCGTCTGGCCAGCAATTCTCTACTGGAATGCGTAGTCATTTCCAAGCGGGCCCTGCAGCGCATGCTGCGCTCCCTTCCCCTGGCACACAAAATGGAGGAATACCCCATACCGGAATGGAAACACGGAGAACGCGTTCCGCAGGATGACCTGGCCATTCTCTACCACTGCTGGGATGAAGTCCGGCGCACCATGATGGACTATGTGAGCATCGTGCGCACCAACCACCGGCTGCAGCGCGCCGCCACGCGGCTGCGCAATATCAACCGCGAAATCAATGAATACTACTGGGGGTACCGCGTCACCCCGGAAATCATTGACCTGCGCAACCTGGCACTCACCGCTTCTCTGATTGTGGATTGTGCTATCCGCCGGCAGGAATCCCGAGGTCTGCACTACACCCTGGACGCCCCGGAGAAACTCCCCGTGGCATACCCCAGCGTGCTTCATAACTGGTAAAGACCTCTTTTATTGATTCCATGCTGGTACGCGCCCTCATCCTCATACTGGGATTCAGCCTGCTGCCCGCGCAGCCGGTCTCTGCTCAGCACAAGCGCACCAGCATGAGTTCAACTGAAGTCAGCCGCAGTAAAGTCACCCCGCGCAAGCGGCGCATGAGTTCTGAAAACCTGCGGAAAGCTGCCATTCAGGCTGGTCCTATGCGCCCTACCCTCGACCAGAGCCACCGGCGCAATTTTCCGGATCCGAAACTCTCCGGCAACCGCAAGACACCGGGCGCTTACCCTTGGCACTTTGATATTACTGCCACCTATTTTTATATTGGTGAGCGGGCCACAAAAAACAACCCGGTGCCGAACACGGCCAGCAGCTGGGACAGCGCATGGGACGATAACTACGGTGGGTTTGATGACCCGAACCCCGCTAACCGCGACCCGAAAACCTATGCCCCGCTCGGTTTTACTCCTCAGCTGAATCCGTTCTACATCGCACTGCCGTATAACGACATTGACAAAGGTGGTCCCAAACCAGAGGCATCGAAAGTCATCCCCTGGTACCGGAATTTCAAGGATGGCAAATACGAATCAGTCTGCCGTGGCATGTGGGTGCAGATATACTACAATGGCCGCTACTGTTTTGCGCAATGGGAGGACTGCGGTCCCTTCTGCACTGATGACTGGAAATACGTCTTTCTGGGAGCCCGCCCGAAAAACAAGGCAAACAAATGCGCCGGTATCGACATTTCACCAGCCGTAAGGGATTACCTGGGCATCAAGGGCGGCATTGCCACTGTCCACTGGCGCTTCGTGGAATTCCACCGCGTACCTGGTGGTCCCTGGGCGCGCTACGGCAAGGACAACCCTTTCCTTAACCCTGAGCTGAAACGAGCCATATACAAATTCCAACACCGCCACAACATCATCACCACTGACCGGCGCAACCCCTGAGCCCCGCTATTCTCCGTATGTTCAAAAATCTGATTTTCGACTGGTCCGGCACACTGTGCGATGACCTCGCCCTCACGCTGGAAGCCACTAACTACGTACTGGCTCAGTATACTCTGCCCGCGCTTACCATTGACCAATTCCGCAACGAATTCCAGCTGCCCTACCCTGAGTATTACGCCTGGAAAACCCCGGATGCCAAACTGGTGGACCTGGAAAAATACTACCGTGAAGCCTTTGATTCTTCCGTCACCCAGGTGACTGCCATCCCGCATGGCAAAGCATTTCTTGACTTCTGCCGCAGCCGGGGTATTCGCTGCTTCATCCTCACCAGCATGGACCCCCGGGCTTTTGATGAACAGGTGCGCCACCTGGGCATGAAGGATTACTTTGAACACATTCACTCCGGGGTCCGCAACAAAGAGGAATACATCTACAACCTCTTGCGCCAGCATTCCCTGAACCCGGCCGATACGGCATTCATCGGTGATATGCAGCACGACATCAACGCTGCCCACTGCGCCGGTCTCATTGGTATCGGCGTTCTCACCGGCTACAATAACGCCGCCCAGCTCTCCCTTTCCAACCCAGATCTCACCGTCCCCCACCTCGGAGCGCTGCAGAGCCTCATGGAGCGCAGCGGCTCCCGCCCGGTCTGCCACACGGACGACACCATCCACATCAACGGGCTTGAATTCACCTGCTGCATCGGCGTGCCTGAAGAAGAACGGGCCACGCCCCAGCGCCTTGTAGCCAACATCTCAATAACGCCGCCAGCAGGATTCGCCACCATGGGCGAAGACCTGAGCCGCACCATTGATTACGACGCCTTGTCCCGCCACCTGATGGCACTGGCCCAGCAGGAACCCACGGTCCTGCTGGAAACACTCTGCCACCGTCTTGCCTCTGCATGCGTGCAGGATTTTGGCGCAGTTTCCGCCAGTGTTGAACTTCATAAGTTCATCCTTCCGTTCACCGCCTCCGTTTCGGTACGCTGTTCCGCATCATGCTGAATGCCTGCAGCTCCATACGGAATGGAGAAAAGGTTCACATTGTAGCAATTCTGTCACCATTTGCAGCTTGCATAGCACACACGCATATGCTATGATAGGCGCGTTAAAGCAAGTAGATTTTCCCAACAATGAAATACAAATTGATATTGGCTCTATCGCTCGCAATAGGTAGTTCTGCCCTAGGGCAAATGCCAGGCAAGCAAATCACTTATGTTCAAGCGGAAAAAGCCACTCTTGGGCGCGACCAGGTTATACGCAGGAGCATTGGCCGGACAGAAGCCGTGCGAAACGTAACCGTGCGCGCTGCGGTGGAAGGCCGCATCATCAACGTGCATTTCCAGGAAGGCGCCATGATTAACGCAGGTGACCTGCTTCTGGAGATTGACCCACTGCGCTATGAAGCTGCCGTTAAACAGGCAGAGGCCCAGATTGCCCAGCTGAACGCACAGCTCACCTACGCCTCCAGCCGCTACAAGAGATTTGAAAACCTTGCCGCTGAACAAGCTGCTTCCCGTGAGGATACCGAAACTGCCAAAGCGGCTGTAGAGGAATTGAAAGCTCGCATTGCCGGGGCTGAAGCCGAACTCGTTCGCGCAAGAAAGGATTTGACTGATTGCCGGGTAAAGGCAGAAATCAGTGGTCGCGTTGGCCGTCTCCCCAAAGGCGAAGGCAACTACATCACCCGCGGTGAAGCCATCACCAACATCACTCAGACGAACCCGATTTACGTGCGCTTCCCCCTCAGTCAGAATGACGTGAACGGGATTTTCCACGGCACCAAGGAAATTGGCAACGTGGCAGATGTGCAGCTCACCATTGCCAATGGTCGCTCCTATCCCGGCAAAGGGCGGATTACCATCGTGGATAACCAGCTCTCTGATAGCACTGACTCCTACACCCTCTGGGCTGAATTTGACAACCCTGACCAGCAGCTCACTCACAACGGCATTGGCGCGCTCCAGATTAAGCTCAACTCCGCTCGGGAAGTCTGCATGGTCCCGCTGACTGCCATTCACTACGATGCAGATGGCGCCTTCGTCTACGTCATTGACCAGGCTGGCAAAGTTGCCCGGCGCAACGTAACCACCGGCAGCGTACAGGGACGCCTGCAGAGCATCTACCAGGGCATTCAACCGGGTGAAGTTGTCATCAGCGACGGCTCTCACAAAACCCGCCCGGGCGCAACCGTAACCCCTGTTTTTGCAGATGCCACGGTAAACGAACCGGGTTCTTCCATGGGGGGTGATCTTGACCCGATTCAAGTCCGTGCCATCAAGGTTGAGGAAATGGAGGACCCCACCGTGCTATCCATTGAAAGCGCACGTCTGGAAGCCATCAACACCATCGAACTGCGCCCGCTGGTCCAAGGGGTGCTGCAGGAAAGAACCTTCACAGAAGGTGACCAGGTTCACAAAGGTGATGAACTCTTCCGCATTGAGCAAACGCGCTACCAGGCAGCCGTAGATGCCTGCAAAGCTGCAGTCGACCAGCTGAGCATCAAATCCAAGGATGCCCTTGCCAAATACGAACGCCAGCAGCAGCTCTTCGCCCTCAAAGCCAGCAGCGCTGACGAACTGGAAAACGCCCGTGCCACCTACAATGAGCAACAAGCAGCCGTGGATGCGGCCCTTGCCAGACTAGCCGTGGCGGAGGACGACCTGAACCGTTGTATTGTGAAAGCCCCCATGGATGCCCGCATCGGGCGTGTCCTCATCTCAAAAGGCAACTACGTAACAGACATCAGGACCCCCTTGGCAAGGCTGGTGCAACTCAGCCCCATTTATGCGCGTTTCCCGTTGAGTGAAAAAGACATCCTGTCCATATACGGCAGCACTGACAAGCTGAAGGAACAGGCTGAGCTTACCCTGATTACCGCCACGGGTACCGAACTCAAGGAAACAGGCCGAGTCGCTTTCTGCAGCAATGAAATCCAGGCCGAAACCGGCACGCAGAACGTGTGGGCAGTCTTTGAAAATGCAGACCGCAGCCTCGCTCCCGGTGGTGTTGTAAGTGTCCGCGTCAAACGCAAGGCTGAGTTCCCGGTCATCGGGGTACCCGGCAACGCCGTGCTGACGGATACCCGCGGCAACTATGTATACGTCATCAAGCACAACCGCGCCGTAGAGCGCCGCGTCATCTGCGGCAGCACGGCAGATGACGGCCGCGTGGCAATTTTCTCAGGTTTGCTTCCCGGGGAGCAGGTCATCACCTCCCACCTGGCAGATATGGAAGAAAACACCCCGGTTCAAGCCCAATAACCTCTAACCCATTTCCCTGAAAAATATGTTTTCAGCCTTCTTTGTCCACCGTCCCAAGTTCGCCTTCGTCATCTCCATTCTGATGATGCTGGCAGGTTTGCTTTGCCTGAGCAAAATGCCGGTATCCGAGTACCCGGAAGTCTCACCGCCCACGGTTTCAGTGCGTATGACCTACGCCGGCGCCAGCGCAGAAGAAGTGGCGCAGGTGGTTGCTGCCCCCGTGGAGGAGCAGCTCATCGGTATGGATGACCTGGAGTACTTCTATTCCTCATGCGGTAATGACGGTTCTTTCAGCCTCACGCTCATCTTCCGCTCCGGTACGAATGATGACATGGCCATGGTGAACGTGTCCAACGCCATCAAGCGCGTGGAATCCAAGCTGCCCAGCGAAATCAAGCAGACCGGATATGAGGTCCGCAAACGCAGCGGTGATATGCTCTGCTTCATCAACTTCATGTGCGATGAAAACAAGATGAGCATTCTGGAGCTTTCCAACTGGCTGCGCATGAATGTCAAAGACAAAATCTGCCAGGTGGACGGCGTATCCAGCGCTGACATCATCCCCAGCCGCAACTACTCCATGCGCGTGTGGATGAACACCACCCGCATGAGCGCTATGAACATCACCCCGGCTGATGTGAGCGCGGCCATCAAAGCCCAGAACATTCAGGCGGCTGCGGGTTCAGTCGGTTCAGAGGACGTCCAGTCCTACGCCACGTTCAAAGTCACCGCAACCGGCCGACTCAAGACGGCTGAGGAATTCGGCAACATCATCGTCAAGCGCGGTCAGGATGGTCACGTAACCAAACTCAGGGACATCGCCACCATCGAACTGGGTGCAGAACGCAGCACGGGCTACAGCCGCCTCAACGGCAAAGACAACGTGGGCATGATTATTCACCAGAATAACGAAGCCAACGCTCTGGCAACCGTCGCCAAGGTGCAGGAAGCCATGCTCCAGATTGAGAAGAACTTCCCGGACGGCATGGAATGGTGCATGGGCTATGACCCGACCCAGGCCATTGATGCCACCATGGATGAGATTGTGGAAACCCTGCTCATTGCTCTGCTGCTGGTGGTTCTGGTGACATACCTGTTCCTGCAGGACTGGCGCGCCACCCTCATCCCGGCCATTGCCATTCCCGTTTCCCTGCTGGGTGCCTTCATGATTATGTACCCGCTGGGGTATTCCATCAACGTGCTGACCATGTTCGGTCTGATTCTGGTCATCGGCTCGCTGGTGGACGACGCCATCGTGGTCGTGGAAAACGTGATGCGTATCATCCAGGAGGAAAAACTCTCCCCCAAGGAAGCCACGCTCAAGAGCATGAAGCAGATTACCGGCGCCATCATTGCCACCACGCTGGTAACGCTGGCTGTGTACGTTCCCATTGCCTTCTACGGCGGCATGGTGGGCGTCATCTACACGCAGTTCTCCGTAACCATGTGCGTTGCACTCTGCATCTCCACGGTGAATGCACTCACACTCTCACCTGCCCTGTGCGCACTCATTCTGCGCCCAGCCGGAGACAAGCCCAACAAGCTGGGCACCCTCATATTCTTGCCGTTTAACTGGATTCTGGAAACCAGCCGCCGCATCTACCTCTGGGGGGCTGGACTTCTGGTGCGCAACGCCTGGCTCACCGTGCTGGCTCTGCTGCTGGTAATTGGCGGTAATTATGTCTATTTTGCCGGTGCGCCTGCTGCATGGCAGCAGCTCATGGGCAGCGGTAAAGTCCCGGTTTCCGGTGCCATCAACCCCGGTGCCCTGCTGGCTCCGGCTGCGCTAAACAACTCCTTCATCCCCACAGAAGACAAAGGCAGCCTGTTCGTCATGGTTACCATGGAAGGCACCGCCACGGCAAAGCAGCGCACGGACAAAGTCATGCGCCAGATTGAAAAACGAGTCATCGGCATGCCCGGCGTGGACATGGTGACGGCTCAAAGTGGTTACAGCTTCACCAGTGGCTCCGGCGAACACAGCGGCATGATGATTGTGCTGCTCAAGCACTGGAACGAACGCCAGAGCCCCGATATGCACGCCAGCCGCATTGCTGAGCGCATCAACGCTGCCTGCGCAGACATCCCGCAGGCCAGCATCATGGTCATGACCCCGCCCGCCATCCGCGGTCTGGGTATTGCCGGCGGTGTTTCCGCTGTGCTTCAGGTATCCGGTGATGCCACCCCGCAGGACCTCGGCAACGCAGTCAAGGAATTGCAGGAACGCCTCATGGCCCACCCTGCACTCGTTTCCCGCACCCGCAGTGAATATGATGCTGAAACGCCTCAGATTCACCTCGAAATCAACCGCGAGAAGGCCCAATCGCTCAACATTCCGGTAGATTCCATCTTCCGCACGCTGCAGAGCGTCATGGCGTCCTCATACGTGAACGATTTCACCCTGAACGGGTTCAACTTCAAGGTGCAGATTCAGGGCGGCACCTCTGACCGCCGCACGGCAGATGACATTCTGAACCAGATGGTGCGCAGTGAGAAGGGTGAAATGGTACCGCTTTCCGCCGTCTGCTCCCTCTCATACCGCATGGGTCCCGGTTGTTACAACCGCTTCAACCAGTACATGAGCGCAGATATATCCGTCACCCCGAGCATGGGCGTGGGCTCCGGGCAGATTATGGAACTCATCGAAAAAACCATTGAGCAGATGAATGCGGAAGAACGCGCTTCCGGCAGCAACCTGCTCTGGGAAGTCAGCTGGAAAGACCTCTCCTACCAGGAGCGCCAGAATGATGGTAAGATTGGTCCGCTCATCGCCATGGCCATGTTCTTTGCCTATCTCTTCCTGGTCGCTCAGTATGAAAGCTGGACCACACCGGTACCGGTGATGCTCTCAGTAAGCGTGGCGACCATGGGGGCTCTCATGGGTGTGCAGCTCTTCGGGCTGAGCCTTTCCATCTACGTGCAGCTGGGTCTGCTCATGCTCATTGGTCTGGCTGCGAAGAACGCCATTCTTATGGTGGAGTTCAGCAAGGAAGACCACGCCACCGGCACCCCCGTCAAACAAGCTGCCCTGAACGGCGCAAAACTGCGTTACCGCGCAGTGCTCATGACGGCAGTATCCTTCCTCTTCGGTGTTGTTCCCCTGGTGATCGCCACGGGGTCCGGCGCTGCCAGCCGTGTGGAAATCGGCGTCACTACCTTCTTCGGCATGCTTCTTGCCACCGTATTCGGCATCTTCATGGTGCCGGGGCTGTACGCCATCTTTGCGCGCATGCGCGACTGGACAGCGGCCAAGGTGCGAGGTGAAGTCCGCCCCTGAGGCCGGTAATTTCGCAGACAGCCGCTGGTTTTAACGCCAGCGGCTGTTTTTATGTCAGAATGCAGCTTGCAAGCGCTCAAGTAATATCATATAATGGGGGCATGAAAAAGATTTCCCTTCTTCTTTCAACAGCCGCTCTGCTTTGCGCATGCCAACAGGTTCCTACCCCGCGTAACATCATCCAGGCTGAAATTCCGGATTACGCAAATGCCACCCCCGAACAGGTCGGGATGATTACGATTTCCGGTCCTGAAGCTCCGGAGTGGGATTCCTTCGACCGCGCTGACGCGCTCCTGAAATACAGCAGCATGAAAAAGGAGGATAAGGTAATCCTTTTCGAATCCATTGCAGATGTATACAGCAAACTCCCGGAAGAGAACACCCTGAGCAGCTACACCATCAACACGGCCATCTGGAAGCTGGTCACCAGCAAAGGTGTAGATTTGAGCTATGGCAAAGACCCGGCGGACTGGCATCCCTACCTCATGTACGTCCACCCCATTGTCATCACGGAAATGACCAGCTTTTTCATCGATGCCAGGGAGGATTGCATTTCTGAGGAAGAGCTGAACATCTGGCAGAAAGCTGGGTGCAACCTCATTAACGCCCACCCCGATAACCTGACCATGGCCTACTTGCTCACCCGTAAGGCTGAACTGGAAAAAGCCGGCATCACCATCACTGAGACTGATGGTGCCTACAAGGCCTCCACCACGGAGATGGACTGGAAACTGTACCGGGCAGAACGCTACCCGATCCCGGACGCCCCGGCTGCAACACCCCCTGAAGCTTCCTGATATCTTAAAACACAATTCACCCCCGGCAGGTCATTCCGCCGGGGGTGAATCATTATGACAACAAGAAATCACTCATGCCGCGTCGGCTTACGGCGCCCATGCGTTTCATCATTCCACTCAGCGCTCTCATACTTGGTGCTGCAAAGCTCCTCCAGCTCCTCATTAAACCCGGGATACGGTTCCTCCCCCTCCACCAGGTGAACAAGCGGAGCAAGAGCCGCAGCCAGCTTCTCAGGCCAGCCCTGGGCCGGTTCACACTGCTGAATAAGCCCCTGGTGCAACACGGCGCCCTTGAACCGGCGCTGACCGGCACCTGCCAACTTGTTACCAGCAGCATCCACAATATCACTCTTCACCGGGCTGGCCCAGCAGGCGCGGCCGCCGTCCGGGGCATCTTCCGTCAGCAGGGTACACTGAACCCCACTTTCCTGCAATGCTGTGGCAAGGGCTCCGTGAATCCAGACGTAAAGCTGGTCGGCGGAGGGATACATCACCCCGGCTACTGCCGGCAGCGTCACCGTATACGTATGCCCGATGCGGTGGTCCACAATTCCGCCGCCAGTCCAACGCCGTATGTATTCCTCTGCTCCGGGGAATATACCCTCGGCTTCTTCTGCCGTATCAAAATAACCAAAACTGACAGCCGGGCGAGCCCACGTATATATCCGGAGCCAGGCCTCCGGACGGCGGGAAAGCAGTTCATCTGCCGCCATGTTCCGATACCCGCTGCGCGGAACCGGGTCAATCCAAAGCGTGATGGCCTGGGGAAGCACATCACGCTGCTGGGGTTGCATTTGCATAATCTATGGTGGAAAAAATCAGCGTTCAGCCATCAGAGTGGTTGCGGCATGGAAACCAGACGGGCGTATGAACGGGTGTATTTGGAGAAGAAATCTGCAATCTTCTTAGGAGCCCGGCGGCGACCCTGGCGAATTTGTTCCACCATGGCTACGCCCTCCTCCGTCAACACTGTGATGGACACCATGGCGGAATCAATACGGGCATTTTCGTATGTGGTGCCACCGGCAACAATGCGGTCACCATAGACAGCCACCTTGTTCGTCCGGCTGCTGGAGGTAACAATCGGAACGCTCACCACCTCATAATCCACACGGCCTTTCTCAGCGTTGGCCTGGGAACTGGCATAGCGGATATTGAATGTGATATTCAGCTCAAGAATATTCTCGCAGAGGAAATTCTCGTTTTTCTCATCATCTTTTTCAAATCGGACGTAGGAGGATTCCAGGCTGTCCTTACCAAGCAGCTGTTCAAAGGTATCGCGGGGAGAAACAACATGCCGGTACAGGGAGAAAAGAGGATAGGTACCCGTTTCCGAACCATCTGCACCGGACAAGTTCAGAATCTGGTCACGGTACATCAGGCGGTAGCCGATGGCATTGGTATCACCCTGCGTATCCCGGTTATGGGCGCGAGCCTCGCGATAACTCTTGCGCAAGGAGGTACTGGAACTCACGGACGGGTTGCGGTCCGGCGCACAGGCGAAGAACACACACTGGGCAGAACGGGGCACGCTCAGTCCTTTCGGCACATTGTCCATGCTCTCATCAGCCTTGGCAAACAACCACTGGTACTTGTTATCATACCCGCGCATCTGGAACGACTCAAAATCGCGGCTGATTGTCTGCAAAGCTGCCCGGGAACGGGTGGACGTACTCACATCCTGACTCACAGCCTGCCATAAATCAATACTTTGATTGGTAAGCTGCATAATCACCGTTACCAACATTGCGGTAATGGCCATTGCCGTCATCAATTCAATGAGCGTAAAGCCACGGAGTAGGATTTTTTTTCTGAGTTTCATGCGTATTCAGAAAGGAAAAAGTGAAAAGGACAAATCAACGGTGGAAAGACATGTTGGCGGAGAACAGCGGGCGACCCAGTTTCTTCCAGGTCTTACCCTTGTAACGGGCCGGATTCGGCGGAGACATCTGGTAAAAGTCAGCACGGAAGAAGATGGCACCACCCCAGGGGTCTGCTGTACCCGGTTCAGAGAGGTAGGACTCAGGACTAGAGGATTTGGAAATCACACCCGGGCTGCCAACCATCTTGTACTCACCGTTGCTCTTGAGCTCAAGCTGCGTCATCTTGACCAGGAACACCGTTCCCACAGCATCGCGAATATCATCCCGGTGCAGCGGATCATCCATCGGGCAGGCGATGGACACCAGCTGCACATTCTTACCTGGAACGCTCTTACCTGCCGGCACTGCCGGATACGTTCCATCCGGGCGTGCAGGCTTGCTCAGGTCTGCACGGTAGGAGAAAACAACAATGGCGCTGCTGGGGCGTGAGGTCTTACGCAGCCAGTGGAACCCCTTGTCAAACGTACTCAGGTACTTATTCTCACTGGAGGCATTTGCCCCGGAATCTGCGCGTTCATCCTGCCGGAGCTGGCTGAGTTCTGCCCGAAGTATGCCGGTGATTCGCTCGGATTCCTGGCGGGTGAGAGCCTGCCGCACAAGACCGCGTGCCGGAACAAACACCGTCAGGAATATCGAAAGAAGCACACCTACCAGCGCAATTGCCAGCAGGGTTTCCATGAGCGTGAAACCGCGAAAACTACGGAATGTGGAGATTTTTTTCATTTCAGCAAAAAAAGAACATTGAGATTAATGCACATCGGTGAACACCTGGTCATCTGTGCGCAGGCGGCTCACATCACCATTCGGCCACAGGCAGATACCCTTGGCTCCTGCCGGACGCACGCCATGACCATCCTTGATGGTGTCGCGGGGCACGATGCCATCCGCAGATTTGCGACCGGAACCAGGTTTGCCATTAATCAGCACCAGACGCTGCGGGCAGGTCAGATTCAGCGGGTCTGCCATAGGTGCCACAAAGCGGCCCTTCTCATCAAATTCCACATAATAGATGCGGGTCTGACCGCGACCGGGAAGTCGGGTCACGCCCTCACCAATCATTGAGCCGGATGCGCCGTCCTCACGAGGCAGCGGCTTGCTGTATGTGGGAGAAAAGAATACCCCGGGCGGCAGCAGAACACCTGAGGACGTGGTGACCCACTTGCCGTCCTCCGCCACGTTTGTGCCGTCAAAACGCTCACCCTTGCCGTCGCCCTTGCGGAAAAGCTGCACGGTCATGTAACGCAAATGAATGGTATCCGGTGATGAATCCTTGGGATCTGCAAGAATGACAAGACGTGTATAGGTATCATTCCCCTGAGCCGTGGCACGAGCTTCTACTACAAGCGATTCGAGCAACTCCACCCCGGATTCAATCCCCCTGCCCTTACCTGCATCCCGCAACACGCCGGCTGCCATCGTCATCACGACTCCAAGAATGGCAATCACCACCAGGAGTTCCACCAGAGTGAATCCCTTTTTAATCTGTCGGCACATCTTGTTCATATCCATTGCAAACGCTGCACGCGAAATTCCGTCACTATTCATAGCAGTTTTTTGATGCTTCTTCAATCTTTTTTTAATGATGGCAGTCTTTTCTGGAAGCTTTTTCGTTTTAAGATTGACCTTTTGAGGAAAATACGGTACATGACGACGCGTCATGACTATCTTTCAATCCCTCATTCTTGGTCTGGTAGAAGGTCTCACGGAATACCTTCCTGTCAGCTCCACTGGTCATCTGATTATCACTCAGTATCTTTTAGGGATGAAAGAGTCAGATGCCCTGAATGCCTACTCTGTCTGCATTCAGATTGGCGCCATCCTGGCCGTACTGAATCTGTATTTCATGCGGGTTAAGGAGATGGTGATGGGCGTACTGGGTAACTCCCCCGCGGGATTGCGCATGGCCCGGAACCTGATACTGGGATTCCTGCCGGCCATGGTCATTGGTTTCTTTCTGGCAAAACCCATCAAGCACTATCTCTTCAACGCCGAAACTGTTTTGATAACCTGGGCTCTCGGTGGCGTTGCCATCCTCCTCTTCGTGCGTTACAACATGAAGAAGGGAAATGGCCGGTGCCACAGCGGCGTCGAGCTTGAGGACATGTCCTGCAAGCAGGCCCTCGCCGTTGGTTTCATGCAGTGCGTTGCCATGTGCCCGGGCACCAGCCGCAGTCTTATGACCATGCTGGGCGGTCTTTTAGCCGGGCTGAGCATGGCGGCTGCCGTTGAGTTCAGTTTCCTTCTGGGGCTCATTACCCTGAGTGCTGCCACGGTATATGATTTCACAAAATACGGCAGCACCATGGTGGCGGAAATCGGTTGGGGACCCATGCTGGCAGGCACCCTCATGTCATGGGTAAGCGCCATTGTCGCGGTGAAGTGGATGGTCAATTACCTTAAAGCACACGGACTGTCCCTGTTCGGGTGGTACCGCATTGCGGCGGCTCTCGTCATGCTGCTGCTGATTTTGAATGGTCTTGAAGTCTGATGACTGACAAGCCGGCACTTTCTGCTTTTCATCTGCCTGCGATTGTGTAGAATAAGAAGCAAGTACGAGTGCATGAAATACCTTACCTCCCTATTCAACTGGATTCTGGACAACGCGCTGGCATGGTTTACTCCGCAGTGGCGCCGCAATGGGCGTGAAACCATCGTCGCGCTGAGCCGCTATGCAAATTACAACCGGCACACCCTGAGCGATGAGGTTCTCACCCTCTGCGCCACTCAAAAGAAAAACCTGGAAGAAGCCCTGCTCAACTGGGACAAGGAGGAATGCACCCGCTTGATTAAACAGATTGAGATTCAGTGCGAACCGATGCCCGGATACAAACGCAGCGGCATCGCTGAGACCGTGGAATCATTCATGATTATCATGGTTATCTTCCTGGGAATCCGCACTTATTACATCCAGCCCTTCCGCATTCCCACGGGCTCCATGCAGCCCAGTCTGAATGGTATCATCGTTCACCCGGTGGATGAAATCCCGGGATTTACCCAGAAGGTCTGGGACATGCTCACCCTGGGTAGTTCCTATGTCGAGGCTACGGCAGACACCGCCAAGAGCATTGTTGATATTGAAGACCACCCCAAATGGCTCCTGTTTACGGAAACGACAATCTCCTTCAGCGATGGCAGCAAAGTTAACATTCCCTCCGCCAAGGGTGCCGTTATGCAATACCTCAAAGAACAGGGGAAATTCGTTGAAACACCTAACGGAATCCGCCTGGGGGCCTACCGCCCGGGTGAAACCATCATCCGCGCCAAGGTGGACGCTGGCGACATGATTCTCGTCAACCGCGTTGCCTACCACTTCCGCAAACCGGTGCGCGGCGAAACCTTTGTCTTTGACACCCGCGGCATCAACACCTCCATGCAGACGCCTTCTGCCCTCCGCATGAGCGACCAGCAATCCGGCACGCACTACATCAAGCGCCTCTGCGGTCTGCCCGGCGACACCCTGCAGGTTGTCACGCCATTCCTGCTGGTGAACGGCACGGCTGCCACAGAACCGACCATCGCCCGCGTAGCAGCCGGCAAGGTCCCCTTCAATGCAGATGGCTACCAGACTCTCAACCACCGCAATCAGCCGCTTGCCTATATGACCGACCTCGGTCCGGTTCACCTGCAGAACACAACAAACCCGGCCATGCGCGAATACGCAGCACTGGGGGATAACACAACCAATTCTCTGGACTCCCGCTACTGGGGTCCCGTCCACCAATACAACATCATCGGCCCTGCCTGTTTCACACTCTGGCCCTTCACCAACCACTGGGGCAGCATCGAATAACTTCACCAATTTTCCAGAACTATGACTGATGCCGATACCATCACCAAGAATGCCAAATCCAACCTGGCATTCACGCTGGTTGACCTTCCGGAAGAACGCCGCAGCAACATGGCAAGGCTTTATGCCTTCTGCCGCATTGTGGATGATGTTGTAGACGAACCCGGAATGACTCCGGATGAGCGGCACACCGCACTGAACCGCTGGGAAGACGTCATCACCTGCCGAGTCGAGCCCATGCCGGGCATCGAATCCGAAGTGCAGAAACTCATGCTGGACGAACAGCTGGATTCCGCCCCCTTGCTTGAACTCATTGCCGGGTGCAGAGGTGACATTTGCCCCACCCAGCCCCGCACCCGCCAGGATTTGCTCAACTACGCATACAAAGTAGCATCCTGCGTGGGTATCTCCAGCGCCGCCGTCATGGGGGCTTCTGCTGAAGCCAGGGATTACGCCATTGCGCTGGGCTACGCCCTGCAGCTGGTCAACATCCTGCGCGACGTAGCAGAGGACTTCACAGAACACGGGCGCATCTACCTCCCGGCAGATGATATGGAGCTATTCGGCGTCACGGTCGATGACATTCGGGAGAGGCGTTATAATTACCGGGTCCGCCAGCTGCTTGCTTACGAAGCCGCCCTGGCTGAAAAGTATTTCTGCGAGGCGGAAGAATACTATCAGAAACTTTCCATCGATGACCGCAACTGCCTCATCCCGGCACAAGCCATGAGCCTCATCTACCACAACGTCCTGGAAAAAATGCAGGACGATGAATACCGCGTTTTTGAGCGCCGGTACAGCGTTAACAACTTCCGGAAACTCTGGTACCTCCTGCGCGCTCGTGTCGGCTCCATCGAATTCCCCAGCATCGCTGATTGGGACTTCATCACTAACGAAAAAAAGCAGCCCTGACGGCTGCTTTTTTCTTGCTTTCGCAACGCAGCAGATATAGAATGATAGCAACCTGCCATGACTGATTCATCCCTTACTTATCACGATTTTGACGATTGCCTCTGGGTTCGCTGCACCAGCCGCGGCAGTTTCGTAAACAGCCCTGCCCTCAAGAATGTATCTGAGAAATACATTGCCAACGGGGGCAGACTCATCGTGGTTGACCTGGAAATCTGCCCGGGGGTGGATTCCACATTCATGGGGACACTGGCTGGTCTGGCTCGTAAAATGATGGTACAAGGTGGCGCAGTACAGATTGCCACCCCCACCGCCCGCACCCGCTCAGCCATGGAAAGCCTGGGGCTTGATATGCTAATGGATATTGACCCGGCAGATGCCGGTTGGCAGGCAGATATTGCGGAACGCCGCGCCGTTCTCAACCAGGGCAGCAGCGAAGCCTCTGCCGGGGTGATGAACGAACTTGACCGCACCCGCCACGTGCTGGAAGCGCACAACACCCTGCGCACCATGAATTCCAAGAACAATGAGACCTTCGGCTATGTCTGCGAGACATTGGAGGAAGACCTCATGCGGCATGAGGCTGAACTGGGTGATTAAGTCTGATGGAAACTCAGCGCCAGCAACTGGCAGACCTTTACAAGCAGCTGCAGGCCAGCGTCTACTCCTGCGGCACTGGTGAGCATGCACCAGCCCCCCTGCTCTCAGAAATGCAGGTACAGGCGCGCTGGGCAGCCGGGCAGTTGCCGCACCAGGGCGAAACCCGGAAACACGGCGCCGTGCAGATTCTGGAACACGGGCGATGGAACCGCTGCGCCGGGCCTGACTTCACACACGCTGAAATTGAACTTAACGGGCGGCGGATTCGCGGTGATATTGAGATTGACCCCTGCGCTCAAGATTGGGAACGCCACGGGCATGGCGCGAATCCTGCGTTCAACAACGTCATCCTGCATGTTGTACTCAGCCCCCCGCCTGATGGCTGGTATACCCGCAACAGTCTGCACCAGGATATTCCCATTCTGTACCTCCCGCTGCAGCAGGTATGTGATTCCCCCCTCGCAAACGAGGATTGGGACGCCACGCTCCCCCGCTGCCGAAAGCCACTGGCTGATATGCCCGCTGCGCGCATAGACAGCCTGCTGAAAGCCGCCGCCGCTTTCCGGCAGGAGCATAAGAGAACCCAATTCCGCCGCAGAATCGCGGCTGCTGGTGAAAAGCAGGCATGGTATGAAGCCTGGGCCACAACTCTTGGATACAGCGCCAATAAAGAAGCCATGCAGATGCTGGCTATGCGCGCCCCAGTTCACGAGCTGAAGTCAAATGCAGAGGCCATACTGCTGGGGACTGCTGGTTTTCTGGTTCCCGTGTTACCAGACCGCACCACCCCTGCTGCCCGTGACTACCACCGCAGCGTGTGGGACTCCTGGTGGCTGCTGCGTGAACATTATGAGCTTGCCCCCACGCGCAGCCTGCACTGGAATAGCGCCCCGGCCCGCCCACTGAACCACCCCCAGCGCCGGGTGGCTGCCCTCGCAGCCTGCGTGCAGAAATGGCACCGCATCCTTCCCCTGCTCACCGCCAGCAACGCTAAGGAACTTACCGGGGTTCTCAGCAGCACCACCCACCCATTCTGGGATACCCACTACACCCTCACCTCTCCACCCATGGCCAAGCGGGCGGCGCTCGTGGGCTCCCAGCGCATCTCTGACTTCCTCATCAACTACGTTTATACGAACGATGAAAGCCCCCACTCATGGCACAGTTACCTCGCCGTGAACGGAGCGGCATTACCCAGCAGTCTTCAGCGCACAGCCAGGCTCCTGTTCGGTGAGCGCGACGACCTCAAGGCCATTCTGCGCAAAGCGTACGCCCAACAGGCCCTCCTGCAGATTGATGCCGACTTCTGCGCACGCCATATCTGCCTGGATTGCGCCTTCCCGGTGCAGCTCAGCCAGTGGGGCGAGTAAATCCCCCCCGTCCAGATGCAGAAAGAAAGGCTCCCCACCGGGTATCACACCGGCAGGGAGCCTTCTCATTTCAGAAACTCTACGCGGAATCAACGGGTTAACTGCCGGCAAGCCTTGACCGTGTTAGCCATGAGCATGGCAATCGTCATGGGCCCCACGCCACCCGGCACAGGGGTTATGAAGGAACACTTATCCTTGACGGAATCAAAGTCCACATCACCCACAATGCGGTAACCACGAGGACGACTTGCATCCTCTATCCGGTTAATACCCACATCCAGCACCACGGCGCCTTCCTTCACATAATCAGCCGTGACCATTTCGGGGCGACCCACTGCCGCCACAATTATATCAGCCGTGCGGCAAAGCCCCGGCAAGTCTTTCGTGCGAGAATGAGCTATTGTCACCGTTGCGTTGGCATTCTTGGCCACCAGCAGGTTCGCCATAGGCTTACCCACAATCATACTGCGGCCAATCACCACAGCATGCTTGCCAGCGGTTTCAATGCCGTACGCCTTGAGCAGCTCCATACAGCCCAGCGGTGTGCAAGGCACAAAGCCTTCGCCATCCTCCAGCACCAGCTTAGCCACGTTGGCAGGGTGAAAACCATCCACATCCTTGCGAGGATCAATGTTAAGAATGACAGCCTCCTCATCAATGTGAGGCGGAGGCGGGCTCTGCACCAGAATACCATGGATGCGGTCATCTGCATTGAGCTTGTGTATCAGCTCTACCAGTTCCTCCTGAGTCGTCTCTGCCGGGAGCGCCCATTTCTGGGAATACAGCCCCAGATCCGCGCAGGCCTTCACTTTTGAACCAACATACACCTGGGAAGCCGGGTCCTCCCCCACAAGAACCACCGCCAGACCAGGCGTGTGTCCCTGCGCTTTCAGCTCCTCTATTTCTGCCAAGAGCCCTTCACGAACCCGCGCGGCGACTTCTTTTCCATCTATCAATGTAGGATTCATCTTTTATGATTAATTAATGGTCCAACGGCTCAAAATCAGGGCGTCCATGCGACATGAGCCCATCCAGCTTCTCCATGTATTCACTCTGCGTGGCGTCATCCAGATCAGACGGCACGTATATGGGATCTCCAACGAATACGGTAACACGTGAAAACGGTTTCGGAATGGCAAAGCCATCCCATGCTTTCTTGACCCGCCAGCAATTTGATATATCCACGCACGCAGGTAACACCGGCAGCCCAGAAACGGAAGCCAGGCGAACCACACCAGCATGGCACTTATAAATAGGTCCCTTGGGACCATCCGGCGTAATGCACATGCTGCTACCCTCCTGTATCTCCCTGAGCATATCTCGGAACCCTGCCACGCCACGGCGGTGGCTGGAACCACGGACCGCTCGGAAACCATACATTGCGGCAACCGTTGCCAGCAGGGCACCATCCTTACTGGCACTGGTGAGCAGACAAATCGGCTGCGTACTCTTCACCATGTAATGATACATGTAACACGGTGCAAATACGCGGTTGTGCCACAGGGCAAATATACATTGCTTTTTCCCCAGGTGTTCCTGAGCCCCCGGGCTCAGCACCATCCGTTTACGCAGCGTCAGGCACACGGCGCTGATGAAGAACCAGACGATATACCCCAATGGACGAGTCCACCATTTTGAACGCTTTTCAATACTCATGAGAAAAAAAACTTTTACAACATGATTACTTACCTCAGAACGGAGACGTTGGTGCAAAGGGATCCGGTGCAGATTCAAATGGATTGGCACTGCTATCAGACCTCAACGAATCCAGCGGATGCGACGATGGAGCCTCCAAGGGAGACTGTAACCCGGTTCCGTCTGCAGGCGTTGCTGCCGGCGTTGCGGCAGGCGTTACACTCTGCACCTGCCCGGTCAGCAGCTGGTCAACATCGAACTGATTAAAGGGCAGACGCTCAGGGCGGCTACGACGAGCCACAACGGCGCGGGCTTCAACCTCCTCCATGTCATCGTCAGGCATGTTACCAAACCCATTCAGCTTCGTACTCAGAACAGCCCACTCATCCTGCTGCTGGAAAATCGGGTCCGGATGCCCATCGGGATACTCAACCCGGGCCAGAGGAAGCGGTATACCATAACTCAGCTCACCACTCATCTCATTAGCTGCGCTCAGGGAAATCGTACCCTTCAGGCTTACCAAATCGCGCTCAACCATTCCGCCTTTGGGCAAGTCAATTGATATAGAATCAGCATCCTGATTCAGAACCACGCGCCCGCGATGCAATGATATGGGGTTATACCGGCGACGCTTGGAAGGCTCGATATGCTCAGTAATGGACATCATGGCCGGGAATGAACTCAGGCAGATATCCTTGAGGTGGAATTCACCCTGGAACACCGGGCTGTCTCCGTGAAGCGAAATCGTGGACTTACCGGATAATTTCCCGTGGCTCACCGCTACCGTACGAGCCGTGAAAAACTTCTCAAACCGCCCGCCTGTGAAATCTGCCAGGCTCATATTATCAGATTCCATGGAGTAGGGACCAGCAAAGTCCTTCCCCTGAGAAATGCTACCGGCAAAGGAGACAGATGTGCGGCGCTGTTCCACAATTTCAGAATCATCATCCGTTGTGCCTTCAAAGGAGAAATCACTCACCCCATTGGTGGTCACATGGGCCTTGCCTTCGCGGAGCCGTACTGATTTCCAGCCCTTGATATCCAGAACACCACGCTCAAACATCACAATGCAGGACTTGTGTGCCGCATCCGGATAGTACAGATAAGCATGCGCATTTCTCAATGCAACACAGCCAGGTTCATCACCGGCAAAGCATACTGTAAAATCCTTACATTCCATACGCCGGAACTTCCACATATCCCGACCCTGGTATTCCGGCATGGCCATACTGGCTCCCGGTCTGAGCTGAATCCGGGCTCTCTCCACATTCAGGGATTCGCCCTTGAGAACTCCATTAAAAAAGCTCAGCGCATCCAGAGTCGCTTCCACGCCATTGATTTCAACACGCTCCAACATGCTGGACTCAGGGAATTCAGCGACTATGCTATTCAGGCGCAAGGTTGTGCCATCCACGCCAGAACCTTCAAGCTGAACAGATTCTGCTCCCCAGGCTTTCTGCAACGATGACTGAGCAGAAGCCATATACGCCGCCGTTGACATGGACGACATTCTGAAGAACAGCAAGCCGAATATGCTTGCAACGGCTACAAACACACCTGCCAGAAGCAGGAAAAAATATCTGCGGCTCCGGCGCCCCCGCTCTGCGGAAGTCAGCACAACTCTCTTTTTCTTGGTTACACGAACGACTTTGCTGCCATCCGCACGCTTCACCACCTCACGCTTCCGTTCCTGTGACGGCTTATCCTCGTGCAGCTGGCGGATGATACCACGGACCTGAGTCAGGTCCTCACTCTCGTCATTGTAAGAATCGTCTTTGTCAACCATGATAATTTTATTTTTAATCCGTTACATCGGATGGGCGGTCACCGGTCCCAATCACGCGCCCCGTGGGATCAACCACATCCACCTTCACGAATACAAGAAATGCCTTACGAATTTTCTCCTCGCCCTCAGAGCGGAACAAACGCCCCACCATGGGCAGATCTCCCAGCATCGGGATTTTATCCTCATAACGGACGGAACGGGATTCCTTCAACCCACCCATCACCACCACTGAACCGGAGCCAATGGTCAGCTTGGTGTTTTCCATGCGGCGCTTGAATACCGGTTTCAGAATCTGATTTTCCGACAGAACCAGCTTCTCAGTCCGCTGGGTAAATGAGTTCATTATGTGAGAATTAATGGGAGTTCCCCAGTTCACAAATCCTTCAAACTCATTGATCGTGATAGTAAGAGCAAGAGTAACCAGATGGCCGTCCGGTGAAACGGAAGCATTGTGAACCTGCACGATGGAACCCACACCACCTGTGGAGTCCTCCGTCATGCCAAAACGGACAAACTCTTCCGGATGAGCCGGAGAAGCGATGGTGGACTGACCATAGGTTGTTGTATTGTTGTTCCCATTATTATTGGTATTTCCCAGAGAGAAACTGCTCGATGCAATCTGCGGAGCAGCATAGGTTTCCGGGTAGAACATTTCGCTCACATTGGCAAATACCACCTGCTCATCTCGCTCAGGCGTAAGCACAATGCGTGGATTGCTCATGATATCCGTTCCTTTCTTCTGGGAAGCGCCTCGCATAATCATGGTCACATCACCAGAACTCCAGACACCGCGGAAGGAGAAAATACCAGGTGCCTTGAGAGAGGCACGACCTCCGTCATCCGGGTACAACCCGGCGCGCCCGTATGAAATCAGGGAATCAATATTATCCGTCGTAAGCACGGAACGACCGGAACGAAGTCCACCCGTTGCAGAGTAACTTTCATCCGGCAATTCGGAATTCATGGAAAGGGCTGGCACGGAGGTCAGCTCAGACACGAGTTCCTCCTTGGTGCCAGATGCAAACAATGCCTTGGGACCTACATTGAAATTAAACAACCACTCAAACCCCAATTCATTGAGGTCAGTTTCGTCTACCTCCATGGCCATGACATTGAGCACCACTGCACGGTCCGTCTCCATCGGCATGGAAATAAGGCTTTCAATTTCCTCGTGGTTATGAGCCGTGTTCAACACCGTAAGCACGCGTGAAGTGGCATCATATTTTGCTGTGGCGCCCTTGGGGAAAGAAATTCCCATTCCCTTCAGCGCAACAACCGGGTTAACACGGCGCACAACCATGCGGGAGGAGGAGGAAAAATCATCATCTTCCTCATCGCTGTCGCCCCCCTGCTCTGCATCAAAGAAATGAGGCGGCACTGTATATGCTCTGTCAATCAGCGGACCGAAGTCCTTACCGGAATATGAAAGCTCAACACCCAGCGGGGTGATGTAATGCGTAATGCCCAGCTGGCTATCAAGCACATTCAGCAAATCAAAAACAGAGATATTGCTGAGGTTCAGGTCCACCTGACGGGACATAATGTCCTTGAATTCCTTGGAATCCGAGGCCCCGAAATTTGGTACAAGGTTAATGCGGCGCCCCGCGCCAATCCCCTTTGCCTCAAAGCGGTTAATCTGCCCCTGAATTGCAGCCAGCACATCCTTGACACCGGCATCCTCAAACACAATCTGGGGAATCACCATCTCCTTGATTGCCGCCACAATGCGGTTTTCCGTTTCTGCATCCTGCTGCAGAACAGAACCTGTCTCAGCCGCAGCCGCAACCCCTGCCACCGGTTCCGTAGGAAGCGGTTCCTCCCACGTGGCGTCCACTTCTGACAGGACCTTGGCACGATACGCATCGTGCGCGGACTGGAAATACTTCTGGCGACGGTTCTGCACCAGTTCCTTGCCACGCTGAGCCGCTGTATTGTAGGGATCTATGCGCAGCACAGCATCAAAACTTGCAGCCGCCTTATCAAAATTCCCCAGGTCGTAATGACCATACGCCAGGGAAAGCAAGCGCTCCACCTCAGCCACATTTGCCACATGCTGAGGAGTCAGCGCAGGATTGGTGCGCAGCGGGTCCTTCGTCTTCTGTAATTCATGAGCGGCAAATTTATGACCGGGAGAAAGAGTCTGAGCTTCCTCCATGAACGACACGGCTTCATCCAGACGCCCGACCTTGCGGTAATCCATACCCTTGGCGACAAGGGCATCAGCCAGGCTATCCTTGATGAACTTAACCTGCTTTTCCGTTGCAGGGGTCTGCGGCACAAGGGACAAAGCCTCCCTGTAGCAATCCACAGCATCGCTGTACTTCCCTGCAGCATAAGCAGTTCGGGCTTCCTGCACCTTCTGCATGGCATCACGCATAGCCTGTTTGCGGCGAGCCGTTTCCTGCGCAGCAATTGCAGCACCATCAACTTCCTGAGCCGCAACCTGCGGAGCAAATGACAATGCAAGTGATGTCACTAGAGAAAAGAGTACAGAGCGAGATGTAAAGCCGTTCATAGCAAGTGCCACCATACTACCAAATTATGCTGGCAAAGTCACTCTAAAAGTGAGTCCTTTTTTATTTTTTATAACAAGCGGTGGCCCTCCTTTCCAGGAGAGCCACCGCCAAAACCGGGTATTTACACCTATCAGCACTCAGCAGAATCAGGGAGATACCCTTTAATCTTGCTGATACGCGTTGGGTGACGCAGCTTGCGAAGTGCCTTAGCCTCAATCTGGCGAATACGTTCGCGAGTCACATTGAACTGGCGCCCCACCTCTTCCAGAGTACGGGGATTACCATCCTTCAAACCAAAGCGCTGTTCAATCACAGCACGCTCACGGGCATTCAGCGTATTGAGCACATCACCAATCTTATCACGCAGCGAATTGTACGATGCGCCATCCATGGGGTTTTCTGCGCTCTTATCCTCCAGGAAATCACCGAAGGAGGTATCGTCAGAATCACCCACAGGTTGCTGCATGGAGATGGGCTGCTGAGCCATCTTAAGCACGCTGCGCACCTTCTCGACAGACATGACTGCACCCTTATTCGGCTCCTCTGCCAAAGCCTGGGCAATTTCCTCAGGCGTAGGTTCACGCCCATAATCCTGCACCAGCTTCTTCTGCACACGCATGAGCTTGTTAATCGTCTCAATCATGTGAACAGGAATACGAATAGTACGGGCCTGATCAGCAATGGAACGCGTAATTGCCTGGCGAATCCACCACGTGGCGTATGTAGAGAACTTGTAACCGCGACGGTATTCAAACTTCTCCACAGCCTTCATGAGCCCCATGTTACCCTCCTGAATCAAATCAAGGAAGGCAAGGCCGCGATTCGTGTACTTCTTAGCAATGGAAATAACAAGACGCAGGTTGGCCTCAATCATCTCGCGTTTGGCATTTTCTGCATCCTTCATGCTCTGGCTCATGTGCTTATAATTCTCCAGGAACTGGGGAATCGGCATCCAGAGTTCCATCTCGAATTCCTTGAGCGCATCACGATACAGGGGATTTTCCGGGTCAGCCTCACGCTGGCGCAGCACCTTCTTGATTCGGTGGCGAAGGTCCTTCAGTTCCTTCACAAAATCCTCATACACCTTCCCCTTAAAGGAGAACCCGGCATACAGTGATGAAAGAACCTCCAGCTTTTCCTCAAATTCCTTCTGGGGCGCCGTCACAGACTTCTTACGACGGCGGGCAGAGCAAAGCCGCGCATAAGCAGCCTGCACTTCAGCATGCTGAGTCATCACCTTGGTAACCAGCGGAGGCAGCTCCTTCAGGTACTTATCACGACGGTCGATATTCTTATCGACCACCACGCGGTCAAAACGCTCCTCATTGTGCTGAACCTTGTCAGCCGTATCGCAGTAGTAGATGGCAACCACGCCAAAGCGATGCAGATGCCGCTGCATATCCTCCTCAGCCTGGTCAATCTTACGGGAAATCTCCACCTCTTTCTGGCGGGAGAGCAAATCCTTTAACCCCATCTGTTTCAGGTACATACGCACCGGGTCATCCAGGATATCCAGCTTAGCCTCCATCTTTTCGGCTTCGTCCTCCTCACCTGTTTCACTCAGGCGCTGGCGCTCGCCATAGGTATCCACGTCAGAGGCATCGATGATATCGAACTGCATACCGCGCAGACGCTCCATGATTTCCTCATAGTCAGAGGGATCAATGACGTCATGCGGCAGCACATCGTTAATATCATCATAGGTCAGGTAGCCCTGCTCCTGAGCCTGGCGAATGAGTTCCTTGATTTTCTCCTGCACCACGGGGCTGTTCACCAGGCGGCCATCCTTGGCAACAAGCTCATCTGCAGAAAGAGGCTTGACGGCATACTCCTCATCATCGCGCACCTCAACTCCTACTTCGTGCAGGCGTTCGAAAAGGCGAGCCTGGTCATTATCCTCAGCCTCATCCGGCGGCAGAGAGTTCTCAATATCCTCAGAAGTAACGTAGCCGTTATTCTTTTTGGCAATAGCAAGCAGAGACTTGAATGCAGCCTTGAGCGTGGCGTCATCCGCAAAGAATTCATTCATTTCCGCGGCAGATACCTGCGGCGTGAAATGCTTACTCTTCTTCTCCTTCTTTGACTCCTTTTCCTCGGCATCCTCCTCCTCAACAGGAGCAGGAGCAGGCTCGGGAGCCAGGCCCATCATAATTTCAAAATCATCAGGCTCCTGCACCGGCGCCTTCTTCTCCACCTTGGGAGCAGCCTTACTGGCCTTCTTAACAGCAGTTACCACCTTTTCCTCCGGCTCAACAGCCATCTCAGGCGTTTCCTTTGCGCTTGCCACCTTTTTCACTGCAGGCGTCTTTTTGGCAGCCGGAGCCTTCTTGGCAGAGGTTTTTGCAGAATCTTTCTTGGGAGTCGACATAATAGTAGGTAAATCTGTGGGCATACTCCCCCCCCTACACATTTTGTCAAGTGTTTGGCAAAATGTGCGTGCATTATATAGTCAATTTCCAACCTGTCAACCCCCCATTTCGATAATATGACATAATTTTTGTAATTTCTTACAAAAATTCGCCATATTCAGCCTGCAACTCAGCCGTTTTGCGCTCAATATCGACAGAAAGCTCCTCCCACCGGGAATAAAGCATCTCCGATTCACGTTCCAACTGCTGGTATTCCTGAGTCAGAACCATCAGTTTCTGATTATCACTGATATTTTCCGGCAATTCCAGCTCACGGGAAATAGCATCCTTGCGTTCATCCTTTACCGCAATATCCAGTTCCACTTGTTCCAGCTCCTGTTGCAACGGTTTAAGCACGCGGTTCCGCTGCTGGCGAGCCATTTCACGGGCACGGCGGACATCCTTGCGGTTCCCTGTTACCTGTATTGTCTTGCCGGCAGACTCAGCCGCAGGAGCAGCCGCCATTTTCAAGCGGCGTTCTTCCTCCTCCACCGTTTCCAGATATGCGCTCACATTTCCGTAGAACAAGCGCGGAGCATGCCCGATGCGGAATTCCAGCACCTTGTTGACAATAGGGTCAAGAAACTGGCGGTTATGTGAAACAATGCAGTACGAGCCGGGATATTCGGCTAACGCCCGCTGCAACACCTCCTGGCTCTGGAAATCCAGGTGGTTGGTCGGTTCGTCCATAATCAGGAAGTTAGCAGGCTTGAGCAGCATGCAGACCAGGGCAACGCGTGAGCGTTCACCGCCTGAAAGCACCCCGATTTTCTTGAACACGTCATCCCCACGGAACAGGAAACACCCCAGGATATTGCGCACCATGGGACGCGTCTCCCGACTGGCAGCAGCCTCCACACACTCAAGGACAGTCTGCTCATTATTCAACACATCTGCATGAGTCTGAGAGAAAAACGCCACCTGCGTATGATGTCCGAATGAGAACGAGCCGGCATCCGGTTCTTCCGTTCCGGAAATCAGGCGGGTGAAGGTGGATTTTCCGCTACCATTCACCCCCACAATAGCGATGCGGTCCCCCTTTGCCATTGTAAAGTCATAACCATTTAGCAGTGAAATAGGTCCATACGCCTTGCTGGCTTTTTCCAGCTTCACCACAGTGTGCCCGCCGGGCGGAGGCGGGGGGAACTGGAAACTCATCACGGCATCATCATCCTCCACCTCAATAAGCTCCACCTTTTCAAGCTGCTTGATACGGCTCTGCACCTGGGTGGCCTTGGTTGCTTTGGCTCGGAAACGGTCAATAAATTCCTGAGTCTTGGCAATCTCCCGCTGCTGTGCCTTGGCCTGGCGCAGCAGAATTTCCTTGCGCGCCTTACTTTCCTTCAGGTAAAAGGAGAAATTACCGGCGTACTCCTCTGCGCGCCCATGGTGGAAAGCAATCGTCCGGGTTACAAGGCTGTCCAGCAGCGCAACATCGTGACTGATGATGCAGATAGCACCGCGATAGGTACGCAGACTCTGCTCCAACCAGCGCTGGCTCTGCAAATCCAGGTGGTTGGTCGGTTCGTCCAGCAGCAGCACCTCAGGTTCCTGCAAAAGGAGTTTTGCCAGGGCAATACGCATCTGCCAACCACCGGAAAACTCCCCGCAATCACGGGCAAAATCCTTATCTGCAAATCCAAGCCCCCGTAAAATGGATTCCGTCCGCGGGCGCAGACGCGCAGCATCGCGGTCATGCAGAATCAATTCCAGGCGCCCGATTTCCTCCAGCGTATCCCGGTATTCCGAACTGGCAGAATCCAGTTTCTGCAAATCGGCAGACAGCTCATCCACCCGCTGCTGCAACTCTACAATGTTACCGACACTACCCAGCACCTCATCCAGAAGCGGAGAGCCGGAAATATGAATACCATCCTGCGGCAGATACCCCACCTGCGTATATTTCGGCAGCATCACCTTGCCACGGTCCGGCTCCATGGCACCCACAATGCACTTCATCAGCGTGGATTTTCCCGCACCGTTCTGACCGGCAAATGCAATGCGATCTCCATGATCCACCACAAAGCAGAGCGAATCAAAAAGCACGCGCGGACCAAACTCAATGTGCAGATCCTGGACAGCAAAAACCATAACCGGAGCAATAAAGGAAACGCAGGCACCACCGGATACGGGGTGCCTGCGTTGAATAAAAGCAACTTACTTCTTGAGCATGCTGTTCCAGCGCTCAATATTGCGGGCCTGTTCCTCAAAGAGATCGGCGCAATCGTCGTGAATCTCAATGGAAACAATCTTATCCCCCTGGCGAACAGCGTCCACAACATCCTGGTCAGCAGCAGAAAGCACCTCACCAAAAATCGTATGCTTACCATTCAGCCACTCAGTGGGCACGTGAGTAATGAAGAACTGGGAACCATTCGTGCCCTGCCCCGTCCAGGTGCGACCGGCATTAGCCATAGCCAGCAGGCCGGGCTTGGTGAACTTCAGGTCGGGGCGGCACTCGTCATCAAACTTGTAGCCAGGGCCGCCGCAACCGGTACCCTCGGGGTCGCCACCCTGAATCATGAAATCAGCAATCACACGGTGGAAAGTCAGACCATTGTAGAAACCCTTGCTGGCCAGGTTCAGGAAGCTGGCGGCAGTCATGGGGGTCTTGGAGGCAAACACCGTGAGGTTAATATCGCCCTTGCTGGTCTTCATCGTGATCTTCTTATCAGTAGCCATGCGCCGCACCATACCACCCAGCCACATAAAAATCAAGGGCAAAAACACAGTCATGCCGCATTTAACGCACACAGGCTTGCAACGCGTGCGATAATGTGGTAGAATGAGGCCATGCCGAGGATTGCCCTGATTCAGCAGGAAGCTGTAGCCGACCCCGCCGAAAACAAGCGCCGCCAGATGCTCGCCATCCGCGAAGCCGCTGCCGGTGGTGCCCGCATTGTATGCACGCAGGAGATGTGTACCACACTGTATTTCTGCCGCACTCAGGATTGTGACCTGTTCAACACCGCTGACCCGATTCCCGGTGAGTGGACTGACGAACTCTGTGACCTTGCAAAGGAGCTGGGCATTGTCATCGTTGCCGCTGGTTTTGAAAAACGCGCCACCGGACTGTATCACAACACCGCCTGGGTCATTGATGCGGATGGCACATTCCTCGGGATGTACCGCAAGATGCACATTCCCCAGGACCCCGGATTCGAGGAAAAATTCTACTTCACCCCCGGTGACCTGGGTTACAAGTGCTTCGAAACCCGCTTCGGCCGCATCGGCGTGCTCATCTGCTGGGACCAGTGGTACCCGGAAGCAGCCCGTCTCACCGCCATGGAAGGAGCCGAAATCCTTTTCTACCCCACTGCCATCGGCTGGATTCCCGGCGAGGAAGACCTCTACACCGCCCAGCACTGCGCATGGGAAACCGTGCAGCGCGGGCACGCCGTAGCCAACGGATGCTACGTCTGCGCCGTGAACCGCTGCGGCGTGGAAGGTGAAACCACTTTCTGGGGGCAGAGTTTCGTGGCCGACTACTGCGGTCAGATTGTAGCTAAAGCCCCCGTGGAAGACCGCACTATTCTTTACGCAGACATCGACCTGGCAGCACTGGAAGCCCACCGCCGCATCTGGCCGTTCTTCCGCGACCGCCGCATCGAAGTCGGATCGTAGCCATGTCGTTCTGTGG
>JAZRJB010000079.1:0-11386 GCA_045645565.1 Akkermansia sp. | reverse complement strand
CAGGGCGTGAGCCCTGGGTATGGTGTAGTAATAAGACCGGAACCCCGCCAGCTGGCGGGGTGGCAGATTCGCATGAGCGTTCCGTTTATGTTAAGCATTGATTATTTGCATATCAACGCGCATCCATATCTACCACCCACTTATATCATACAGGAAAACCGGTTAATCAATACCCTGACGGTCGTACAATTCCTTGTAAAGGGCACAGGAAGCGTACAGCTCTTCATGCGTGCCATCGCCCACGATGCGGCCGGCATCGAACACCAGAATGCGGTGAGCATTGCGAATGGTGCTGAAACGGTGAGCCACGATAAGAGTGGTGCGCCCCTGGGCAAGCTTGTCAAGCTCCTCCTGGATTTCACGCTCACTTTCAGCATCAAGCGAAGCCGTTGCTTCATCGAGAATAAGAATGGGAGCATCCTTCACAAAGGCGCGGGCAATGGCCACGCGCTGGCGCTGACCGCCGGAAAGCCCGGCGCCGCCCTGCCCCAGTTCAGTATCAATCCCCTTAGGCTGGGATGACAGAAACTTGGTAACAGCAGCTGAATCTGCCGCCGCCATGATTTCCGCCTCCGTTGCCGACTCGCGCCCCAGGGCAATATTCTCACGAATAGAACCGGAGAACAGCAACGCCTGCTGCCCCACCAGCGATAATTGCTCACGCAAATCATGAACCCGCAGGTCGCGTACATCAATACCATCCACCTCAACAGCGCCCTTCGTCACCTCATAAAAACGCGGAATCAGCGCAGCAAAGGTAGTCTTACCCGCACCGCTGGGACCCACAAGCCCCACAATCTGACCGGGAGGAATTGTCAGGTCCACATCACGAAGGACCGGTTTCTCCGGGTCATAACCAAAACTGACATTGCGGAAACGGATTTCGCCCTGAACCGGCAGGCTGAACTGGCGGGGCTCCGCCGGGTCCGGAATCGAATTATGTTCATACAGCACCTCAGTAAGGCGCTTGATAGACCCCTGTGCCTCATTGAAACGATTCCAGGCAGTGCCGGCGCGCTTCATGGAGTCAAAGGCAAAGAACAACGCACCCGCCATAGCAATGAAATCGGTGAACCCCATGCCGCACATGCGCCCACGCACCAGCAGGAACGCCAGAGCCAGGGAAGTCACAACCTCCATCACCGGCACCAGCGCTTTCTGGTATTTCACAAGCTTCACATAGTTAGAACAGAAACGGGCAGAAGTGAGGCGAAACTCGGCAATTTCGCGTTCCTCCATGGCATACGCACGAACCTCGCGCTGGTTTTCCAGGTTCTGCTGAACAGCGGTATTCAACTCACCCAGCCCCTGCTGAGAACGCAGAGCCTTGTTTGAAATCCGCTTGCCGAACACCATAATCGGCCACGCAGCAAGCCCGATGAACACCAGATTCACGAAAAAGAGCAATCCCTGTCCGGAACTGACCAGCATATAAATGAAGGCGACAAGAGCGCAGATTGCCGTAACGGGCTGCTTCACCAAATCATTAGCAACGGAGGTGAGGATGTTCTGCACGTTGTTGGTATCTGCCAGAATGCGGCTGATGATATCACCCTTCCGGCGACTTTCCATGAAAGCAATGGGAAGCTCCTGCACGCGGCAGAACACCGCCATGCGGATAGTCTCCAGAATCCGGATACCCATCACATTCACCAGCACGGCATTTCCCCACATGGCTATACCACGCACCACAAACATAGCCGGCATAGACAAGCAGGCCAGCAGAAGCAGCACATCGGGGGATAAATTCATCAGGGCAGGCACGCGCTGCATCAGCTCCGGAGTGGGGTCGCCCGGTGAATGGAATACCACGGGGAAGACATACTTCACCATCATCGGCACGCCCATGCCACTGGCAGCAGCTGCAATCATGCCTGTACACAGCACAAGCAGAAACAGCTTGATGTGCGGCAACAGGAACTTCTTCTGGAAATACAGGATATTCTTCATTCTGCACCCTCCTCCTCTTCTTTCTCTTTTTCGTGCTGGCTCACCTGCTCATCATACAAGTGGCGGTACAGAGCGCAACGCTCATACAAATCCGCATGTTCGCCATCGGCAATAATGCGACCTTCCTCAAAGACAAGAATGCGCTGAGCCATACGAATGGTGCTGAACCGGTGCGCAATGACAAAGGTGGTATGCCCCTTGGCCAGTTCCTCCAATTCAGCCTGAATGGCGGCTTCGCTCTTCATATCCAGCGCTGATGTGGCTTCATCCAGAATCAGCACAGGTGCATTTTTCAGGAACGCACGGGCAATGGACACGCGCTGGCGCTGACCACCGGACAAGCCTGCACCGCCCTCACCCAGCACACGGTCATACCCCTCCGGGAAAGCTTCTGCAAACTCATCCACCCTAGCTTGACGGGCGGCTGTCATAACAGCTGCAGTGGAGGCATCCGGACGCCCCACGCGGATATTCTCAAGAATGGAATCACGGAACAAGGCCGCAAACTGAGAAACAAGACCAATGCTGCGCGTACGGTCAGCCCGGGAAATCTGGCGGACATCCACTCCATCCAGCTTCACAGTGCCCTTACCCGGGTCATAGAAGCGGCAAATCAGGTTAATGAACGTCGTCTTGCCTGAACCACTGGGACCCACCAGCGCCACAACCTGACCAGCTGGCACATGCACGTTGATATCCTTCAGCACCAAGTTGCCGCGGGTATACCCGAAGCTGACATTCTCAAAATCGACCACACCTGCCACGGGAAGAGACATGCGGGCGGGTTCGCTGGGTTCCGGTGTTTCATCTTTCGCATACAGGATACTGTTGAGACGCTTGATGGCCACCACCAGAATCTGGCACTGGTTAGCCACCGTACCCAGGCGTTTGATCGGGTCGTAACAGAAGTAGAACGCCGTGGCAATAGCGGTAAATTGCTCCAGTGACAAACCATCACTGCACCCGCGGTACAATGAATACGCCAGCGCAATGGTGGTCACAATCTCAACGGCGGGAGTCACACTCTGCCGCCAGGCATTCATCTTGATAAGCGTGCTGTTGAACGAACGGATAAACCCGCGCAGCATGGTTTCACGCTTTTGTTCCAGATTAAAAGCGCGCACTTCACGCTGGGCTGAGAAGGTCTCCTCCACCACCGTGGTGATGACATTCATACCAGCCAGAGATTTGCGCATCTGCTTCACCATGCTCTTGCCCACCCAGCGCACCACCGGAATACAGGCAGATGAAATGATGAGATTGCCCAGCAGCATGGCACTCTCGTGCTGGGTGCAGGCAGCAAACACCAGGTACCCCAGCGCTGCAAGCAAAGTCAGCGGCTGAATCACCAGGTCGTTCATCACCGTAACCATACCCTGCTGCACCATCTGGGTGAACTGAATCACAGAAGTCATCAAATCACCACGGGTGCAGCGGTCATGGTACGAGAATGAAAGCCATTGCAAACGGGAGAATATATCAATACGCAACGTTGAAAGCGCCTTCATGCCGGTCTTGGTCAGCAGGTAGGCATTTGCGTATGTGGCAAAACCGCGCACCGCCATAGCCAGCGGAATAAGGGCAGCAGCCCCCCAGAGCAGCACGGCATCAGCCTGTTCCTTATCCGGGTAATGGGTGGTCAGCCATTGCTGCACAACGTGCGGCGCCTCACTTTCCCCGAACACTATGGGGAACACGTACTGAATCATGAACGGCAGGCCAAAACCGGCAGCAGCTGCTGCCACCACACCTGCCAGAACACCACCCGCCAGCAAATACCAGAGCGGCATCATATACTGCCGGATAATCGGCTTGTATACGTCCCACATTTTCTCATTTTCCGGATCACTCATGAACTCACGGTATGTTAGCAGATAAGGTAGCATCTTGCAACCATTTTCAGCCAATCCGCCCGTTCAGAATCATTTTTTCTTCATCTTTCACATAACAGAACACGCCGGCAGCTTGACAACCCCCAACGAATAGTGCAGAATAGAGCAGTCTCTTCTCTGCAAGGGACATTCCAAACGAGTCACGCCATGAAGAAATTCCTGATTCAAACCACCGTTTTAACCACAGCCAGCATGCTGCTCACCTCCTGTTTCGATGAACTGAAGCAGGTCATTACCGGCGAGGAGCCCGAAGCCCCCGCAGAGCAGAGCGCCCCCGCAACGCCGCCGGCACCGGTTCTGCCCGAACAGCCTGGCAATGAAGAAATCAGCCGACTGCTGGTAGAGCAGCTCAGCGGGTGTGATTACGCAACAGCTGGCACCCTTACCTGCTCTGACATTCAGAAAAATGCAGATTCCAGCGTCAACATGAGCGCCCAGCTCAAGATGGTGGTAAAGGAAGACTTGTTCACCAAGGAATTAGCCCCCGCCATTTTCAACAAGGAACGTGAGGCCATTAACGAAGCTGCAAACGCAGCCATGAAGCCGGAATCCGTCTACCTCTTCCAGGTTGGAGCAACTACTGATTTAATCAAGGACGAAGACCGCACAGCCAAGCCGCTTCCGGAAAATCTGCAGGTCGCAGCAGATGAACTCAAGGAACTTGCCAGCGAACCGGTTTTCCGCAAGGTCATCAGCGCCGGTGAAGAGGTTGACACCTCTGCCACCTTCACCGCTGCCTATGTTGACGGCGCATGGAAGTTCAGCAACATTGTGGTCAATAACGCTGCTCTGCTGGCTCTCAACGACTACACGGCACAGAGCGCACTCCCCCAGGGAGCCAACATCCTCAGCCCGGAATTCGAAGAAACCCGCAAGAACACCATCCGCGAGAAGGTTACAGCATTCAACCAGCTGACGGAGCCCTACATCAAGAGCCGCGAGGAAGCCGCCCGCGCCAGACTGACGGAATACCAGGCCAAGGCTGAAGAAGAGGCCCGCCGCATCACTGAGCAGGCCGCAGCAGAAGAAGCTGCCCGCCAGGCCCACATTTCCACCATCACCAAGGCAATGGCTGAAAACAACCTGTTTGCCGGCGAATGGACGCGCGATAACCGCTATGGCGAAATCAGCCTCCATATCCACACCGCCAGCACTCACAATTCCTCCATTCAGTTCTCCGGTGTCCTGTTCGACACCCAGCTGCCGGATGCCAGTCTGGACATCACCGGCCGCTGTGAGTTTGCCACAGATGAAAACGGTGCAGCTTCCGTCATCATCACCATCTACGAAGGTCAGTACGACATTGACAAACCCACCGCTGAGGTATACGACTCCAAAGACGGCATGCTCAACATGAAGCTCACCAAGGATGGGCGTCTGATTGGCGAGATGAGCTGCTCAGCCTGGGCCAATTCTCCGGAAAAAGCATTCAAGGTCGAATTGAGCCCGCAGGGCCCCATGTCCAAGAAGAAGAAGTCCCGCCGCCGCTGATTCAACCATCAGAGACGTCACATTTTCCAGGCAGCCTCGCATCATGCTGAGGCTGCCTTCCTTTTATTGCAACTGAGTAACTGTTATCACTTGAAGCTGCATGACTCATATTTCTACAAACTAGGTCAGATGAGACCAATAATAAGATTGATTTCCGGGGGCAAATAAGCTAGAATCCTGCCCACACGTTATGGCCAGGCAAGCATTAGGAAAAGGGCTGGGTGCCCTCATCATGAAAAAGCAGGAGACGACCAGCACTCCTGTAAACATTGTTGCAGAAGGAGACCGCGTCATCCAGGCTAAGGTTAAGGACATCAAGGCCTCCCCTTTCCAGCCGCGCCGCCGTTTTGACGAACAGCTGATTGAGGAACTGGCCAGCTCCATCCGCGAGCGAGGTCTTATTCAGCCCCTGGTTGTCCGCAAGGTCAATGGAGTCTATGAACTCATTGCCGGTGAGCGCCGACTTCGTGCCGTCAACAAGCTTGGTTTAAGCACAGTCAAGGTCGTGGTGCATGAAGCCACTGACCAGGAAGTAGCCGAACTGGCCCTTATCGAAAACCTTCAGCGCGCAGACCTGACCCCGCTGGAAGAAGCGGAACAGTACAGACTGCTGCAGGAGCGCTTCGGCATGAAGCAGGAGACCATTGCCCAGCACGTCGGTAAATCCCGCGCCGTCATTGCCAACATGGTGCGCTTGCTGGAACTCGCCGCGCCCGTGCGCGAGCTGCTCGACCAGCAGCAGATTACCGTGGGGCACGCCAAAGTGCTGCTCCAGCTCAAAGACGCCGAACAGCAGAGCACCGCTGCCCTGAAAGTAGCCCGCGGCACCCTCACCGTGCGCCAGACCGAACAGATGGTGCGTGATTTACTCAACCCCAGCACCCCGCCAGAACCCAAGCCCGCACCCACGCTTCCCCCTGCATACGAACGCGTCTGCTCCCAACTTTCTGAAGACTTCGGCACCAAGGTCAACATCTCCATGAAAGGCAAGAGCAGCGGCGTCATCGAAATTCCCTATGCCGGGCGTGAAGACCTGGTGCGCATTCTTCAAATTTTCGGCATCAGCGAAACCATCTGATGCGTCGCAGCTTTTCCATTCTACTTGCCTTTCTCTGCTGGAGCTGCGATGACGCACCGCCAACCGCAGCTCCGGCGGCGCAACAAGCTACAACGCCCCAGCAGCAGACCCTGGTCAACACCCCGGATTTCAACGGGGACAACGCCTACCTGCACTGCGCGGCCATCTGCGCGCTCGGTCCCCGGTACAGCGGCTCACCTGCTTACGAAAAGCAGCTCCAATATCTCGAAAAGCACCTGCATGCAGCCGGCTGGCAAACCCGGAGAGACACTTTCAGCGCCCCCAATGGTGTGCGCATGTGCAACCTGCGCGCCTTCCGTGGTCAAAAACCGGCGCCGCTTTTGCTCAGCTGCCATATTGATACCAAAATCAACATAGCAGAGAATTTTGAAAGCGCAGATGACGGCGCCAGCGGTGCAGCCGTTCTGCTGGAACTCGCCCGCACCATGCACAACGAGCAGGTGGAACTCATCTTTCTGGATGGAGAGGAAGCCTTTGCCCGCAATATGAGCGAAACGGATGGGCTCTATGGCTCAAAGTTCGACGTAGCAAGGCGCGGCAGTCAACTGCCGCGCTGGCAGATAAACCTGGACATGGTGGGCGGCAGAAACAAAACCATAGCCATCCCCTCGCTGGATACGTCAGACTTCATGTACGCCCAGTACACGGCAGCCATCCGCCACCTTGGGTTGTCTGAAGATAAGTGGACCGTATGGCCCGGCGCCTACCTGGATGACCACCTTCCCTACCTCGAGGTCGGAGTAGACAGCCTCAACCTCATTGCCGTATTCACTGGCTCCAACTGGTGGCACACCGCGCGTGACAACATGAAGCGCATCTGCCCCCGCTCTCTCCAGGAAAGCGGCATGGTCACCCTGCAACTGGCGCGGCAGCTGCTTAACGCAGCTGCCCCAGTCGCTGAATAATCGTCTCCGGCACCCGGTGGCGCTCCTCCGGGGTATTCAACGGCAGCGTATGCGTTAGCGTGCCAGTCGCATCATACACAGACAAAACCAGCTTGTTGCTCGCACCGTGCAACTCCAGCACACCCTGCGCATCCTTGAACTGGAGCGACACCTCGCCAGCTTCACCCTGCATCCAGCCTCTGCCATTGGGATTCGCGTCCCGCGCCAGGTGGCGAATAGCCTGCAGATGATCAGAAACCGCATCGGGCTCAAAACCATCAGGCAAGGCAGCCAGCTGGGCCAGCACAGCAAGCCGGCGTTCCCTCATAGCCTCCCGGATGGCTGAATTCACCACCAGAGGCCGCACCTTGCGATCCCCGCCAACAGCGGCATCCGGGCTACTGGGAGCAGAACTGGTGCGGTTCGCGCGAGCCGCCAGGTCCACATAAAACCGGAATTGCTCCTTGCCCCGGCAATAAACTACCTCCAGGGATTCCCCCGGCTGCAGCAGCTCAAGCACAGCCCGTAATTCATCCTTGGAATTCACCACCTTGCCATTCAATGACACGATGCGATCCCCCACCTGAAGCTGGGCCAGGCTAGCCGGACTCCCCGGCAGCACACCGCGCACAAGCACGCCGCCCATGCCTTCTGACCTTGCCGCATCAGCCACCACGCCGAACATAGCCCGGGGCTTCTCTCCTGCCAAAGCCACAGGAACCATGGCAAGCAGTAATAAACTCAGAATCCGCTGCTTCATAAGCATTCCTCCTCCACTTCTACTTCCGTTGTATTCGGCACCCGGATAACCGTGGTCGTACCATCCGTATCCAGCACAAAAGAATCCTCATAAATCACCTGGTAATGGCGCACAGGGGCACCTCCGTGCCTCCACTCCACCTTACCGGCACTCTGAGCCTCAATCACATTGCGACTCACCAGACCATCCTTATCATCACCTGCCACTGCGCTGCCGGGCACCAGCAACGCACCGCTTCCGATGCACAGCATAAGAGCCGCAGCAACGGCACCAGCGCGGAGCATATACCTCCGGCGGTATCCCTTCTTGTGCTTCTGAGCCTCTACATACATCGCCACCCCGAACTGACCAGCCAGACGGGCGGGAAGCTCCGCCGGGCGCATCTGCCGGAGAATATCCTCAATCCTGCGGAATTCCTTCTCTTCCTCAGAAGCCTCCAGCATCGCCGCCAGAAACCGGTTATGCAATTCAGCAGGCAGGGGGGCGGGCTGGATTTGAGCTGTATCTACTTGATTCGGTGAAGTTTTCATTTGTAATCAATGGGGTTATCCTCCAGCAAATTGCGCATTGCCTTCAGTGCATAGCGATAACGGGAGGTAATGGTTGCTAACTTAGTTTCTGTCATATCCGCAATCTGCTGGAAGGTGAATTCATTCCATATATGAAGCACAACCACCTCCGCATACTCCGGTGAAAGTTCTTTAAGAAGCCCTTCAAGCCTCTTACGCAGATATTCAAGATCAGCCGAGCAAGACAACCAGGGAGTCTCCTCCTTGCCTTCCTTCAATGTCTCCTGCTGTTTCGCAGCATAGACATCCCGGACCTGAATGCGTCTACCTTCATCGATTGCCTTGTGGCGAATCACGGTATGCGCATACGCAATCCACTGAGAAGAAGAACCTGTAATGGCCCCGCTTTCCACAGCATGAGTCAACTGAATCAATGCCGACTGCGTGATATCCGCAGCAGATGCCTCACTGCGGCACAACTGGCGGGCATATAACAGCAAGCGTGAACCGTATTCCGCCAACCAGGCAGACCAATCTATCTTATCTGTGTGAGATTCTTTCATTCGCTCCAATATAATAGCGGTTCATTTTGCAATTTTTATTTTCAATACTGATATTTTCCTGAAAAAAAGCGCACCTGCAAGCAAAAAATCTTGCAGGTGCGCACCAGAAATCATTTTCCGGCAGCCGGCATCAGGCCTGCTGCTCAGCAGCAGCCTTCTCAGCCTCAAGCTTCTGGCGCAGCTTTTCAGGCAGCTTCACCTGAATATGCACATCGCGCAGCTGGTTGGGCTCTGCAGCAGCAGGAGACTCGCTCATCAGGTCAGCCCCGCGGTTATTCTTCGGGAAGGCAATCACCTCACGGATGGAGTCGCACTTACCGATGAGCATCACCACGCGGTCCAGCCCCAGAGCCAGACCACCATGAGGCGGAGCCCCGAAGGAGAAGGCAGCCAGCAGGTGCCCGAACTGCTCCTGAATCGTGGCATCATCCAGACCCAGGGCGCGGAACGTAGCATCCTGCAAATCCTTCTCGTGAATACGGATGGAACCGCCGCCCAGCTCGTTGCCGTTGAAAATCACGTCGTAGGCTTCGGCGCAGATATCGGTGGAAATCTCACCCTTGAGAACCTTCTCCACATCCTCCGGAACCGGGCGGGTGAAGGGGTGGTGAATGGCGCAGAAGCGCTGCTCCTCCTCATCCCAGCCGAAGAGCGGGAAGCGGTTCACCCAGAAAAGATCCACCTCATCGTTATCCTTGAGGATTTCCATGAAATCAGCGCAGGCAAGACGCACACGACCCAGAATCGTGCAGCTCTCCTCCCAGGCACCGGCGGCAAAGAATACGCAGTCACCGCTCTCAATATTGAGGCGCTCCTTCAGAGCATCTATCTCAGCATCCGTCAGGCGCTTGGTAATGGGGCTCTTCCAGCCATCGCGGTCATTCACGTCGCGCACCTTGATGTAAGCCAGCCCCTTGGCACCGGCTTCAATAGCCGTCTGGGTCAAGGAATCCACCTGGCCCACGGAGGGGTTGAAGCCCTTGGCATTAATAGCCTTCACTACGCCGCCATTGGCAATAGCGCTGGAGAACACGCGGAAATCACTGGTAGCAAAGATATCGGAGCAATCCGTAATCTTCATCTCGAAACGGCGCTCGGGCTTATCAGAACCGTACTGGTCCATGGCATCATGCCAGGTCATGCGGGGGAACGGAGTCACGATATCGCGGCCCACGCTCTCCTTGAACACGCGCTTGAGCATTGCCTCAATCCAGCCGTAGATATCCTCCGGAGTAATGAAGGAAGCCTCAATATCAATCTGAGTGAACTCAGGCTGGCGGTCAGCGCGCAGGTCTTCATCGCGGAAGCAGCGTGCCACCTGGAAGTAACGCCCCATACCGGCCACCATCAGCAGCTGCTTGTACTGCTGCGGAGCCTGGGGCAATGCGTAGAAGGCACCGGGAGTCAGACGGCTGGGCACCAGGAAGTCACGGGCACCCTCAGGGGTACTCTTGGAAAGAATCGGCGTCTCAATCTCCAGGAAACCCTGCTCGTCAAGGTAGTCGCGCATGGTCTTGGTGATGCGGTGGCGCAGAATCATGTTACGCTGCATAGCGGGGCGGCGCAAATCCAGGAAACGGTACTTGAGGCGGATATCCTCATTGGCAATGTTGCGATCCAGCTGGAACGGCAGCACAGCAGCCGGGTTCAGCACCTTCATCTCGGTTGCTTCCACCTCAATTTCACCCGTTGCCAGGTCCGGATTCGTGGCATCAATCTCATCCGTCTTCAAACGGCGCACGACCTTACCGGTCACCTGAATAACAGTCTCTACTCGCAGTGCCTCTGCCTGCTGCGCCAGATTAGCATCAATCTCCGGGTGGAAAACAACCTGGGTCTTGCCGGCACGGTCGCGGAGGTCGGTGAAAATCACACCGCCGTGGTCGCGCACGGTGTCCACCCAGCCAACCAGCGTCACTACCTGGTCTACATGAGCGGGGCGGAGCTCATCGCACGTATGGGTACGGTAACTATTCATAATGAAAATGTTAGTAAAATCTGTAATAACAACGCTCCCAGAGAAGAACGCAGCGGCGTTCATTCTACGCTTTCTATCTTAATTGTCAAGCCGTTTTTGGGTTATCCTGTGCCATGACACATAGCTGTCCAAAAAGCGTTCTAAAGAAAGCCGGGGGAAGAGAAGCAAAACTAAGAAGAAAAAAGAAAACAAAAATGGAGATTGAGTTCTGGGGTGCCAGCTACTAAACTGACGGTGCTAAAAAAATGAACCAATCTCCG
>JAZRJB010000078.1:0-12108 GCA_045645565.1 Akkermansia sp. | reverse complement strand
CAATCCGTATAAAAGCATACATGCAAAGCCCCCTGATTTGCACCAGGGGGATCTATTTTCCAAAAACAGCTGATTACATCTGTTAGCCTTTGATATAGGTGCAGTCTATTTTTTGAGTTCTCCTATTTTGGACAGCTATGGTGCCGGGCCCCTGAATCCGCCCTCGTGTAAATAAATTTCAGGTAAGTTTAATTTTCCTCTTGACAATTTGGTGGCGCAAGTATATAATCCGCCCCGCAACGAAAGCATGGCGGGATAGCCAAGTGGCCTAAGGCAACGGTTTGCAAAACCGTCATTCGTGGGTTCAAATCCCACTCCCGCCTCTAAAGACGCAGTGATGAAGGTCACTGCGTTTTTTGTTGTGAAAAATATCACGTCGAACATGAAATAGGCTTGACGCTGCGAGGCGGTATGGGATAGACTGTGCGACTGTGCAGCGAGGCTGCGCGAGTGAGTGATATGAAAATCAGAAATCTGATATTGCTGGTCGTTGGGGGATTGCTGACAGCCTTTGCTCTGGGAGGACGAAGGACTGCCGGTGGTGCAGGGGCGTGTCGTGGTGTGAAGCAGTCAGAACATGAACTTTTGCATGATATTCTTGAAAAGTCAGTTATTTATAACGATGCTCTGTATGAGAGGGTGAGGGCTTTGGAGGAAGTGAGCGACCCGGAGGCTCGCCCAGCAATGGTGGAAAAGCTTGTGCGGCAGAATCAACAGGAACGCGCTGAGATTGATGAGTTGCGGGAGTCGTTGCTGGGGAGATTGGGAGGCACTGGTCGCACTTTTGCGGATGTGGAAGGTTTTGATTCTCTGATTAGTCATTATCGCCGGCTTTCGTTGATTCAGCAGAAGCGCCATCTGCTGGTGTATGAGCGGGTGAGAGCGATGAGCAATGTGCCTTCTACGCCGGAACTGCATGCGTATCTGAAATTGGGGTATCGCGAGGAGACTCAGAAACAGGCGGATACTGCAGCCCGGTTGCGCACAGTGATAGCTGAGCAGCGGGACATCATCAACTGCGCGAGTTCCTTGCTCAAGGTGGTAACGGATAAGGAATCTGCTGATGAGATGCCGGAGAAGTTGCTGAACCTGGGGGAACAGTACAAGGCTACTGTTGAGATGATTCGCATGTATCGGGATGATGACCCGCTGGGTGCAGCTGAACCCATTTCTGAGCTGAAGGCATTGTATGCGGAATGTGTACCGGAGCTGCGGCAGGAGGTAACCCGGCTTCGCGGTGTTCATTTTTATGATAATGATGCACTGGCGGAGGTTATGGAGCGCCTTTTGCCATAAACCTGCGTAAAATATTCCGTAAAGGTATATGCGGGCTTGCATCGGCAGGCTTGTTGTGGTATTAACATAACTGCTTATGTTGGAAGCTCGCAATATCTGTATGGAGGTTGATAATGATGGGGAGAGTCTGTTTCTTCTCAGCGATGTGAATTTCTGCATTCCCCGTGGTCATTTTACGGCGATTGTAGGCCCTTCCGGTTGTGGCAAGACAACATTGCTCAAAGCTATTGCCGGAATTAAGGAAACGACCTCCGGTTCGTTTTTCTGGGAGGGTCGAGATCTTGCGGAGGATGGTGATTTTGAGCCGTATGAGATTGGCTATGTGCCGCAGTTCAGCATTGCGTATGAGGACTTGACGGTGGATGAGAATGTGGAGAGTTCCGCGCGTCTGCGGGTGGATGCGGATGCCGATGAACTTGACGCCATTATAGATAGTGTACTGGAGGAAACGGGGTTAAGTGAGATAGCGGACCGTCCGGTGAAATTGCTTTCGGGTGGTCAGAAACGCCGCCTGGCGCTGGCTATGGAGCTGGTGAGTAGCCCCCGTATTCTGCTTTGTGATGAGGTGACGAGTGGTCTGGATCCGCGCTCTGAGCGGGAAATTGTGGAATTGCTTCACCAGCTCAGCTTGAAGGATGGGCGAATTGTGATATCCGTTACGCATAGTCTGGCGCAGATGGAGCTGTACGATAGCATCATTGTGATGTGCCGCGGCAATCTGGCGTATCACGGGGCACCGGATTTGATGGTGCATTACTTTGGTGAGAAGGATTTTGAGGAGGTGTATCCGAAGCTGGCGATGCGGGAGCCTGATGATTGGCGGAAGAGCTGGTTGAAGCACCGCGTATACTATTACCAGCAGCTGGAGAAGCGCCACCTGGAGAAATTTGCAGCGGCGGGGATACCCGCGCCTCAACCGGTGCCGCGGGATGAGCAGGGGGAGGATGAACACGCGCAGCCTTCATTCATATCTCAGTTCGCAACATTGCTACGCCGCCGGTTCACCATTATGTTCCGGGATAAGACGCAGTTGTGGCTTCAGGTGGCAATGATTGTGATTTTCCCGATACTGGTGGCTCTGTTTTCGAGCAAGGGGCAGGACCAGTTGCTGCAGCTTACAGATAGTGTGGGTGTCGATATTGCGGCTGAGGTTGAGGCACAGCAGGCTCAGGCAGAGGTGCGTGCCCGGGTGGGGTCTGCGGTGTCTGGTATTATCATGTTCCAGGTTATTCTGCTGGGGTTGATGGGGTCCAATAACTCCTCCCGCGAGATTGCCGGGGAACGCCTCATCATGGAGAAAGAAAAGTTTGCCGGAACTGGCGTGGGGGCTTATCTGGCGTCCAAGCTTGTTTTCCTGAGCGTGCTGGTTCTGCTGCAGAGTTTGTGGATGTTCTCATTTGTGCAGTATTGCTGGCCATTGCGCGGTGATATTGTGAATCATTTCATTTTCCTGCTGCTGGCAAATGCGGCCATGACCTCCATGTGTCTGGGGATATCCGCAAATTGCAAGACCCCGGATCAGTCATCACTGCTGAGCATCTATCTGGTGGGCTTCCAGCTTCCCCTGTCCGGTGCGGTTCTGGCTTTGCCCGAGTTTGTGGAGAAGTTTACCCAGCCCTTTATTTCTGCATATTGGGCGTGGAGCGGCAGTGTGCAGGGTGGCTTGGATTCTGAGGTGTTGAAAGCGGTGAACAGCATTGTGCAGACATCGTTTACAGACCGCACGCCTTGTATGCTGGTTCTCATCGGGCATGTGCTGGTTGGTATTGTGCTGGCGTATGTTGGAGCGCGGCGTACGCGTTGGGAATAATTTTTAATCATTGACGGCTATGGCAAGAAAAAGACGTTCTTCAAAAAATAAAAAATCACAGTTGCCGATGGCAATTGGAGGTGGAGCACTGGTGCTGCTTCTGGCAGCCGGTGTTGCAGTGCTGATGAAACCTTCAGATACAGCATCAAATACTGTTGATTCTCGTTTCAGTATATCAGAGTACCGCCATGATGCATCTCGCCTGACTGGTAATACCTACCGTTTGTCTGGCAGGGTTGAGAATATTGAAACGCTGGGAAATGACCGTCTGGTGGCCGTTTCTCTGCCGGGAAACAAGTCTGAACGTCTGCCGTTGCTGGTTCAGGCCGGAGTCTGCGGGCGCATCAACCTGACCCGTGGTGATTCGTTTGTTTTTGAAGTCATCTGCCGGAATGGCAAAGATGCCGAAGGACGCGAGGTCAAGGGAATCATGGTTGTTCAAAAAGTGGAAACCGAGTAAGATATGAGCAAGATTTCAAGCATAGTATTGCTGCCTGTTCTGTGCGGTGGCATGGTGATGATGCAGGTCGGCGCCCAGGGGCTGGGCGTGCCCAAGAGCAAGCAGACACCTACCCCCGCGGCTGAGACCCCGGTTCAGCAACAAAATAATCCCACATTGCAGCTGAATACCCCGAACGGTGGGCACAATGTCACTGATTTGCGGATTGGTCAGTCATTTACTGATGGCAGTAACGGTGAAACTCCAAATCCCCGGTTGCTGGGGATGGAGATTCCGCTGATGGATCCATCCAGCGATACGGTGAGTTATAACGGCGGTAAGTTCGATGTGGGGAATAATGCGCTGGTGCGCGCCCGCTTTGAGAAATACCTGCAGCAGAATCCTGATGACAGCACAGAGGCGAAGCGCTACCGCAAAAAGCTTAACAGCGTCTTGAAACTGACTCAGAAAAATGCCCGGCATGTGCGTGAAGTCGGCAGTGAGACATTGGTGAAGATTGCCAATGGCTTGTACGAAATGAATGAGTATAAGGGGGATGGTGAGCAATCCGGCGCCCTGGCCAGCGCTATGGCCAGTGCTATTGCAGTGCAATATGCCAACCGCAGCCGCTCCCGCAAGAATGCTGAGCTGCAACAGCAGATTGACGAATTGGTCGAAAAGACTAACATGATGACCAACCGCAACACCGGGCGTGGCAGACGCGCTAATATCTCTGCGGGTGAAAAGAAATCCGGTGCCGGAGCTGATACGACTACGACCAATACATTCAAGATTGCTCATAATACCAAGACGATTGCAACCAAGGAGGCCGCTGGTATCAAGAATGATGCAGACAGCATCGCTGCAACGGAGCTTTCCAAAATCAATTATCAGAGTACGATTTTATCCATGCTCATGCAGCGCCGGTTTGACCATGCTCTGATTGGCGCCAACGTGTACCGCCACATTTTCCGGGATGGTGATACAACGATGAAGATGGACAGCGAATCTCAGGCTGCCAAGTTGTTTGAAGGCGGCGCGGGTCTGCCTCCCACGGTAAACAGCATGGCGACGTTCGCTTCCAATATGCGCCAGGAGGTTGACCAGAATATGGAGGCTGTTGTCAATATGCTGGCTCAGAATAAGTTATCTGATGCAACGCAGCACCTTATTGAGGCTGTTGCGGTGGGTGAGTACATGCAGAGTGTTGCAACATTCCCCGTGGAAGGGCGCAGGCGCATTGCTGAGTTCTGGTCTCTGCGTCGCAAGGCTCTGACCACGATGAATGCGCGTGATTATGGTGCATTGGAGGAAATTGCCGCCAAGATGAAGAAGCTGGACCCGGATTTTGATGATTCGATGTTGACCAGTTATTGCGCAGGGCGCAAGGCTCAGAGCGATTTGCACGTGCGCAATGCTGCAAAGGCGCTGAAAGCTGGCGATGAGGCAACCTTTAATGATGAGATAACAAAGGCTGGCACCATCTGGCCGAAGAATCCGAATCTCGAAAAGGGCCGCCAGCAGCTGGAGAAGCTGGATAACCAGGACGGTATCCGGGATGAGTTCCGTACGTTGATAAGCCGTAAGGAATTCCGCACCATTCACAATGAGCAGGATAAGTTTGATGTTGTTGCGATTGATCCTGAGCTGAAGAAACAGTATAAGGATGCGGTGACTCTTATTGCATCCATTGATGGCATGCTTGACCAGCTTGACGTGGCCGCCAAGCAGGATGCCGTCATGGGACCGTGCATGGCTTATGAAATGCTGATGCAGCGGGGAGAGGAGGACCCCCGATATAAGGATGACTCCAAGTATCGCGATGCAGTGAATCACTTTGCCCTGGGCGCTCACGACTTTGTGAAAGCTCTGGATGACGCTAAGTCATGCGAAGCTCGCCGTGAGTACGGGTCTGCGTTGTCCTGCTATTTCCGCGCTCTGTGTCTGTATCCCCGTTCGGCTCTGGCCGGTGCCGGTGTGAAGCGTGTCTCTGAAATTATTCTGAAAGCCAAGTATTGAGCAGAGTTATGGCTCACGGCGTGATTACACGCTTTGCTCCAAGCCCCAGCGGTCCCCTGCATGTGGGGCATCTGCTGGCCGCCCTTCAGGCACGGCGGCTGGCTGATGCCCACGGCGGGCGCTGTGTTCTGCGGGTGGAGGATATTGACCAGCGGGCGCAGCATCCGGAGTATCTGGAGCTTATGTATGAGGATTTGAAGTGGCTGGATTTGAGCTTTGATGGTGAGGTGATGGTGCAGACGCAGCGCTTTGATGTATACCGTGGGGTATTGGATACTCTCCGGAATATGGGGTTGCTTTATCCCTGTTTCTGCACCCGCTCGGAAATCAAGGCTCAGGTAGCAGAGATTGGCCGGGCTCCTCATGCAACCCTCGGATATTTGTATCCAGGAAGCTGCCGCCAGTTGCCTCCAGATGTTGTGGAGGAAAGATTAGCAGCCGGGGTCCCCCACAGCTGGCGGTTGGATATGCGCCGCGTTCAGGATTTGGTTGGCTGCCCCCTTTGGCATGATTTGCGCCGGGGTACGCAGCGCTGTGTGCCAACGGAGTATGGGGATGTTGTGCTGGCGCGTAAGGATTTTCCGGCAAGTTACCATTTGTCTGTTGTGGTGGACGATGCAGCACAAGGTGTGACCCATGTTACACGCGGTGAGGATTTGTTCGATGCTACTCATATTCATAGGGTATTGCAGGGCGTGCTGGCTTTACCGGTTCCGGTGTATTGCCACCACTCCTTGCTGCGGGATAATTCAGGTAAGCGCCTGGCAAAGCGGGATGGCGCGCGTTCCATTGCTTCATTGAGAGCTGCCGGGTATACGCCAGGGCAGGTGCGTCAATCTCTGCACGATGCGCTGCAGCGGGGCGGTATATGGCTGGTATGAGCCTGGTGCGCCTTGTTATTTTTCCTGCTCGCGGATGTAGGCAATTTCCTTTTTGAGAATGGTGCTGACGCGGTGTTTGGCCAGGTAGACCTGGGCAATGCTTACGCCGAGCTTGCGCCTCACGTCGGTAGCGTTCATCCCTTGCAGGACGTTGTAATCAAAAATCTGGAACTGGCGTGGGGAAACCTTGGCTTTCACTCGCTCCAGAGCGGCTTCCATGACGTTGCGCTGCCATTCGCGTTCCCAGAGTTCTGAGAAATTGTTACCGGAGGTGTCCGGAACATTTTCAACGGGTTCCCTCACCGGTTGGTTTTCATCCGTTTCAGACGTTGTCTGCGGAGCTTTGCCGCGCATGCGGAACTGGTCGTTGATGCGCCAGCGGGTTACGTTCCACAGCCACATCTTGAACGAGCCTCTTTCCGGGTCGTATGCGCCTTTGAGGCTTTGCTTGGCAATGGTCAGAACCGTTTCCTGAACGACGTCCCAGGCTTCATCCTCTCTGAGACCGGCTTTGATGGCTACGGAGTAGATGAGCCGCCAGTAGGTGCGGTAGAACTCGTCCCAGCTGCGCTGGTCTTTCCAATCCCCCAGCCTCATGATGAGACTGCGCCGCGTGCGGGCAGCAAGCTTTTCAAGCTCGTTGTCTGTTGGTGTGGTGTTGGAATCTTCTGCCTGCACTCGCCTGCCATAGTATCAGAAAAAAACTAGAACGCAAGCCGCAAGATGCCAGATTTATAAAAAAAATCACATGTGTCCCAAAGATTTTGTAAGCAATAGAAACATCAATGACATTTTCGAAGAAGCCCCCCTCATCTCGATAAATTGGACTTTGGCGGGCTGAAAGCCCGAGGAATTTTGAGCCCTCGGAGAGGGCGACACAATAATAGCCCTGGGTGGAGCTGCGTCAGCAGCGGAACCCTGGGTAAAATGAAGAACATATCAGAACCCCGGAGCGTAGCAGAGTGGGTGGCAGAAGCTAAGTCTTAGTGTTTTAGCAGTGCTTCCCTGCCACCCCTCCACGTTGGTCGGGGTTCCGGTTATTTTTTATTCCAAACCCAGCGTTCCGCCGCGTTGCGGCTCCACGCTGGGCTATGATTCTGTCGCCCTTGCGGGCTCAGAATTCCGCTCACCTGCGGCTCGCCAAATTCCAATCTATCGGGCAGCTTTCTCAAACTTTGGGACACGTGTGAAAAAAAATCGTCGTTAAACTTTTTGGTTGCTGCGGTGTGTCCCTGGTGGGGCAGACTCGCTTCTTTACTTTCGAGGGACTTGGTGGTAGATTGTGTTCATGACGTCCGAATACAAGATACGGCGGGCTTCCGCAGATGAGTTCCCTGCGGTGCGGGCCTTTTATGACCAGCTTATTGATGATTTGCTGCAGCAGCCTTATCACCCCATGTGGGATAAGAACGGACACCCGTCAAGCGCTTACTTACAGGCAGCATTGGCTGCGGGGGAACTCTGGGTGGCTGAGGCTGGCGGTGAATTGGTTGCGGCCATGATTGTGAACCACGAGGCTAATGATGGATATCTGGAGGTACCCTGGCGGGTAGAGGCGAAGCCGGGGGAGTTTTCCGTGATTCATGCGCTGGGGGTGTCTCTGCGCTACCAGGGCAGGGGGCTGGGCGCGGCTATGCTGAATGCTGTCATTGAGCGGGCACGCAGGGCGAATGAGAAGGCGGTCCGCCTCGACTTGATAGACTTGAATCTGCCTGTTTCCCGTTTTTATACCGGATTTGGCTTCTACAAGTGTTCAGAAGTAAAATTGTTCTATGCCGAGGTGGGGTGGCAGCTTTTCCACATGTTTGAATATAAGCTTTGAATCAAGAATAAAGCGCACCTGCAGTAACAGGTGCGCTTTGTTGTGTCTCTCTCTTTTTCTGCTCATTACAAAGCAGGCTTCTTAGGTGTCGGCTTGTCTGCCGTGCCTTTGAAGGTTGTGTTGGGCAACCAGGTCTGGTTGCGACCAAGGAATGCAATCTTGCCGCGCACAATCAGGTTTTTGCCATCGCGCCACATCTCGCAGCCGTATACCTTACCTTTCTGCGGGTCAAGGATTTCGCCACCACTGTAGGTATCACCATCCTTTTCCAGATCCCAGACGATGGTCAGGCCCTTGATGGCGGGGCTGCCCTTAATCTTGGCCTTGGCTCCGGGGTTGAGCAGTAGCTCGACCACGCGGCCATAGTATTTGCCTTGGTATTCGTACACCTGAACAACGCTCTTGGCTTCCTGGGTTTCGTCATCAATGGTGGTCCAGTAGCCTGTGATGTTGGCTGTGGCCTGGGAAACCAGGGCGCAGAGGGTCATGCCGGCGGTAAGTATGAACTTTTTCATGGATTTCTTTCTATGGTGTGTGTGTGTGCCTACTCCTGCATGCTAGAGTGAGGTCTACGTGGAGTATACTCTACCATTGCCTGGCGGTCAAGGATAAATTTTCCGCGGAAGGGCGTGAAAGTTATGTAATGATAAGAAATTAAACGGCTCGCAGCGGTCGTTATTTTTTGCTTTTTTTAGCCAGGCTGTGGACGAAATAGAGAGGAAGACCAAAGATGAGAATGAGCAGCAAGGGGATAAACCCGAACAGATAAAGGCGCATGTAAAGGGTGCAGGTTTCGTCTCCGGCATCGGCTCCGCATTTCCACCAGTGGTAAGTTGCCGTGGGATTCCACGCAATCGGGGAAGTCGGGTTCAGGTGAAGTAACCCACGGCGGGCCATGGCGGCGGGGTGGCCTCTGTCGCTGGCTGTGATATAGAATTCATCGGCCAGGGGGCTTTCACCGACGCTGTCATAATAGCGCCCTAATTCGTACGGAGCCAGGGGGCTTTCGAGAGCGGAATCTGCATATTGGAGTATTTTAAGCCCCTCTGCGGGGTCTGCTTCAACGCCGTCCCCAAAGAGGAGCATGGAGCCAGCCTTGACGGCGGCATCTGCATGACCCTGCTGGGCAGCCGCCTGGTAAGCATGGAGCGCTTCCTGGTGCTTCCCTTGTTCATGGAGAAGCCATGCGTGGTGGTACAAGGCTTCCGGCACGCGGGCTGCAACCGCCTTGTTCAGGTATTGAATCCCTTTATCCTGATTCTGCGGGGTGCCATTGCCTTTCAGGTATGCATCAGCCACGACATAGGCCATCTGCGCATCGTTTCCGCGGTCAGCGAGCATTTCGGCATAGGTGAGGGCCTTTTCTTCACTCGGGGGTACACCTGCACCTTTTGTATAGATTTTGAAAAGCTGGTAAGCGGCGGGCAGAACCCCGGCTGCAGCGGCCTTTTCCATGTGAGCGATTCCACGGGGCGCATCAGCCTGGGTTCCCAGCCCCTGGAGTTCCATGTAACCCTGCCAGTAGCGGGCCTCGTCGTTACCTGCGTCTGCTTGTTGCAGGTAGATAGAGTATGCCTTGGCGTATGCAGAGCTGGCTGCATCGGGGGAGTTTTGCCTGGTATACAAATCGCCCAGGATGTAGGCAGCGGCAGGTTCGCCCTCGGCAGAGAGGCGGTTGAACCACTCAGCGCTGCGGATGACATCTGCCGGGACGACCGCATCGCCGGTAAGGAACAGGCGCCCCAGCATCCACATGGCTTTCCTGTCACCGTTCTTAGCCTGCTCAGAGAGGTTTTCAATCATCTTATCAGCCCAGGCGGTAGCCTGCTCGCGGTGCCCTTTGAGGGCATAACGCAGGTAAATCTGGCGTTGGGAATATGCATCGCCCTGTTCGGCTTTCTCTTTAAGCTGGCTGATGTTTTGTTCCAACACGGAATCCTGGCAGGAAAGGGGGGAGGGTGCTTCCGGAGTCTGAGTTGTTGCCTGCAAGGGCTGAATGAGCAGGAGGGAAAGAAGAAGGATTTTCATAAATGGTGACAGTGGAGACGCGTATTCGGGATTACCTGTTGAAAGAAAAACCGGTGCTGATGATACTAATCAGCACCGGGAAGAAACATGAACTGTGCTGCTCTTTACTCACCGCGACGGAAACCGCCGGAATTGCGGTTGCCACCGTTGCGATTAAAGGGCTTGCGGGAGCCGAAGTCGCGGCGTTCTCCGCCGAAGGACTTGCGCTCGCCATTAAAGGAACGCCGCTCGCCGAAGGACTTGCGCTCGCCAAAGGAGCGGCGCTCGCCGTCGAAGGAACGGCGTTCCCCACCGAAGCGCTTGCGCTCACCGTCAAAAGAACGGCGCTCACCACCGAACGGCTTGCGCTCACCGTCAAAAGAACGGCGCTCACCACCGAACGGCTTGCGCTCACCGTCAAAAGAACGGCGCTCACCACCGAACGGCTTGCGGTCACCAAAGGGCTTGCGGTCACCAAAGGGCTTGCGCTCGCCGAAGTCACGGCGCTCGCCATCAAAGGAACGGCGCTCACCAAAGGGCTTGCGGTCACCAAAGGAACGGCGCTCACCAAAGGACTTGCGGTCACCAAAGGAACGGCGCTCACCGAAGGGCTTGCGGTCACCGGACTCGCGGAAGTTTTCACGACGGTTGCGGGGAGCGCGCCCGAAGGGGCGGCGGGAGTCCTCGCGATCAGGTTCAAAAGCTTCACCCTCTGTGAACTTGGTAGCAATGCCGAGGGCTTCTTCCTCAGTCTCGAAGTCGGCGGGGTTGAACACATAATCCTCATCATCATCGTCATCAGCCTGCTTGCTGGTAACGGGAGAGGTGCGCGGCTTGAAGACCTGCTTGGCGCCTACCAGCCCCTTGCGGCGGCGGGGGTTGGTGCCGGCATCTGCAATCTGCTCAGCGGTCATAAGCTGGCAGTGACCAGGTTCCAGATCACCGCCCCAGAGTGAGCCGATGCGAACGCGGACGAGCTTCTTGACGCGGAGACCAAGGCAGGCGAACATCTGGCGGACCTGGCGCTTCAGTCCCTGTTCCAGCACAACGCAGGCGCGGCGGGCAGACAGACGGGATACATACTTGGCTTTGGCCTGACCTTCAGGAATGCGTACGCCCTTGAGCAGCTGAATCAGCACGCTGCTGTCGAATGCCTGGTCAAGCGTTACCCAGTATTCTTTCTCCACACCACCGCTGGGGTGAGCCAGGTTCTGGCACATGCTGCCGTTGTTGGTGAAAATGAGAAGCCCTTCGCTATCTGCATCCAGGCGGCCGACATAGTTTGCATGGCGGTATTTTGCCGGCAGCAGGTCGTACACGGTGCCGATGGCGCCCTGAGCGTCACGGCTGCACACATAGCCACGCGGTTTGTTGAGCAGGATGACAACTTCCTCCTGGGGGACGGCGCGGCGACCATCGACTCTTACAAAATCAGTCGGCATAACGCGCAGACCAGGGGTGTCTACGGCTTTGCCATTCACTTCAACGCGACCTTCTGCAATGAGGCGGTCCGCAGCGCGGCGGCTCTCATAGCCACAGGAGGCCAGAAATTTGTTCAGGCGTACGCTGCCCTCAGGGGCTGCGGGATAGCCATTATCTTCAGACATGTCTGTATACTGGTATAATTGTGGGACAAAAGAAGCCCCGCGGTCGCCACAACCGGGGGGCTCCAGAAAATGCGAGTTCCCTCTGAGAGGGGCAATCAGGCTTCGAACTTGGTCTTGGGCAGGCCGATGGGGCTCTGACCTTCCTTCCACTGACCGCGTTCCTTCATGAGCTTCACGCGCTCGAAACGCTTGAGAACAGAACGCTTGCCGCCGACGGTACCAGTAGC
>JAZRJB010000077.1:0-22140 GCA_045645565.1 Akkermansia sp. | reverse complement strand
TGCAAATCATGCGTCACGCCTGTGTAATGGCGTATGCCTGTAGCGACATCACGCAGAATGTAAACGTAGTAGAAATGAGAGGTTGGCATTGGCATTACTGTGTTTTGCATTTACCGCATGTATTGCGCCACGGTGGTTTGCCCGCTTCCGCTCATCCGCCGTGGCTCCTTCGGAGCTATGGCGTGCCAAGTGCTTCAGCGTGGCAGCCTCCCTTTTTTTATTTCGCGTTGCTGCATAAAAAAGTTGGCTTGGCAAACCAAAAGGCTTGCCAAGCCGAAGTTTTTTCTCCGAAAAAACGGAGGCTGGAGCATAGCGGATTCGAACCGCTGACCTTCTCAATGCCATTGAGACGCTCTACCAACTGAGCTAATACCCCGTTCTGTTATTATCCTCTGGTGAGGACGCCGGGAGTATACACGCGTGATTTGGTTTTGGCAAGTAAAAAAACGTGAATTTATGAAAAATTCTTTATTTCATCCGCGGGAGAAGCAGTTGGCTAGGGCGTAACCGGCTATAAAGCAGACCAGACTTCCCAGAATAGTGGCAATGATGTAGCTGCCGGTGGTCAGGTAGTGCCCGCTGCGCAGCAGCATGGTGTTTTCAAAGGCAAAGGCTGCCAGGGTGGAATAACCGCCGCAGAGTCCGGCGGTGAGCGCGAGGCGCAGGTTGGGGGATTCGATAATCCCCGCTGTGGCAAGTCCGCAGAAAATCCCCATGAAGAGGCATCCCCCGAAGTTGATGATGAGGGTGTGCCAGGGCATATCCGCGGCGGTGATTCCCCAGCGCGTGCAGATGAAATAACTGGTCAGATAACGCAGCACGCCGCCTATGAAGCAACCGCTGCCGATACAAAGCAATGTTTTGATTGATAATAACATGCGAAAAATAGTTTAGTGTGTTATCCGCAGCACGCCGGGAACCAGTTGCAGGCTGAACATAATGGCGGTGTGCTGCTGCGCCAGCCCCGTGTTGTGCCAATTCTTATTCGTGCGCACAGTCTAACATAATTACCGGTGCGTGGAAAGTGTGATGATATGGAATTTACCGCAGATTATCTGAATTTCTAATCGTAAATCACGCCTGTATTGCGTGTATAAAGCTGCGCCAGGGTATCAGAACTTGCAGAATAGGGGAATTTTATTCATGGTTAGTGGGTCTGACCAGGCATGGGCTTGCCATCTGCGCGGCGGCGGCTCCCCCAGGAAAAAACTCACCCGCCATTCTGTGATGACGGGTGAGTAGTCAGAATTTCAACTTGAAGAGAAGCGATTATACGTCCTCGTCCTCATCAGACTTTGCCTTTTTGGATTTTTTATTTTTCTTTTGGGCGTTCTTATTTTTCTTACCTGCTTTTCGGGCTTCAGCTTTTTTCTGGGCCTCAGCCTTCTTGGCATCCTTCACCATTTCCTTCCAGTTGCCCACCAACTCTTTGCAACCGGAAGCGCCTGATGCGCCCTCAATCTGCTCACCATCAGACATAACAGCCATCACATTCGGTGAACCGCCGGAACCGCCGCCGGGCACTTTGGAGCCAATGACAGAGGCTGTTTCAGGCGTAATCATCGGGATGCCTATATCCATCTCCTTAGCCCATTTCTTGGCTTTTTCCGTATTGGCATCGCCATTAAGCATAATCAGCTCTGCCCCCTTGTTCTTCATTTCCTTGTATAAATCATTCATCTGCGGCGCAATCTGCCGGCAGAATCCGCAAGAGGAATGCGAACGAAGGAAGAAATACACCACGGCTTTCTTCTTTGGTTTGACCTTGGTGACATATTTAACCTCCTGCAGAAGTTCAGCAATCGGGATGACCTTTACCTCGCTGGCTTCCTGTTTCGTTTCTGCTGCCGTATCTTCCTCCTGTGCGGCAAGAGGAGCCACCATACCACCCAGCATCAGCAAGGTGCCAAAGAATGTAAGCAATTTTTTCATCGTATTGATTAAGTAAAGGTTACTTCTGCAGTTATGTTACACGCAAAACCGAAACCATGCAAGTGCAAACTATCATAATGAATGATGAGATTGGCGCCTCAGTCATCAGGCTGTGTTGGAATCACCATTGAACCGTTTGGATTTTAGTGCGCGGGTGGCTTGCGGGCTGGGTGTGTACATAACCAGTGAAGCGAAACTGCTCTGCACTCAGGGAGATTTCGGTCATAGGGGAGTTGGGCACCGCAGGAGCATCTGAGGGAGCAAGGGTTTGTGCCAGTATAGGGGCAGGGAGGGAAATGCGCAACAAATAAACGAGGGGCGGAACATGGTACCGAGCGGAATCCAGTTCCGGGGGTAGGGAGGCAAACTGCACAACATGTGGCGGTTATGCCGGCATGACAGGTGCTGTGGAAGGCTGAAATGAAAGCGCACATGTGCCATGAGTCGGGTATCCCGAATCACAGCTTGACAGTGAGTGGTAAGAGGAGTAGAATTTGCCTGAGCATGGAGAAAGACCAGAAACTAGTAGATCTGGAGCAGAAGCCCATGGGGCGTCTGCTGGCGCAATACTCGCTGCCGGCTATTGTAGGCATGGCGGCAATGTCATTTTACAACATAGTAGACTCCATCTACATAGGACAATGCTGCGGGGCATACGCGATAACGGCCATGGGGCTGTTGTATCCCATCATGAACCTGCTGGTAGCATTGGGAACCCTGGTGGGGCTGGGTGGAGCCGCCACTACATCGATTACGCTGGGACAGCAGGATTTTCAGCGGGCATTCCGTGTGCTGGGGCATTGCACCATCATGGGTGTGGTGCTGGGTGTGATATGCGGGTGGTTCCCGTTGCCGTGGATGAATGAGATTTTGTACCTGTTCGGGGCAGATGAGCATACGCTGAACCCGGCCCGGGAGTTCATGCTGGTACTCATGCTGACGTGTCCGCTCACGTTCTCGTTCATGAACCTGAACCACGTGATGCGCGCGAGCGGGTACCCGTACAAGGCGATGTACAGCCTGCTCATCTCCATGGTGGTAAACATAGCGTGCGCAGATTTGTTTGTCCGCGTGCTGGAATGGGGAATGACGGGCGCCGCGCTTGCTACAACAGCCGGGCAGGCGGTCGGTCTGGTCTGGGTCATGATTCACTTCCTGAACCGGCGGAGCGTGATTCACTTCCGTGGGCGTATGTGGAAGCTTTGCGGACCAATCATGCGGCGGATTTCACTGCTGGGGTTGCCGCCATGCCTCATGAACCTGTGCGGCTGCCTGGTGGTCATTGTCTTTAACCAGCAGTTTCTGAGCTATGAAGGGGCCATGGGCGTGGGTGCGTTCAGCATTGTGAACCGCGTGCTGCTTTCCGTAGCCATGGTGGTGATGGGTATAGCGCAGGGTATGCAGCCTATTGCCGGGTATAATCTGGGCATTGGGTATTACAGCCGGGTGCGGCGGGTTTTCTATTATGCCGTTGGCTCTGCTTTTGCGCTTACGCTGCTGTGCTGGCTGGGGATACAGTTTTTCCCGGAGACCATCGTCCGTGTCTTTGTCAAGGAACAGGATGCCAACTCCACCCAGCTGATAACCCTGGCAACGCGCGGGTTGTGCATCATGGGGATGGCTTTCCCCCTGGTCGGAACGCAGATTATCATTGGTAACTTCTTCCAGAGCATCGGCCGGCCGATAATGAGTGTGTTCCTGAACCTGCTGCGGCAATTTCTGATACTCATCCCATGCCTGCTGGTGCTGCCGTTGTGGCTTGGCGGGCGGGGCATCTGGTGCGCCCAGATGGTGGCAGATATTTTCTGCGCCCTTCTTTCCTACCTGGTCATCTACCTCTTTTTCACCCGTGTCTTCCATAAGAAAGATACAAAACTTCAATGATTATGAATCGTATCCCCCTGCTTATAGCCACGCGTAATGCCCACAAAGCCCGTGAATTTGCCCGCATACTGCCGCCCCAGTTCGAGTTGAAGACACTGGCGGATTTTCCTGGGGCTCCGGACCCGGAAGAAACCGGTGTGACCTTTGCAGAGAATGCCGCCATCAAGGCAGAAAGCATATCAGCTGTTTTCCCTGGGATAGTCGTATCTGATGACAGCGGCATCTGTGTGGATGCGCTGGGCGGCATGCCTGGGGTGTATTCTGCCCGATACGCCGGCACCCATGGGGATGATGAAGGAAACAACCGCAAAATGCTGGCGGAGCTGGCAGCCCGCCCGGAGTCAGATAAACCCTTTACCGCCCGCTATGTATGCGCCATTTCCGTGGCAAAGGAAGGGAAGGAGCTGGCATCGTTCATCGGGACCGTGGAAGGGCAGATAACGCTGGCGCCGCGTGGCACGGGTGGCTTCGGGTATGACCCGCTCTTTATCCCCGATGGGTATGACTGCACGATGGCTGAAATCAGCGCAGAGGAGAAGAATGCCATTTCCCACCGCGGGGAAGCATTGCGGCAGTTTGAGGCCTGGTTGCAGCAGCAGCAGGATTAATGCAGCTCCTGCCTCCGCTTTTCCCCGGGTATATTTGGTACAATTTTTGAGAGATTGACTGATTAATGCCTTGCGGGGGCAGAAGGATTAAGGTAGAATGGGGGACGTGAGTTACCAGGTTTTTGCCAGAAAATACCGTCCACGCACGTTCAAGGATGTGCTGGGGCAGGATCATGTAGTGCGCACGCTGTGCAATGCGATTGAACAGAAACGCCTTGCGCATGCGTATCTTTTTGTCGGTCCGCGCGGAACTGGTAAAACCTCCACCGCCCGAATCTTTGCCAAGGCGCTGAACTGCAGTGGTGGTCCCAGTGTGGATTTTGACCCGGATGAGGATGTGTGTCTGGAAATTGCTGAGGGCCGTAGCCTTGATGTGCTGGAAATTGACGGCGCCTCCAACCGTGGTATTGATAACATTCGCGATTTGCGGGATAACGTGCAGTTTACCCCCACGCGCGGGCAGTACCGCATCATCTACATTGATGAGGTCCACATGCTTACCAAGGAATCCTTCAATGCCTTGCTGAAAACGCTGGAGGAACCGCCTGCGCATGTGATGTTCATCTTTGCGACCACGGAGCCGCACAAGATACTGCCGACAATTCTTTCCCGATGCCAGCGCTTTGACCTGCGCCCGATTCCGGCAGAAATCATCGCCAACCATCTGGTCAACATAGCAGCCCAGGAAGGGGTCACCCTGAGCCTGCCGGCTGCCTTTGCCATTGCCCGGGTGGCAGATGGCGGCATGCGCGATGCGCAATCCATGCTTGACCAGCTGGTATCGTTCTGCGGGAACAATATAGATGAGCAGGACGTGAATGATATTTTTGGCGTAACCAGCCGTGAGACCGTGGCCCGCGCACTGGCGTATATTCTGGACCGCCAGCTGCCAAGCCTGCTTCACCTGGTGCATGAGCTTGCAGAAGCCGGGCGCGATATGGGGCAGCTGCTCAGCGAGGTCATGGGTGCTGTGCGTGAGCTGCTTATCAGCAAGGTGGCGCCGCAGGAAGCCAGTTTCTCCTTGCCGGAGGAGTGGCGGGGTCCGCTGAACGAACTGCTGGCCCGAACCCCGGCAGATAAGATAGTCCGCCTCATGGAGGTGCTTTCCGGCACTGAGGAACACATGCGCTGGAGTACGAACAAGCGCCTGCATCTTGAAATGGGGTTGATTCAGGCTGTGCATTCACTGGCTGAGGCCAATATCAGTGACATTATCCGCGCGCTGAATGGCGCCCCCCTGCCTGAAACGCCGATTGCCACGGTTCCGCTGCCTGCTGTCCCCATGGCGGTAGCACCTGCGCCGGTACCCGCACCTCAGCCCGCCGCCCCGGCTCCGGTGGCGGAACAGGCCCCGGTCGCACCGGTGGAGCAACCGGTTCCTCATGAAATGCCTGCTGGTCTGGAACCCATTGATGATGAGCCACCCAGTTTTGAGCTGAACCCTGATTTGGAGGATACCCCGGCTCCGGATTTTGATGATGTGGTGGATAGCACCATGTTTGCGGAAGAAGCCGCCCCTGCCGGTGCCCTGACGCCGGAGTCATGGGAAGCGCTGCTGACCGCCATGCGGGAGGCCTCCCCCTTGCATGCGGGGTCTGTGGGTAACACGCTCTTTATTTCGGATGATGATGGTCTGGTAACCCTTGGTATTCACCCTGAGGACACCGACACGCGGGACGCGCTGCTGGGAGAACCGCTCACGGAATTGCTGGCAGAACTGGCACCCAGATTCTGCGGACACGGGGTCACCTTCCGCCTGGTGATGGATGACAGCGTGCCGCCGCCTGTGGTAGAGCCGCCGCCACCACCTGCGCCCTTGCCGGAACCCGCACCCCGCCCGGCAGCCAAACCCAAGGCTCCTGAGAAAGCGCCTGCCGCAACCGCAGCCGCCCCTGCGCCTGCCCGCCCGGCGGCCACGCCCTCGTTGCGCCCCTCCATGGAAGAATTCTACCAGGATCCGCTCATTGAACTGGCGCTCAAGGAATTCCACGCTACTCTGATTAAGTGATTTTTTAACAAAATACAACGCGAACATTATGAATCTGCAAAAATTGATGAAGCAGGCACAGGCTATGCAAGCCAACATGGCCCAGGCCCAGGCCCGACTGGCAGAAAAAGAATACACCGCAGAGGCAGCCGGTGGCAAAATCAAGGCTACGGCGGATGGCACAGGCATGATTAAAGCCCTGAGCATTGACCCCGCAGTGGTGGACCCGGATGATGCCGAATTCCTCCAGAGCCTGGTTCTCAAGGCTGTTCAGGATGCCCTGAATGGCGCTAAGAGCATGGCAGAAGCTGAGATGCGCAAAGTGACGGGCGGTCTCGGGTTCCCCATGTAATCTCCCCGCCTCCTCATTTGTAAGAGAATAATGACAACACGTACCATCATCTATCTGGCAGCTGCGGCACCCTTGCTGGCAGAGCCGGTGCAGGTGGCTGTTCTGCCTGCCAAGATAGTGCCGGAGCAGGCTGCAACCCTGCATCTGGAGAATGGTATCGTGAGCCACCTGGCAGATGCGGAACAGCGCCAGCCGGCAGGGGCACTGATTGCTGTTCTCAACGAGGAACGCACGGCGCAGGAGCGCGAGGAAATGGAGCTGAAGCTTGCCCGGGAGAAAATGCGCCTGCGCGATGAAATGCGCAAGCTGGAAAGCCAGCGCAGCAAGGTGCAGTTTTTCCTGAAACTCTCACCGCAGGAGCGCAAGTACGCGCCCGCCGGTCAGTTGGGGCAGGATGATCTGCCCCCGACTCCGGAATCCTTGCGTGACATTGATGAACGCATGGAGCTGCTGAAGCGTGAGATGGAAAGCAGCCCCCGGCTCAAACAGCAGGAATTTGACCGCACGCATGCCAAACTGACGCTGCGCATGCCCTTTGCGGGGCGTTTGCAGTACCATGCCCGCCTGCCGGAGGACACAAGCAAACCATTTGAGTACCACGGATTACCCGGTCGCCCGTTTGCTTCCGTTTGTGATGATTCTGCCTTTTATATCACCATCAACCTGAGCAAGGCAGAACTCACCCAGCTGCCGGAGCAGAATTTCAGTGTCTCCATAGCGCTGCCGGAGGGGCGCCAGCTCACGGGTGCATATTCACACCGCAAAGTTGAGCAGGGGCATGGCTCCAGCGCAGACATGCTGGTTTATTACTTCAAGGTGCCGGAGGCAGACCGCGAAACAGCGTATAATATGCTGGGCAGCAATGCCAGGGCAAAGCTGGTGTATGAAGCGGGGGAGAATGTGAAATATCTCAACAAGCTGGAGCTTATCTCCCGCCCGGAGGCCGCAGAATGCGAAAACTGGGAGCAGCTGGTGGAGCGGCTCTACCCGGATGATGTGTTGATTCTCATAGGCGACCGCAGCATCATCGTCCGTCCACGTCAATAATCTTATTCGGTACCATGGAGCTTGTCTGTGATAACATTTCATTTTCCTACAACCGCCAGGTTAAGGTATTTGATGGTTTCAGCCACGTGTTCAAACCGGGTATCACCGTGCTGAAAGGCTATTCCGGCTCTGGCAAGACAACGCTGCTGAAGCTGCTGGCGGGGTATTTGAAAGTGACAGGCGGGCGCATCATCACCCCGACGGGGGTGAAAGTGACCAGCCGGCGCTACCACCAGCGGGATGTCGCTTACATGTTCCAGGGCATTAATCTGCTGCCGCTGATGAGCGTGGAGCGCAACCTGCACCTGGCGGCTGAAATGGCCATGCTGCCGCGCCGGCAGTGGAAACCGCGGTGCGAGGAACTGCTGCGTGACCTTGGGTTGCAGGAATTGCGCCACCGCCGGGCTGATAAACTTTCCGGCGGTCAGGCTCAGCGCGCCGCCCTGGCGCGCACGCTGATGAAGGATGCCGCCGCAATTCTGCTGGATGAGCCCACCTCAGGTCTGGATGACGGGAATACCGACATCATCAAGAAACTGGTGACGCAGGATGCCTCCAGGCGCATCTGCATTATCAGCACACACGATAGCCGTTTGCTCGAACTGGCCGATGATCTCCTTGATTTTGACCATCCTGTATCTTGCTAAGGATACGGTACACCGCTGGTTCACGCGTGCCTCCAGCCCGCTGGCCCGCGTGCTGGTGGTATTCTTCCTTTCACTGTGTGCATTGTGTTTCCTGGGGAGCTATGTCATTTCTGCCAAAGCCATAAGAGATAAGATACGCGGTCGCGGTGGTGACCTGGTGGCGGCATTTTATGCGCTGCCGCCGGAAAGCAGCGGGGCCAGCCTGCCCAGCCGCAAAGAGACACTTGAGTTGCTGGGGGCTGATTCTGTTGCCATTATTCCGGCGGGGAATGTTCAGGTGGCAGAACGAAAGCACCTGCCGGTGGTGACGTATGATTTCCGGCGGGCAGGGCAGTTCATGCCGCTGCTGGCTCCCGGTGGTGGTCCCGTGGTGCTTTGCCCGGAAAGCGCTGCCGTTTATCCGCCAGGCCCGTTGGATGTGACCCTGCGCGGTGAAGAACACAGCACCACTGTGCTGGTGCGGCATCTGCCGGCAGAGCATTTGCTGATGCGCCTGCAGCCTGGTGGCGTGATGCTGGTGCCGCCGGAAATGGCGCCGCAGGAGTCAGCTGCCCGGGGCACGCGTTACCACCGCATGATGTTGCAGGTCAAGGAACTTGAAAATGCGGAATCACTGAACCGCGTGTGTCGGTATCTGAACAAGCTCAAGCAATTGGAGGGGTGGGAAGGCAGTGTTTCCTCCGCGGCTGAGCTGCTGGAGGAAATGGATATCATCCTTGGTAATCAGAACCAGTGCCGGGCGGCTTTCTGCCTGGGTATTATGGTGATTGTGGGGATTCTGCTCACCGCGTTGGCAGGTATGGAATACCGCCAGAATGAGTTTATCTACACGCTCATGAAGAGTTTCGGCATCAACCCGCTGCTGCTGGTGTGCAACTTTATTGTAGAGAATCTCGTGCTGGTGGCGGCTTCATTTGCGGGGGCTGTCACCGTATTCATGAAAGCTCAGAAAGTCATTGTTGCTCAGTTCAAACTGGGGCAGTACAGCCTTTCTCTTGAGGAAATCATGCCGGAAATCCGCCTTATTTCCCTTACCCTTCTTCTCTGCATTCTGGTATCTGCCATTCCCATCATGGTGGCTGCCAATCGGCAGATTGGACGTGTTTTGAAATAATTTTTTGTCAGCAGACACACATGGTACATTTTGTGCTTGCAAGCAAGTTTTTTTGTGGTAGAAGTAGAAAAGTCATTTGCCCCGGTATGGGGTGTGCCGATTCTTAACTATACAACCAAATTCAATACCATGGATATTCAAGTTGCTGTCCTTTGCGACTACGCCGCCGATTATCAGGGCAAGCTCTGCGTGCAGGGTGCCTTTGATACGCTGTTCACCCGTCAGTTTCCCGTGATTCACCCCGCCTGTGCTCTGGCTCTCCGCCTGTGCCTTACCCCCGAGGATTCCGGTGACCACAAGCTCGGTATCTCCATCGTTGACGAAGACGGCACTCCCCTCGACAAGGAGCGCATGCCCATCGTTGGTGACCTGAAGGTGGCTCTGCCTGAAGGCGCTTCCTTCCTTACCCGCAACCTCATCATGAACTTCCAGGGTCTCCGTTTCGAGAAGATGGGCACCTATGCCATCAACATCACGCTCGACGGTGAGCTTGTGTCCTCTACTCCCCTCCGTCTCGTGATGGTGCAGGGTGAGCAGCAGGCCTGATGCCCCCCCTGCTTAATCGGTTTTTCTTCATCTGATTACTGCCCGCTCCGTTTCCTCCAGCAGGAAACGGGGCGGGTTTCCTTTTTGCCTGAAGCGGTGATTAATCAATCGTCATGCCGCTGGCTTTCAGCGCTTCCCAGCCGCCATGCAGGGTGAAGATCGGGGCATCAATTATTCCCAGCTCGCGGAGTTCTGTCGCAATCTCCTCAGATGCCGTGCATTCGGCCGTGCAGAACACGACAATGCACTCACTCTTCTCAGCAGCTTCCAGTAAGCGGCCGATGGCGGCATCAATCTGCTGCTGGAGCTGCGGGCCTTTGCGAATCGGGAACATGCGGTTTTCCGGCAGCATCAAATGATTGAGTTCGAAATCGCTCTGGCTGCGGGCATCCACCCATACAACGCGGTTCTGGAAACGGGAGCTGATGGTTTCCATGCAGATGCGCCCTTCCGGCAGGGTTTCCTGCACACAGGCTGGTATGCGGCCCGGCTCAAAGATGAACTTATCTGCCCAGCCCAGCACAATGGCTAGAATGAGCATGATGATGCCGAGCCGGACTGCCTGCGTAAATGTATCTTTCATGGGGTGGAGGAATCTGAGCAGGAAAAGAAAAAGCTCACAGCTGGAACTGTGAGCTTTTGGAAGTAGGGCTACAGGGACTCGAACCCCGAATAGCGGTGCCAGAAACCGATGTGTTGCCAATTACACCATAGCCCTGTGTTCTTGGAACGGGGGGAATATACACCGTTTGGTGGCATTCGTCAAGCTAAATCCTGAAAAAATTGAAAAAATCTGCAATTTTTTCCTGATACTCCCGCGAACTGCGCCTTGTAACCAGGCGGGTGGCAGGGAAGATGAAAGCCTGCGTTCACATGATAAAAACTGGAGATTGCGCGCGCATCCGCCTGTTGGATGAAAATATGTGCCATATCGCGTAATATAAATCGTTATTTACGCACTTTTAGCTTGCCTTGGCGGGAGGATTTGAGTAGTATGGTAGGGTAGTACTTTGGGGGAACTGTCCCCTTTTGGCACCATCAGTTTTTAGCTATCAACTAATATCATGAAATTACATCTCCCGAAATTGCTTCGTAATGCTCTGCTTGCGTGCATCAGCGCCGTGGCTGGCATTGCCACTTCCACCGTGGGTACGGCTACCATGACAGGTGCTGCCCTGGCAGTTGCGCTGGCTGGTCAGCAGGCCCAGGCAGCTGGTCCGAGCCTTGGTGTTACCACCGGCGGTAACTTCTTTGCTGGTGATTATACATTCACATTCACGCTGACGGATGGTTGCCTTTCCGCGAGCGATACGACGGATGTTCTCGGCCTTTACTGGGGTACTTATTCTGATGGTGATTACTGCTCGAACGGTTATGTGCTGAACTGGAATGATGGTGCCATTACGCTCAGCGTGGGTGATGGTAAGATGTCCAATGTTGGTGAATCAGCAGATGTTGCCGAAATCACAGAGAACACCACATTCACCAGCCAGCGTGGTGCCACGTTTAACGCGGTGCTTACCATGGGTGAGACCTACACCATCTCAAACGTTGGCGCCAGCGGCACCCAGACGGTTACCCTGACTGGTTCCTTCGGTTCTGAAACCGTGACCTACAACGGTAACATGAATGGCGGTGGCGCTAACACGGTCATGGGTTCCATGGGTAATGCTGCCTACAACATTGTGGTTCCCAATCCCAATGCTGCCGCGTGGGACCCCAACTGGGGTGATGATGTGCTCAACCAGGCACCGGCCAGACTGACCTCATTCTCTCCTTCCACGAACGGCGATAATTTCGCTTATAACACGGCTGCTAACAAGACCGGTGAGGTTGTGCATGTTCTTCTGAATAGAACTTCCGGCTCCGGAGGTAATGTTTACGGTGGTTCAAATGCCAACCAGAGCAACGTGACCGGCAGTACCTGGATTAAGGCAACAGCTGGTACATACAGCGCGATTATCGGTGGCAGCCGCTCCCAGTGGGGTGATACCTACACCTGCATGTTCACGGGTGATACGCATATTCTTATTGATGGTGCTACCGTTACTTCGCTGATTGGTGGTCACTGGGGTGATAAGGATTCCAACCTGGTGGGTAACACCTATATTACGGTCAAGAGTGGTAATGTAACGGGCAATATCGCAGGTTCATCTGTGAATGCCCACATGCGCAATACCTTGCAGACCGGTGATACGCATATCTTCATCTACACCCCGCTGAGCGGTAACGGCTTCATTGCCGGTGGTTCTGCTGTTGGCACCAACAATGGTGGTTGCGCTACGCTGACGGGTAACACCAATGTGACTATTGACCTGAGCGAGTACGCCGGTGAGGCCGTAACCTTTGCCAAGAATATCGCAGCTGGTCACTACTACACCGGCCCCAGGGGAAACGGTGATGGTGATCGTTCTATTTCCGGTTCTACCAATCTTTCCATTGATGCTGCAGATAACGTTACCTTCAGCGGTCGTATTGTCGGCGGTACCTACATGAGCAATGGTTATGAGAACATGAACTCCGTGGGTACGGTGAACATGACCATCAAGGGTGGTACCTACACGGGTTCCGTGGCTGGCGGTCACTTCATGGATGCTACTCTGGAGAAGATGACCATGAAGGCTGATGCCATCAACCTCACCCTTGAAGGTGGTACCATTGGCGGCACGGTATACGGCGGTCATGTGGACTTCGTCAGTCAGTCCGGTGGTCATGCTATTACAACCGAGGTGGGCACCATCAACGTGACTCTGGATGGCGCTACGGTAGGCACCCTTGTTGGTGGTGGCTACACCCAGCGTGATAATGCTAATGCCAACGCAATCATGACTCAGGGTGCTGTGAATGTGAGCCTGCTTTCCGGTACGGTGAACGCCGTATACGCTGCAGGTGAGCAGAAGCACAACACCAAGTGGACCACAGAAAGCGTCACTGTCAACGTCGGTCATGAAATTGCGTTTGGTGAGAACGCAACCGTGCATTCCGGTTACAAGTTCCATTTCCCGGATAATGCCGCCCGTTGCGACTCCTCCATTACAGGTGACCGCACGCTGAACTTCGTAGGCGACAGCCGTGAATACACGGGCGTGACCTTCACTGATTTCAATAAGATTAACGTCACGAATGCTGAAACAACCGCCACCATGGTGGGTTACAGCCACGATGGCGAGGTCACTAAGGGCGGCGCTGGTTCCCTGGGTCTTTCCGGTGAGACTGTGATTACTGCTCTTACCGTGGAAGAAGGCAGCCTGACCCTGGCAGCTGGTTCCAAGTTCACGGGCGCTTTAACGCTTGCTGACGGCACCGGTCTGAACGTGGGTGACGGCAGTTTCACGATGGATGGCGTCCTTACTCTGGGTACGGGCCTTTCCATTACGGGTGATGTGGCCGCCAATGGAATCATGACCCTGATGACAGGCGTGACAGACCTGAGCGGCGTCACGCTGTCCGATGGTTCTGTTGCTGCATCCAGCGTATTTACTTCGATTAATGGCAACACAGAAATCGGCAGTTATGTACTGAGCCTGAACAATGGCATGCTGACCCTCGTGGAAGGGAAGCCGGTTGAGCCCTCCTACAGCCTGACCTGGGCTCCGGAGGATGCCGCCACGAACCATGGCACCTGGCGTGACCAGTCTGTCTTCAATGACCGGGGGGACCAGTATGAAGCCGGTAAGAAATACGATGTGACCTTTGCCGGTATCACCAACACGGCTAATCCTGAGAAGGTTCAGATCAGCGGTGAGCTGACTCCGAACTCCATGGTGGTGAATGCTGGTGCCGGTACGTATGAATTCTACATTGGCGGCTCTGCCCAGAGTGGCATTGTTGCCGCTGCAGATGGCATCACCATTGCCAGCGGTACGGCAATTTTCCGCCAGGGCACGCTGGCCATGACCGAGCAGACCTCCGTTTCCGTGGCAGGCACCCTTGCTCTGGATGCTGGTTCCATCGTTGACCAGGATAAGGTGAACATTGTGGTGACCAATGGCGGTACCCTGCGCTGGCTTGCCGGCAATACGACTGACTATTCTCTGAATGGCGGTCTGGCTCTTGGTAACAAAGCCTATGCAGTCTTTGATTTCGGTGCCAATAATGTGCAGTTTGCTGGTGAAATTGGCGGGGCTGTGACCGGCACGACCATTCACCTGTATGGCACTAATGGTCAGACAATTCAGGCCGCTGGTGGTGTATTCGGCACTGCTGGTCTCTACCTGAATGGCGTGAACTTGGCTCTTGTGAGCGGTGCGCAGTATGGCAACGATATCAGCAACAACAGAAATACAGCCTTTGCAGAGCGCATCACGATTGCTTCTGCTGATACCGCTGCTGATCCCACCAACACGGAAACCATTCTTTCCGGTAACAATGATGGGTTCGCTGGTTCTGTCACCATCGGTACCGGTACCACCCTGGTGTTTGCTTCCACCAATGCCCTGGGTGCCGAGATGGCTCTGACCGGCGCGGGTAACGTGGCCTTCTCTGATGGCGGTGCCACGGGTCCGGTGACGCACGCCACCCTCAACACCGATGACGTGTACACCGGCACCACGACCGTTCGCAACAACACCATCCTGAACTGGGGTGAAGCCACGGCTGAGCGCTCCGGCTCCATCATTCTGGATAACGGTTCCACCCTGGTGCTGAACTGCGGTGTTGCAAACGGCATTACCAATGGTCTTAACACGGCTGGTCTCACCAAAGGTGGCGTGACCATCACCTCCCTGCTGGATGAGGATGGCGAAATCATTCCCGTGCAGTGGAACAGCGCCGACAAGACCTACACGGGTCTTACCACGGTTTCTGCCAACACGATTCTGGGCGCTACGGACCGCATCAGCACAGGTGCCGGCAAGGTGAATCTGAGCAATGCCTCCTCCGTTCTTCACATCACTGGCGGCACATGGCACACCTCCTGGACCAACACGGTTTATGGTGCCGGTACTGTGATTGTTGAGACTGGTGCCAATCATGTGAATGGCGCCAGCAAGCTGCTGAATCAGAATGATGCCCTCGCTAACCTGATTATCCGCGGCAATGGTACCTCTCTGGAATTCCAGTCCTCCAGCCAGGCTAATCCGTTGAAGGCTGCTACCACCATCACTGTGGAAGATGGCGCCAGCTTCATCAACAATGCTCCCCTGGAGAATACAACCGGCAATACCATCGTTCTGAATGGAGATGGCACAGGTGCTGCCACTTCCGGCGCGCTGATGCTGTCGACCTATGCCTGGACTGATGCTAATGCTCATACCACAACGCTTGGTTCCAACATTGCGCTGGGTTCTGATTCCGTTGTCTACGTGGGTGCCCACACGAACAACAACAACAAGATTGCCAATATCGGCAAGCTGACCGGCACCATTACCAGCAATGGATACACGCTGACCAAGACTGGTATTGGTACCCTGGATCTGACGCAGAACCTGGCTAGTGCTGATGTTTATGTGAAGGAAGGCGTGCTGCGTTTCAACACGGGCGCTACGGTGACCGTGGACGCCGCCAGCACGATTACGCTGGCAGATGGTACCACGCTTGCCCGCTATGGTGCAGCTGCTGGTAAGGCCACCAATAAGCTGGTGGTAGGCGGTACCCTGATTGCCGGTGAATCTGCCGATGATACGACAACGGTTCGCACTGATAACCACAATGGTCTTATAGAATTGCAGAAGCTCGGTGGTCAGGGCACTCTGGTGGCAGAAGGCGCCCAGACGTCCGACCGCGTCAGCGCCATCATGGTGACTGGCAGCGCTGACACTGCATTCGACGGCACCATCAAGATCAACCAGAGCAACAATTCCAACTCTACCCGCAATCTCGTGCTTGCCTCTAACAGCACGGATGCGCTGGCTGATGCCGTGATTGAGATGTCCAATTCCTCTGCCCAGAATAACAAGGGTAAGATTGGTTTCGCCCTGGGTGCAGATACCGTCAAGATTGAAGGTCTGAACACTGTTGCAGCCGTAGCCGGTAAGAGCTACGTTGTCTCTGATGCCTCCTTCTTCGGCACAAGCAATGCCGATATGAAGCAGGATGTCGCAGCCCTGGGTGACGGTACAGACCGTACTCTGGAGGTTGTGGGCGCTGGTACGTATGATTACGCCGGCACCATTGCTGCTGACGTGACCGTGAAGATGAGCGGCACCGGCAAGCAGACACTGAGCGGTAAGCTGGCAGCTGATTCTGACTACGTGGCCGCAGGCGGTACTCTTGCCATCAGCGCCAAGGGTCAGAGCGGTCAGCACACCTTTACTGCCCTTGCCGGCGGTATTCTGGATATGGCTGGTTACGCCGCTGATACCGATGCTGCCCTGGAGGACAGCGTGGTGGCAGCCGGTGGTGTGCTGAAGAATCTGACCCTGGCCGGCGGTATGACGCTGACCCAGACAGATGCCACCAGCAAGCTTGCAGGCGCCCTGACCCTCAGCGGTGGTGACATGGTGTACGAACTCAACAGCAATGCAGGTGCATACAGCGTCAGCACGCTCTACACCTGTGAGGCTGGTACAACGCTCACCATCACGGATGCCACCATGGTGTTCACTCCGGATGCACTTCTGGGCTACATCGATGCTGCCAATGGCGATGCCAGCGGTAACTACAAGCTCATCAGCGGTCTGGCCAGCATCACCGGTATTGAAAACCTGAAGAGCAACTTCTCCGCAGATTCCCGCGCTCAGCACAGCTTTGTTGAAATCACGGAAAGCAATGGTACCAAGACACTGGCTCTGCACGTGGATGGCAACGCCGCCACGCTTGCCTGGACTGGTGAAACTGAAACCAACGGTAATAAGATCTGGGATCTGAAGAACACGGACAACTGGAGCGATGGCAATGACCAGACGGTAGACCAGTTCTACTCTGATGACAACGTGACCTTCGGTGTTGTGATGGGCGATGCTGACAATGACCCGAACACGGCAGACGTTGCCATTGACCAGGTGGTGACTGTGGCTGATGCCGGTGTGAAGATTGGCACGATGCAGGTAACGGGTGGTAACTACATCTTTGAAGGTGGAGAAATCAGCAGCGTGGCCGGCATGGGCGATATCGCCATTACTGGCGGTAACGTAACCTTCAATAACAGCATCACGACGGATGGCTCCATGACCATTACCGGTGCGCCCGTCATCTTCAATGCAGCCAACAGCTGGACTGGGGATACCGTGATTTCCGGTGCTAATGCCGTAGTCAAGGTAACGGATGCCCAGGGCCTCAGCACGACTAAGACCACCCTCAATAATAGTGCAGAACTGCAGCTGGCGGTAGATGGTACGCTGACCACCAGCGAGATGGTGCTTAATTCCGGTAACATTTATGCCAAGGGTGACGTGACCGTCAACAACTTGTTGCTGACTAACAACGCTGCCAAGTCCCTGAATGCTGATACCGGCAAGACCATGACGGTGACGGTTTCTGGTGATACTGTCAAGAACACCCTCTTCATCAACGAGTACAAGGAAGTTGCCGGTACGGTGAATATGACGGTGAGCAATGCGCTGACCGACATAGATAACATCATCGTAGGCAAGGGTGCGTTGAATGCAACCTTCAATGGCAATGTGGCCCAGGGTGGCGACATTACCTACCGCAACAGCACCACTGGCTCCATGACCTTCAATGGTACCGCTCAGGTGGGCAAGCTGGATATCGGCAATGCAGATGTGAGCATGTCCTTCAAGGGTGCTGCTACAACAGGTGAAATCTGGGTGAATGGTGATGCCAATGACCAGAAGAAGCTGGTGGCCGTCTTCGATTCTACTGCCAACATCAGCAAGATTACGGGCAATGGCGGTGCCATGGATGTAACCGTCAAGGGCGCTGCCAATGTGGGTGACATTGTTTCCGGTACCTGCAACACGGATATCGACTTCCAGGGCGGTCTGACCGGTACCAAGGTGACGGTGGGTGACAAAGTCACTAACCTGAGCTTCGGTGCTAACTCCTCACTGACGGGTGCCATTACCGTGAATAACGCTGGTAAGCTTGCACTCAACGGTGGCAGTGGCGTGACGCTGACGACTGCTTCTGTTCAGCTGAATAACACCGGTGTGGTGGAAGTGACCGGCGGCATGACCCTGTCCACTGACAGCCTCATGGGTTCCGGTACGCTGAAGCTTGTGGGTTCCGGCCTGAGCATCTCTGCTGGGACTGTGGGCACCAACGTGGTGATGGAAAATGGCGGTAAGCTGACCACGACGAATGGCGCCGGCACCACCATGGCTGCTGGCAAGAGCATTCAGTTGACGGGTAATGGCGTGACCTCAATGGTTGGTACTTGGACGCTGGATTCCGCAAGTCTGGTACAGACGGATGCAACAGCTGGTCTGAAGCTGCTCTCCGGTACTCAGCTGAAGGTGAACAGCGACATGACTCTCAGTGGTCTCGATGTGGATAACGGCGCAACGTACAAGGCTGCCAACGATGCTGATGCCTGGACACTGAGCATGAACGGAGGTTCCTCCATTCACGGTACTGCCGCTGAGAATATCACCGTGAAGGTGATTGGCGGTCAGAACTGGATTAATGAAGGTGGTACGGCACAGGGCGATGTTGTGGTTGACTCTGCACTCACTGACCTCACCAACCTGACCATTGGTGGCGGCTGGGCAAATGCCAACAACACCTCCGTGAAGAGCCTGACGGTAGAGAGCGGTCGCGTGACCGTGAACCAGTACAACACCGGTTCCAAGATTCTCATCGGCACGGGCAAGGTGGATGTGGATGGCGCATCTGCTGTGCTGAACCTGAGTGCTCATTCCGGCGTCAGCAACGGACGAGTAGCCGCCCTTTCTGTGGCAGATGGCTCGGCCATTGCTGATATCAACCTCATCGAAGGTTCTCTGGAGAACGCTCAGAACTGGACGGGTCTTGTCAACATTGTTGATGAAGGTGAGGCTCGCACATACGGTATGGGCAATATCAGCACCGCTGCTTCTGTACACCTTGGTAACATGGTAGCTGATGCCGCCACGGGTGAATACACCCACCTGACCAACGCCGGCAGTCTGAAGCTTGTTGGTGAGAATACGCTGACGCTGATTAACGCCATGACGGTGGGTGATAGCGTATTTGGTGCTACTGGTGCAGTGACCCTGGCTGATGACGCCAAGCTGCATATTGATATCAACACGGTGCTGACCGGTCTGCTGAGAGCAACGGAGAATACTCCCTACGTAACCACCTTCAACCTGGGTGGTGATCTGACCGGTCTGCAGTATCACGACAATGTGGTATTTGATACGGCACTGAGCCTGTTCAACCTGGAAGCTGAGTTCGGAGCAGATGGTCTGCTGACGCTGACCCAGTATGCACCTGCTGGTAACATTTACCAGTCCACGGTGAAGCAGGGTGACAGCACGGCTTGGAACGCTGCCGGCAAGGACGTTTACGATTCCGCAGAGGGTTACTCCGCCATCCTGATTGACAAGGATACGGAAATTGACCTGACGCAGGAGGCTCCTTCTGCTGCTCAGAACGGTCTGGGTATGGTACTCAACAACCTGATTGGTACCGCAGACAGCACGCTGAGCATCACCGGCGATGGCGATGACCTGGTAACGATTGCCAACACTGTAAACGCAGATGAGTACAACAGCATGAGCGGCAGCATTGCCGTGAAGGATGCTGATGTGCAGATCCTGCACACCCAGTCCATGGGTTACGGTGCCCCGGTTGTGAACACGGAATCCACGTATGTGGTGAAGGGCAGCATGACCCTTGAGGGTGGCGAGCTGAAGCTGGCCGCTGGCAAGCTGCAGCTGGATGGTGATGATAACCAGCTTCTTGGCGGTGTGACCGTGGCAGATGATGGTCAGGCCCAGCTGATTCTGAATGGAACAACCACACTGGGTGGCAGCATTAACCACGCCGCCGCAGCTGATATGCTGAAGGCTACGGGCGTGACCCTGCCGGCTGTGGCTATTACCGCTGTGCAGCCTGCTCACATTGAGCTGGGTGCCGGCAGCACCACGGCTCTGGCTGATGGTGCCATGGTGGAAAGCGGTGTGGTCATCAGCGGCACTGGCGCCGCTACGGTGACTGTGGCAGAGGGTGCTTCTGCTGCCATTTCTCAGGGTGCTGTGCTTACAGGCGCTGCCCTGAAGCTGGCAGAGGGTACAACCCTGACGGTGGATACCACTGAGGCCGGCGGCAAGCTGAGCCTGACGGGTGCTGACATTGACGGTACGCTGGCCAGCACGGGTCCGGTGGATGCCGCCATCAAGGTGACCCAGGCTGCTGGTGGTACCAGCACGTATGCCGGCAGCATGAATGGCTACACGGGTGATATTGAACTCACCGGTGCCGGTACGCACAAGCTGGCTGCTGACGCCACAGGGGCTGATATGATTGCCAAGGGCACCAATGTGGTGGTTGCTCCGGCTTCCGGTACGGTGGTTGCATACCGCAGCCTGAGTGTTGATGCCGACAGCACGCTGACCATGGATGCCGCTATCGACGGCAGCAAGGCTAACCGCAAGGTGCATACCACGAATGGTGTGACCCTGGCTGGTGATATGAACCTGACGGCTCACCTCAGCACGGAGCGTGAAGGTGGTCTGGTGTTCACCGGCGGCACGGTGGAGGTGAAGGATGGTGCTACCATTAACCTGGTGGTGAACTCCGTATCTGACCGCATTGCCAATGCTCTGGTGAGCGAGGGCGAAACCTGCGTGACTCTGGCTGAATCTGCCACCGGCTTTGCTGATGTGGTTATCACCAGCAATGACCAGCGCATTAACAAGTACCTGCACAATGCCGTGGTCCGCGTGGTGGACGGCAAGCTGGTGCTGACCGGTGAAACGGTGAATGGTGAAACCGCTCAGTTCCACCAGCAGCTCGCTGTGACGCCCAACGGGCATGCCGGTGCTGACCTGCTTGACAATGCATACGGCTCCAGCATGAAGGCTATCAATGATGCCGAGAGCGATGTGAAGGCTGTGCTGGCACACCTCGAAACAGTCATTGTGAACGGCAACACCGCCGGTACGGATGAAGTGCTGGCTGCTGTGGCTGGTGCCAGCTCTGCTGTGCTGGGTATGGCTGCTTCCGGTGATGTGGACCGCCAGTTGCAGGCTATCCGCAACCGCACCACCATCATGGGTGTGGATCAGAGCGTCGTGCAGGAGGGTATGCCTTACTTCAACGCCTGGATTAACGCTGAGGCTGATTTGCGCGAGCTGAGCGACAAGGGCACCGAAGGCGGCTATGAACTCAACAGCTGGGGTGGTACCGTGGGCTTCGACGTGGACGTCTGCCCGACCTTCACGGCTGGTATGGCTCTGACCGCTATGTATGGTGACCTGACCGCCACTGGTGCTGACAGCTCCAAGGGTGACATGAGCACCTACTACCTGTCCGCCTTTGCCCGCTATGCCTCCAACGCCTGGACTCACACCTTCGTGGGTACCATGGGTCTGGTTGACCTGAGCATGAAGCGCACGGTGAACTACGGTGGCGGCAGCTACGAGGCTGAGGCTGATACGGATGGTATGAGCTTTGGTCTTATGTACGAGGTGGGTCGCGTATTCACCCTGTCTGAGGATGGCACCACTTGCCTGCAGCCCATGTTCAATGTGGCATGGCGCCACACGACCATCAGCGGTTACACTGAAAAGAGCGCTGGCGATGCAGCCCTGAAGGTGGACGACCAGACGATGGATACGCTGACCTTCGGTCTCGGTGCCCGTCTTCAGGCTATCGTGGGTGAGGACATGTTCAACCGCACCAGCATTTTCGAATGCCGCTTGCTGGCCAAGATGGATGCTGGCGACAGCTCCTGCAGCACGAACTCGGCTCTGGCTGCCTACAATGACACCAAGGCTGAAATCACAAGTGCTGAGATGGGTGCCTTCGGTATCGAGGCGGGTGCCGGTCTGTCCGTGCCCGTGGGTGATGAAGGTGGCTCTCTCTTCATGGATGCCTCCATTGAGGTGCGTAGCGATTACACGAACATGAACGCTACGGTTGGCTATCGCGTCAACTTCTGATAAGTCGGATCGTAGCCATGTCGTTCTGTGAGC
>JAZRJB010000076.1:0-1680 GCA_045645565.1 Akkermansia sp. | reverse complement strand
GTCGGAAGTGATGGTCATATTGCCATCCACCGCGGCAAGCTGCTGGGCTTTCACGGTGCCGTAGCCGTCAATGGTCAGGTCACCGGTCTCGACCTTGATGGATTTCAGCGTGGTGGTGATGTTTTCGCCTTCACTGCCGGTGGAAATAATCAGACCGTTATTGTAACCGCTCTTGACGATGCTGGCGTTCTGGGAGAAGGTGCCGTTGGCCAGATTCAGGCGGGATTCATTTACTGTAAGGGATTTGTCTTCATCGTGCAGTTCGAGCGTAGCGGAATCACTGATGCTGACGTTCACATTTTCAAGATCGCTGACATTGGTGCTGCCGTATACGAGCTTGACGGTGCCTTCACCCAGGATGTTCAGTGCCGGAACGCTGGCTGCACCCAGCCCGCTGATGCACATTGTCGTGTTGGGAGATACAGTCAGGGTTGTGCCCTTGGCTGCAGCAAAGCCGACAGCGGCATCGGAACCGGGGTTCTTGAAGTCAATGGAAGTGGAAATCAGGTTATCAAAAACAGCGTCTACCTTGGTGCTGATAACGCCCTTGCCGCCGGAGAACTGAACGAGGTCGCCCGCTTCACCGACAACGAGTGCCCGGCTCACCTTCCTGTTGCCGGTAACGTCCTTGAATACACCATCCTTCAACTGCTGCAGGTCCGTGTTGCCGGAGATAATCCAGCCTTTATTCTCGCCCTTCGTATAAAGGTTGGAAGTATACTTGGCATTCTTTGAACTCTGACCCCACAGGTTGTATGTGTTTTCTTCCGGGGTTTCGCCAGGAGTCATGAACCAGTCCTCCGGCATGTCGTAATCCAGAATCAGGGAGCCGTCTGCCTCCGGACCGCTGAAATTCCAAATCTCCCCGCCTTTCTTACGCTGAATGGAACCAGGCATCATCTTCAGCGTCTGCGTCTTCGCATCCCAGGCAAGTGTGATTTCAATCTTGTAAATGGCGCTCCAGTTATAGGTGTGGTAATCCTGCAGGCGGTAATTGCGCTCCTTGCCATTCGAATCACTCATGGTGATGACGAAATCGCCATCAGGGGCAATGGCAAAGCTCAGGAGGTTTTCTTCCAGGTCTTTGGCTTTCCATACCTTATTGCCACCAACGGTTACATTTTCCCAGTAGTGAGAGGCGTATGAGATAATGTCGGCAGTGGTGGGAACATTGCCTTGTTCGTCCTGCCCGATGTCGTATGCGGTAATGCGCAGCACCCAGTCCTGGGCGCGGGCATCCGCGATGGTGTGCTCATATTCCAAGCCATCGCCCGTTTCTTTCAGGGTGGTGTGGTAGTTTTGCACGGTGATTGTGTTATCGTAGACGGCCGTGGCAGCCTGGGCGGTGTTTGCTGCTGTCAGGGCGAATACCGACAGCAGAGCAGCGCGGAGTCCTTTGGGAAGATGGAGTTTCATAACGGATAAGTGGAAAGGTGATAATGGTTCCGAAATACCATTCGTTGCTCACTCTAGCAAATCCGCTGCCGTGTAGCAAGGGAAAAAGCTGCTGATGGATAAAAAATCATGAAAAATAACGAATCCCCCGCATTGTGTTGTGCAATGCGGGGGAAACGGGAGAGAGGGATTTCAGGTAGAAATGAAATCAGAAATCATAACGCAGACCGATATTGGCGCGGAATCCGTTGTAATCCGGGCGCAGGGTCAGGTCGGCATCTGCAA
>JAZRJB010000075.1:0-7236 GCA_045645565.1 Akkermansia sp. | reverse complement strand
TGAAATGAGAAACCTAGAGCGTTTGGTGTTGCGTGGCAGACATTCAGCTCCCGGAATGCTACAACAGCGCGCAGAACGCCGCATTCCGGGACAGTTACGGCTCATGCAGCGGTGCTTTGGTGAAGTGCCGGAACTGAGATTGAAAACGGATGATTTCCCGGCAGTAAAAGCGCCTGGAGAATTATTGCAGAAAGTGGTGCAGTATGGTTGGTTTTCTGCGGATTCTGCAAGAAGAATGGTGGCTTCGGAGGTGCTTATGTTATCGGAGCTGGTACATGGGCCGGAGGATGTGTTTTCTGCCATGCAGTGGTATGAGACGATGCCGGACCACGCTCCTGATACGCTTTGCTATTTCTTCTGCTGGAAGGGATCCGAAGATGTTCGCTGGGTAGTGGCACCATGGGGAGAGCTGGGCGCAAAATGTGGATTTATTCTGGCCGCAGATGCCTCCTTCTGTTGCAATTTAGACGAGTACGGCCGCATATGCGGAGCTTGCCACTAAAACTGAGAAACTGGTGTCTTTTTGTGCAGATTTTTCAAATTCACAATTGACTCTAGCGGGCGCAAATCACTCGAGGCACGGGACAAGGAGACGGGGCTGTCAGGCTGCGTCAGGACAGATGAGTCGGGCGTCCATTTCGCGGACGGCGGCCTTGCGGGCAGCGCGGTGGCGCTCCAGTCGGGTGTGGCACTGAGGCTTCAGATACTCGCAGAGGTAATTGTTGATGTCCTCCCAAGGGTCGGGAGGCAGGAGGCGCGGGCGGATGCCGGGTTCCTCAGAATTGTGATAGTGCGCAGAAAAGGCGCGGTGAATCTGAATGTAACGATAGCGGCCTCTGTGGTATACGACGTAGCAGAGACGATTGTTTTTCTCCTTTTTAATCCAGTTAGAGTAATGATTGCTGAGTTTTTTCCAGGTACGGCTCATGGTATATATAAGATTGAAGGTTGACGATGTTGTGAGGGGATTCAAGGGGCAAGCAGCTGAAGCACAAGCCGCTGTAAGCATAGCGGCTGAGTCGGGCGGCTATTTCCCGGACGAATGCCGGGCGGGTATCGCGGCGGCACTCCAGTCAGGGGGTGGTAGAGGGGCTTTTGATATTTAAAACCGTGGATGCTGGCAAGTCATCCAGGGATTGAGAGGTAGTTAGCGGGAGCGGATACCGGAAATCCCGATAACGAAACGGGAGCTCAGCTGAAGGATGCTGAGTTTTTCCATGAGTAACCCGCCACTGCGGTCTTGTCACTATGGCCCGGCAAACCAAAAGGCTTGCCGGGCCGAAGTTTTTTCTCCGAAAAAACGGAGGCTGGAGCATAGCGGATTCGAACCGCTGACCTTCTCAATGCCATTGAGACGCTCTACCAACTGAGCTAATACCCCGTTCTGTTATTATCCTCTGTTGAGGACGGAGGGCATTTTACAGGAATCAGCTCTGCATTGCAAGACTAAATTCTCATTTCTGGCATTTTTTCTATTATTCAGGGGTTATTTCAACCAAGTTCTGCAAATTGGAGGTGCATCCAATCATAATTTCGCTGTCGGCCCAGTGACACTGCGCCGTGTTGTTCCCAGATTTGCCACCAGACTGCGCAATCCGGATGAGATAAGGATGCACGCGGGGCTTTGCATGAATAGGCATTCGATGCAGGTGCAAAGTCCAGTGCTATTCCCCAGGCATGCATTGAAAGTTTTTTTCCGGTGGCGGTGGGGCGGCAATTATAACTTCCGCCATATTGATTGAGCCCCAGGCGTTGGATTTCCTGCTCTCCGTAATGAGTCAGGACTTCACGCAGTGCTTGTTGTACGTGGGTGGCTATCAGTTTATGAACTCTGATGCTGCGAACGGGTTTACCTTCATAATACAAGGTGTATGGTGGGAGGATATTGACAAGATTCTCCTCGCGGCCCGGTGCGCCGAATATGCTTGTACCGCGTCGCACTTCTGACTGTGCCGGCCAGATGGGATGCCTGGTTATTATTCCTAATGCAGTGCTGATTGCCTGGAGGGTCTGAGGGCCGACTATACCATCAGCGTTGATGCCCAGATGCTGCTGTATGCGTTGAATCTGTGTTTTCATTTGCAGCTGCCGGGATTCTGATGTTCAATGACGGAGAGTCTGATATCCATAGCGCGTAGGATTTCAACCGTCTGGGCGGCGGTCGTGGCCTGGTCACGGGCTAATTGACGGAAATCACAGTAGACAAAATACACAAGGGCAAAGCCACCAAAGGTGATGATTTCCCGGGTATATTCCCGGGCCAGGGTCAGGTAGTCTCGGAAGGGTTTACACATGACTATGCATATACGAGACAATCTGCTCAATTTCAAGAAGAAAGAGAACACCGGCACTGCATCCCGTGGGGAACGCAGTGCCGGGCTGTGATTTTATCTTGACTCAACTTGAAACACCTGCATCAGATGCCGGCGGGCTCAGCGGCAGGGGCCGGAGCAGCGGCAGGGGCCGGAGCAGCGGCGGGAGCCGGAGCAGCGGCGGGAGCCGGAGTCGCGGCGGGAGCCGGAGCGGCTGCGGGAGCCTGCGGCTGAGGCTGAGGATTCGTTGTAGGAGGAGCCTCAGGCGGGGTGTAGGTGTAGTATACCTGACCATCCAGGCTGGCGTGATACTGACCACCGGGCACGATGCTGATACCGAGGGTCTTGCCTGCATAATTTGCGGGCGGGTTCACGTGGTAACGGCGGATTTCAGGGAAGCCTTCGCGATCCGGGTCACGAACGATGACGGTGATGGGGCCTTTGATGGGGGCAACTTGTTCACGCGGGGTGACGCAGGAAGCACCGCCTACCATTTCACCGCAGGGGAACTCAACGCCTGCTGCATCACGGGCTTCAACCAGGATGCGACCAGGGGTCGTGTTCGTAATCTTCACGGAGTAGCTCATGGTGCCGCCGGGTGCGGGCATGGGAGCTACTGCCTGAGCCACATTGGGCACCTGGGGAGGAGGAGCTACGGCCTCACCGCTGGCATAGACGTTGCCATCCACGCTGGCGTGGTACTTGCCGCCGGACATGATGCTGATACCAACGGTCTGACCAGCATAGTACGACGGAGGATTCACACGGAAGCGGCGGATTTCAGGAGCGCCCTCTTTATCCGGGTCACGCACAACGATGGTGATGGGACCGGCAATGGGATCTGCCTGCTCCATCGGGGTGGTGAAGCTGTGACCACCATTCATGAAACCGCAGGGATAAATCGTACCCTTGGAGTCCTGAGCTTCCACATAGATACGACCATTCGTGCTGTTGATGATGCGCACAGAATAGTTCATGGGAACGGCGGCGCCAGGAATCAGACCTGCGCCACCCACCATGGCCTGACCTGCGGTGGCACTCTGGTGAATATAGGTGGGGTACTGCTGCGGCTCTTGGGGAGTTGCAACCGGCTGCACGGGTGTGACCGGAGTCTGCTGCAGAGGAGCAAGCACACCGGAAACGGCCTGGGCAGCAGCCTGCCCCATGGCGGCCCCCATGTCAGCAGCGGACTGCGGCTGGGTTCCATACTGAGCAGCCAGAGAATTGAAGTCGGCATCCAGGTTTCCACTGTTAACAGGCACTACAGCCTTACCCGGAGCAGCCTGGAACTGGCCAGCCCGCACGGGCTGGGGCTTGGTCACCACTGTGGCGCGGCTGGTTGTCACAACCGTATCATCCGTGGGACCGCAAGAGGCAACCAGCATTGCTACGCTGGTCATGAGACAGATTTTCTTCTTCATGCTGACACAGAAATTATCATAACTGACAGTAAAAATCAAGGAGAATGTTGGAATCGGCCACAATTTTCGCGCGAAAAGAGAGAAGCCGCCCGCCACTGGATGCAGAAAAGAGTGGGCACAGCCCCCCCTACACCAGCAAACCAGGCGGTCAGGGAGAAGAAATACACCGGTCTGGGTACGCGCGTGAAGAATTTCAGTCGGGAAGCCGCATCAATTGTGCGATTTCCACTTGCGAACATGTAGATTCAGTGCTAGAATCAGCAACAAATGGGCAAGGTATGTAACAGGATACGATGGGGGTGGAGAGGCGTGCAGCATTTCATTGCACAGGGAATGATAGACCCCCTGCCCGTGCGGCATGCGCTGAAGGGCTACACGCTGGAAAAAGCGGGGCGGGATTTGAAAGCCGCAACGGATGTTGCCTTGGTGGGGCTTCCACAAGGCATGGCCTTTGCCGCCATGGCGGGGCTCGAAAGCATTTACGGCATCATGGCGGCCACAGTGGGCACCTTCATTGCCCCCTTGTTCACACGTTGCAGCCTGACCGTCAGCGGTCCGAGCAATGCCACGGCCTTCATGCTGGCAAGTTTCTTTCTAGCCTCATCACCGGCGATACAGAGCCACCCGCATATCTTTGTACCGCTCATTGTCTTCATGGCGGGGTTGCTCTGCGTCATTGGCGCCTTTGTCAAGGCCACGGAAATGCTTCAATTCGTGAGCCGCAGCGTGCTGGTGGGGTATGTCACCGGCGCAGCCACACTCATCATCGCCTCCCAGACCCGCTATGTACTGGGCATTAACGATGTGGACGCAGGCAGTTCATTTTTCACCATGACCAGCGCCATTCTGAGCAACCTGTCCATGGTGCAGTGGCAGCCGATAGTGCTTGGGGTACTGAGCTTTGCCCTTTTCATTCCCCTGAAGAAATACCTGCGGCGGCTGCCCACCTTTGCCGTCATTCTGGTCGTCATGAGCCTGCTGAACTGGCTGCTGAGCCAACCGTGGAGCGGCGGTCATTTTGCAGGCGTACGCATGCTCAAGGATTTCACCATGAGCGATTTGACCTGCAGGCCGCCGGCACTGTGGGAGCTGACAGAACACATCAACGAACTCATCCCGGTCATCGTGGGTATTGCGTTCCTCTCAACGCTGGAACAAACAGTGATGAGCAAGACGCTCTCAGCCAAAACCGGGGAGCCCATCAACCTCAACCAGGACACCTTTGCCGTAGGCATGGCCAACATGGGCTCCGCCCTCACCACCTCGCTCCCCTGCTCTGCATCACTCACGCGCTCCATGCTGAATTACACAGCCGGAGCCGCCACTCGTTTTTCCGGCATATTCTGTGGGCTTATCTGCCTGGGCATCACCTTCATACTGGCGAATTTCCCGCTGATATCCAAGATTCCGCACAGTGTGCTGGCCGCCCTGGTGCTGGCCAATGCATTCTCGTTATACGACAAGAAGCTGTTGCGAATCTGTTTCCGCTCCACCAAGGGGGATGCCGCCGTACTCCTCATCACCTTTGCCGCAGCGCTCCTGCTGCCGCTGCATATTGCCATCTTCGTCGGTGTCATCATCTCCGTTTCCATCTTCCTGCGCAAAGCAGCCAAACCAGAACTGGTGGAATACACCTTTGATGACGCAGGCACCCTGCGCGAGCTGGATAACCAGGACAACCGCCTGCCGCAGATTTCGATTGTTCACGTAGAAGGCGATCTCTTCTTTGGCGCAGCAGACCTCTTCCGCCGCCAGGTGGCCCGCATTGCAGAAGACCCGAAACTTGCCATTGTCGTGCTGCGCATGCGCAATGCCCGGAACCTGGATGCCACCTCCGTCTGCGCTCTGGAGGAACTCATCCGCTTCATCCGTGAGAAAGGGCGCTACATCATCATCTCCGGTGCGAGCCGGAAAGTTTTCCGGATTCTCAAGAAGAGTGGCGTACTCCAGGTGCTGCAAGAGGATTGCAAGCCAGGTGAAAGCAACATTTTTGTGGTAGAGCCGCGCAATCCGAACATGTCTACCCGCAAAGCACTCCTCAGAGCGCAGCAACTGCTGGGCTCCAGACAGGCAGACATCTCCATCTACACAACGCAGACGAAATGAGTATACCCCACCAGCAGGAGATTGCCCAGGCGCTGGTAGACTGGTTTGCGGTTCATGGGAAGGATTACCCCTGGCGCCGCACCTCGGATCCATGGGCTATTCTGGTGAGCGAAATCATGCTCCAGCAAACCACGATTCCTACCGTATTGAAACGCTACGAAGAATGGATGCGGCAATTTCCCACTCCCTCTTCACTGGCGGCCGCCAGCGAGGAAACCGCCCTGCGCTCCTGGGAAGGGCTGGGATACTACCGCCGGGTACGTGCGCTGCAACAGGCAGCAAAGGCCATTGAATCCCGCTTTGGCGGGGAATTCCCCACAGATGAGCAGAGCATCCGCAGCCTGCCCGGCATCGGGGATTACACCGTTGGCGCCGTACTGAGTTTTGCCTTCAACCGCCCTGCACCACTGGTGGATGCCAATGTTTCCCGTGTGTTTGCCCGTTTGTTCAACAACCGCACGCCGGTAGATTCCCCCGCCGGGAGGAAACAACACTGGAACCTGGCAGCCCAGCTCGTTCACCGGACCGAGCCTCGCCTCTATAACTCCGCCATCATGGAACTGGGGCAGACCCTCTGCACCAGTGGCCCCCCTTCCTGCATGCTCTGCCCGCTGCGGCCTTGGTGCCTGGCAGAGCAACCGGAAACGCTGCCGGTAAAACTGCCCAGAAAGGAAATCACCCCCCTGGAGCATCATGATGTGTTCCTGCTCACCCCTGCCGGTCTGCTCATGGAAAAACAGGCAGATGGCAAACGGCACGAAGGCATGTACCGCCTGCCCCGCCGCAGCGCAGAGCATTGCGCCGGTCTCACCCACCTGGCAGACCAGAAATACAGCGTCACGCGCTACAAGGTTACCCGCCACCTGTACCGCGCAGCGGATAACGAACACACGCAACCGGGAGAGGTATTCATCCCGCTCCAGCGGCTGGATGCCACCCCCATGGCCTCGCCGGACAGAAAGCTCATCCACCGATTCCTGCCATAGGGAACAGCCGCTGTTTAACCATACTGCGATTTGCCCGCCAGCCACAGGCGCAATACCCCATGGCACATCAAACAAGCGCCCCATCTTCCCAAGACAATTATTTCACATGTGTCCCAAAGATTTTGTAAGCAATAGAAACATCAATGACATTTTCGAAGAAGCCCCCCTCATCTCGATAAATTGGAATTTGCCGGGCAGAAAGCCCGAGGAATTCTGAGCCCTCGTAGAGGGCGACACAATAATAGCCCCGGGTGGAGCTGCGACAGCAGCGGCCTGCGAGGGCGTAGCAAGCGAGCAACGCGAGACGCGAAGCCCCGAACCCGGGGTAAAATGAAGAACATATCAGAACCCCGGAGCGTAGCGGATTGGGTGGCAGAAGCTAAGGATTAGTGTTTTAGCAGCGCTTCCCTG
>JAZRJB010000074.1:0-8167 GCA_045645565.1 Akkermansia sp. | reverse complement strand
CAAGGGGGCAAGCGCGTTTCTATACGGCAAATTGAAGCGTGCGGGGCGGGTGGCTGATATCGGAGACCATCTCTGGAAGCTTGATTATTGGGATGATTTGATTTCAAGTGATGAGGAGTACCGGGGCTATGAACGCTATATCCGCAATAATCCGGGGAATTGGACGCGCGACCGCTGGGGGGCTGTGACTCAGTATATGCTGGGTGAGGCTGCGCTGCTGGATTGCCCGAAGCTGGCTTTTGTGGCATCGCAGGGGTATGGTGCTACAGATTTTTCGCCCCGGCGAATATCTTTGTCGGAGCAAGGGACTTTCTTGTCACGGCGTAGCCGCCAGGCGGAGACGGAAGTCCCACTTACCACAGAGCTGGTTCTCATTTCCACGTTTACCAGTGCTCAGGAACGGGCGGTGCTGCGGCGTGCCTTGGCTGATAAGCGGCGGCTCATTCACGTTTGCCCGCAGGGTATTCCTGCGGTAGAGTCGCTTTCAGAGGCACAGCGACTTGCTTTGGCGGAAGGCCGGTTATTGTTCATTTCTCCTCAGCCTGGTGGCTCGCAGCTGAATAAGAAGGTGGCCACCTGGTGTAATGAATATGTGCTCCGGCAGGCGGGGGAAATATGGGTGGGTGATATTTCGCCCAATGGGATGCTGGAAGTGCTGATTGACAATCTGCAGCAGGAAGACCGGGACTGAATCAGCCCGGGCTTCCGTGATTTGTTTTAGCAGGGGACTATCTTTGCATCCACACCCAGCGGACAGGAAAGGAGGGATACGGCTACGGCGGTTTCGGGGACGCCGAGGGCATTGGCCACGTACTTGCGGTAGGCCTTCATCTGTTCCTCGTATTCCTTCTTCAGCGCGTCGTACGATTCCTTTTTGTCGGGGTCGAGCTGGTTGGTCTTGAAGTCGATGATGTGGGCGGCAGTTACCTTGCCGTGGTCATCGACGGTGAGGACAAGTCGGTCGATGGTGCCGGAGAGCCATTCGTTTTTATCGGTGATGGCTTCTATGGGCTGCTCGTTGTACACCTCCTGGTTGGGTTTACTGGTAAAGAGCGCGGCGATTTCCGGCTGTTGAAGGGCGTTGTAGACCACGCTCTGAGGCAGGGTACGTGGCTCGTCCTTCTGCATCCAGTCGGGCATGGGTGCATTGTGCCAGATGATTTCCTCCCACGCGGCGTGGACGCGGGTACCGAATTCTGCGGCGGTTAGTTCGCCGTAGTCAACACGGGAGAGATTGCCGGAAGTCTCCGGTTCCTCAGCTTGCTTATCCTCCGCCTTGGCCAGGGTGGAGGGGTTGACTCGCTTGCGGCGCGGCACCGCAGCTCCGAGGGGAGAGTCGGGTGAAGCTGGCAAAGCCGGTTCGGGAGCTTCGTTTTTCAGTTCCTCGAACCAGTCGGGCTTACCCTGGGTGTAGATGACCATGTTCTGCTCGATTTTACTGAGTGGGGATTGCGCTTCGCCATTCAGGCTGGTTGCCACCTGGCGAATAAGGCCGCCCATGGAGCGGGCGGAGGCTTTCCAATTGGTGGAGATATCACCGGTTTCCTCATCCTCTTTTGCGGAGCAGAGCTCGGCTCCATGGCAGATGATGTAGTTGGCGTGTTTGGCTCGGGTGGCTGCGACGTAGAGGAGGTTGTATGCCTCCTTACGCTGATTCAGCTGCCACTTGCTGGCGAGTTCCGGGAAAACGGGACTGAGCTGCGCCCAATCGGATTTGGCGCCGGGTTTGAGCAGCATTGATTTACCGTCTTCCGTGAGGAAGTAGTCGATATCACGGGTGTCGTCCACAGCCCGGGTGGCGGCGTAGGGGAGGATGACGGCATCGAACTCCAGACCCTTGCTCTTGTGCATGGTCATGATTTGCACGGCACCGGAGGCACCTGCGGCCTGTATGCTGAGATGTTGCATGTGGTTGCACCAGTCTGCCAGGGAGGAGCCGTCGGCATCGAAGGCGAGGGCGCTGTCCTGCCAGAGTCGTATGGTGGAGCCATTGACCTTGCGGTCCCGGCTATCCAGGTTTTGGAGCAGCAGGTCAAGGGTAGCGGCGTAGCCGGTGTTCTGGAGACACCCGTACCAGTGTGCGTGCTCATTCTCTACCTTGGCTTTGAAGATGGCTCCCAGGAAGGAGGCGCGGACGATATTCAGTGCGGCGGCATCGCTGGGGTGCAGCAGCCACTTGAAGAAATAGAGCAATATCTCACCCAGCGGGCTGGCGGCGGCAGCCAGGGTGTCTTTGACCAGCAGGCGGGGCAGCGCAGGCATCTTGTCACCCAGCCATGCCATGATTTCATCTGCCTCACCATTGCTGCGCACCAGGATGGCGATGCTCATGCCATGCAGCGGCTGGCTGCTGGCATCTGTGAGCTTGCGAAGCGTCTGGACGATAGCATCGTAGATACGGGTTCTGGTGGTAGCATCGTCCTCGCTTTCGTTGTCATCCTCCTGGGGTGGGGCAACGGCCATAATCTCCACATAACCGGCCTTATCTTTGGCTGCCTGGTGTACGGTAAATTGTTCCAGGGTGGTGACGGGGGCGGCTTCAATGCAGCTGGCTTGACCGTCTTCCGGGCATTCGATGAAATGCAGGGTGGAGAATAGACGGTTGATGAATCCGTTTTTCCCCATGATTTCAGGAGAGGAACGGAAGCTGCGTTTCAGTTCCGATGGCTGGAGCGGGGAATTCCAAGTTTCGTCTGTTTTGAGGCGGTCAAAAACTTCAGTTTTACCGGTGCGGAAGCCATAGATGCTCTGTTTTACATCGCCCACCACGAAAATACTTTCATTGGTGACATAGTGCTTATGGGATTTGAGCTTGCCGCGGAGGGATTGGGGCATGTCGGATTCCCATTGGCTGGAGGAAAAGTCGAAGCTGTTGGCCCTCGCATCGTCAGCAATGGGCTGGAGCAGGGGGGTGAGGGTGGAGAACTGGTCCTCGGAGGTGTCCTGGAATTCATCGAGCATCCAGTGATGCAGCTCGGCCCCCATGCGGTAGGCTACATGGTGGCGCAGCAGCGTGGGGTCTGCAATGTCCTTGAGCATGAGTGCCTTTGCCATGCGGGCAATATCGGCAAAGGAGAGACGCCCCTCTGCCAGCATGCGCTGTTCATAGCAATCAGCGTACCCCGCCAGCAGCGAGCGCAGGGCCGCGGTGCGGTCCGCAATCTGCCTCAGTTTGCAGGGAGCGGCCAGCGTACACAGAGTCATGGCACTGTGTTTGAAATCTCGCAGGTCGCTGCTGTGTGCCTGCTGGGTCAGCAAATCCTGAACAGTTTTTTTGAAATCACGGGAATTGCCGGTGTAGTTCCATTTTTTAGCGGCACGCAGCTTTTTGATGACTTCTTCCAGCCCCTCGCGCTGCTTGTTGGTCCAGTTGTAGAGCGTGGGAGCCGTGGCGGCGATGGCGGTTTTCTGCTCCAGTTCCGGGGTCATGGGAGATTGGGCGTCAAAAGCATCCAGCAGGGCACCCAGCTCAGGCAGGCCGGGGTAGTCCGAGCGCAGCGCTTCCAGCCATTTGGCTGCGGTCTTACCGATGACAAGTGCGCCGTTTGCCAGATTATCCAGCTGGGTGCGAAGCCCGGGTGTAGCGGGAAGATACTTGTAACTGCGGAGAAGGGCGCGAAGGGTGGTTGCGGCTGCCTTGTATTCCTCCATTTCGGCATCGGAGGCAACATTCAGCAGGGTTTCATCCCCGAACGCGGCGGCATCCCCCCATTGTGTGCCGGTGGGCAGCTCGCGGTAGAGCTTGAGGAAGTTATTGAGTTCAGCGCCGATTTGCGACTGTGTTTTGTTGCCTACGCCCCCGGTCAGGCTGCTGAAGATGCGGAGGAATTCCTCGCGTGTGTGTTCTTCTGCCCCCTGGGAATCCAGATAATCGCGGATGGTGGCGGCCTGAACCCGGCTTTCATCCGCCGGGTCGAGCGGGGTGGCACTGTTCATGCCCAGTTCCATGCTGTTGGTGGCTACCAGAGAGGCGAAGAAGCTGTCAATCGTGGTGAGCCGGAGCTTTCCGAGAACGCTGACCATTTCCCTGAGCAGTCGGGAGAAGGTCTTCGCATCGGTTTTGGGGAATCCGTAGTAGGCTTGTAGTTCCGGGCTGTGGTTGTACAAATCTTCCGGGTAGCAGTGTTCCTCGGCTGCCAGTTTCACCAGGGCTGCTGTGACAGGCAGCAGAGGCACCGGGTTGGAGGCTTCGACAGCTTTGCCTTTTTCATCGATGGTAAGCCCGCTGAGAACATCCCACACGCGCACGGCCAGTTCATTGCGACCGGTGCCTTTGTCTCGCTTGTCGCAGGCGCCTTCTGCCAGTGCGTGCAGAATGCGGTTGCGGAATTCGCCTGCGGCCTTGCGGGTAAAGGTCAGGGCAATGATTTCTTCCGGCTTGGCACCCAGAACCAGCAGGGCGATATAGCGCGAGGCCAGCTGGTAGGTCTTACCCGTGCCGGCAGAGGCTGCAATCAGGTTGCTGGTAATGTGGTGCCGGAGCGAGTTGGATTCGGATTGAAATGCTTGTTCGGACATGGAAGGAAAGGGCGTAAGTCGGGGTTATTTAGTGAGTCTGGGCAGGCTGAACAGGCTGCGCGGGTCGCTCTCCAGGGAGAGCGCGCCGAATCGTGGCGTCTTGCTGCCCCATGTGCCGGAGTTCAGCGCAGAGAACGGGTGGGTGGTGAGTTCCAGCGCCTCGGCTGAGAAGAGGCACTGACCCGCTCGAATCATGCAGATTGCCGATTGTACCGTCTGCATGGCAGAGTCGAAAAGCTCCTCAGTGCTGAGCCCGCATGGGGCTTTGGCTGCAATGGGGAGTACGGCACCGTCGCGCACCAGATAATGGCAGTTCAGCTTCTCGGTCTTACTCTGCAGATTATAGTATACCAGGTCGGGGATGACATCGCTCATGTCTGCCTCACCCAGCTGCAGCTTTTCGCGGTCATCTGTGGAGGGATGCCGCAGGCCGTATGCATACAGCGGGAGCTGCACATCGTTCCAGCGATAGAGCTTTGTGCCAAAGCTGACAGTGCCGAACTGATAGCCCTGCACATTCATGAATCGGCAGTAGAGGGAGTCTTCGCCACCATCCAGCAGGTCGAAATGCACCTTGTGAGGTTTTTTCTCACCGCTGGAGGTCTTGTAGTCGATGATGCGCCAGCGCCCATCCTTGTGGCGGTCGATGCGGTCCGCATTCATGGAGAATCTGACGGTCTCGCCATTGTCGAGAGTCAGCATGGATTTAAAGGTATATTCTCTGGCAATATTGCACCAGCCTTCTGCCAGGTCTCTGCTGTGATGGCGCACGAATTCGGCCAGTGTGCGTTCAATGGCCTGAAGTTGGACCTCCATGGGGAGCGTCTGGTTTTGGCGGGCAGAGGTGCTGTTGTAGACACGTTGCCATTCATCAGCTGCTATTTGCCGCGCCGTGTCCAGCATGAGTTTTTCGGCTGCCTGGGTGTCATTCTCTGCTTCCGGGCATGTGGTGAGCAGTTTTTCCTGGCTGGGGAACTGCTCAACCAGCTTGTCCAGCACGGCGTGCATGACCGAACCGTATTCGTTGCTTTCCAGTTCGGCTTTGTTTTCCTTGTAGGTGTCGCCCAGGTCAATGTGGAAAAGGTTTTTAATCCAGAAAGTGAGGGGGCATTGCAGGAACCCGGCGAGAGAGGACGGCGAATAGCTTTTCTGAACCATCTGCCCCTCATCGTTCTGGAACCATTGGGTAAAGGGATTCTGCTTGCCGGGGGCAATCTGGGTGATATGCTCCAGCTCACCGGGGAATATGGATTTACCGCAGCCGGTGGCGCGGCGCAGGGGGCATGCCGCAGGTTTGGGCAATACCTTGGGCACTTTGCTTTCCTCAAACAGGGCACGGGCTCGCTGCGGTAGTTCATCCCCACAGCGCATGAGCAGACCTGACGGGGCCAGAACGGAGCCATCCGCCTTCTGACGTGCCAGAATGAAATCTACCCGGCCGGATTCACGCCGGCTTTCAATGAGCGCGGTGAGCAGGTAACTATCGCGCGCGGTGCGGAATTTCTCATGGCGTATGCCCAGTTCATTGCAGAGCGATTCCGGCAGGAAATCGTCCTCCGGCACTGGCTCGGGAATGCAGCCATCGTGCATGGCTGCCAGAATGACCTGGGAAGCGCTGGTGTAGGCCAGCTCACGCCAGCCCAGCAGATCTCCGGTAGTGAAGTGCCGTTCAGTAAAGACTGGTCCCTTTACGTCGTCTTCTACATGGCGGCGCAGGAGTTCCAGCGTACAGAGAGGGGCGGGCAGGCTGGCAGCAGCTTCTGCACAGGTCCGCATCTGACCGGCAATGCTGGCGGCCAGTTTACGGTTCGACCCTTCCTGATGGCTTTTTTTCAGCTTATCTGCCAGTCTGACCAGGGTTGTCTTCAGCTTGCGGGAGCAGAGGCAATCGATGAGCTTGTGTACCTGCTCAGCATAGTCATAGTATGCTTGCTGCTGGCGGACTTTGAGCTTTTCAATGGATTTATAGCCGTCATCCACCTGCGGGGTGGTCTGTAACATGCTCAACAGGGCATCTTCACTGCCGGGAAGCAGGAGCATGCGGATTTTTTCAATATGTTCCTGCATGCCGGTGAGGGCATCGGGCACTTTTGCGATGGCCTGTTGCAGTGCTGTGTTGGTGAGCAGGGCGATGAAGGCATCGAGCCCACGGATGTCGTTGTTGCGTACGCCTTGCTGCTTTGCATCCCACAGGGGCAGGTTTTCCCGGGCATCGCAGGCATCTGCCAGCTGGCCGGGGAGGCGCCCCAGGTCAGTGGTCATGGGATTGCGACCTTCGGGCAGGTTGAGTTTCCAGGCTGGTGAGGCGGCGGTAAAGGTGTTGATGATGGAGGGCGAAAATTCGGAATCTCCCACCGCGAGTACAACTTCTCGTGAATCATGCCCGCCTGCCAGCCGCAGGGCTTCCTCTGCCATGCCTTCTGCATCAGTGACCAGATGAATGGTGGATGCCGCATTGTCCACCACACTTCGCTCTGCATCGGTATAGACCAGAGCATCAGGGATTTCAATCTCGCGCTCGACCCAGTCTGCTTCTCGCGGAAGTCCGAAGGCGTCGAACTTATAAGCCTCGGAGAGTGGAGCATGCACCCAGATTTCCACCCTGCCGCCATCCATGCCATGCAGGTTGCTCAGCAGTGTTTTAATCTGGGGTGAGAATTCCGGTACACAGGCCATGATGAGCAGCCGGCATTGCTTTGCCCAGGTGACATTTTTAACGAAATCAGCCTGTGCTTTTTCGATGGTGATTCCGGAGGGGAGCAGGGCATCCACCCGGTCGAAGAGTGATTGCAGTTTGCTCCAGCGTTCCTGTTCTTTGGTGGCTACTTTCTGACGAGCCTGAAGGACGGCGCGGGCTGTGTTTGCCTCTTCCGGCATCTGGTCAGCTTCCTTCTGGTAGGCAACCTTGCGTTTGCCAAGCTGGTGGCTGACGGCATCCAATGTCACTTCTTCCTGTGAGAGCCGGATTCGCAGAGCCATGAGCTTGTGGGCCACGCTTACGGCCCAGCGCTCACGGTGCTTTTCCGGGCGTCTGGGAATGAGCGGGGCGTATTGTGCCACTGGGTCTGCATCTTCAGCAGTGAGAACCTGCAGCCATGCTGTGAGGGTTTCCATTTGAGTCACGACTCCCGGATATTCGGAGGGAATGAGGTGGCCTGCCAGTGCAATTCTGGGCATCAGAAGCGGTTTTCCATCCTTTTGTATGGAACGCTCTGCCATATATTCACGCAACCTGCGGCCACTGCCTTCGGTGGGTACCACCACGGTGGCTCGGCGGTATTGCGCGGCAGTCTGCGGGTTATTCAGCCCTTCGAGAAGCTTTTCAGCAACGAGTTCGATGGCGGGTTTATCCCAGCCTAAAAAGATGCGTTCGGGAGTATTCATGGGCAATGCTGCCATTCTATCACGAAAAAACTGTTTTTCAAGGAAACAGTCGTACTTTGGCAAAAAACAAGCAGCCGCCAACGTGGGGTTGGCGGCTGCTGGAAGGTATTATGCTGTGCCCAGCTTTAGCGCGTGTGGAAGGTACGGCTGATTACTTCACGCTGCTGCTCGGGGGTGAGCTTGATGAAGTTCACAGCGTAGCCGGATACGCGGATGGTGAGCTGGGGATACTTCTCCGGGTGCTCCATGGCATCCATGAGGGTCT
>JAZRJB010000073.1:0-40771 GCA_045645565.1 Akkermansia sp. | reverse complement strand
GCCAGCGCCGCAATGGCTGCGCGGCCCCGCTGCATCTTCTCCCCGGCTGAGAGAGCGGTGGTGCCATCGGGCAACTTGTAGCCACCCTCCAGTATATTGCGGATTCCCGGCACATAGCCGTTGACATCGTGCGTGGCCAGGAACGAGAGCGCACCGGGCATTTCAAAGTTAAAGAGGAAAGAGTCTTCCACATCCGGGCCTGCCCAATCCACCCCGGGACGCAGCGCCGCCACCACTACCAGGCCCTGATTATGACCACCCTCATACAGGCCCTCGGCCGCGGCCAGTTTCATGGGCTGCAGCCGGGCGATATCGCGCCCGCTCTGGTGGCCGGTGTGTGCAGTAATCAAGGCGGCGGCCAGACCGAACCAGCAGGCCACACGGATGCTGGCCCTGGCAAAATCCGTATGCCGCCCGCGCAGCAGATACCAGCAGCTCACGCCAATAACAAAGGCTGCACCCAGCACCCAGGACGAACTGACGGTATGGCAGAACTTGACCACCGCCACAGGAGAAAGCGCCACGGCAGCGAAATCCACCATTTCATTGCGTACAGTATCCGGGTTGAACTCCATCCCCACGGGATACTGCATCCAGGCGTTGGCCACAAGAATCCACCATGCCGAAAGCGTGGCCCCGATGATAGTAAGCCAGGTGGAGGCCAGATGCGCCCCCTTGCTCACCTTGTTCCACCCGAAATACATAATGGCAATGAAAGTAGACTCCATGAAGAAAGCCACAATGCCCTCAATAGCCAGCGGTGCGCCGAAAATATCGCCCACAAACCAGCTGTAGTTGCTCCAGTTTGTACCAAATTCAAACTCCAGAATAATACCGGTGGCCACTCCCATGGCAAAGTTGATGCCAAAGAGCTTCATCCAGAACCGCGCAGTCTGTTTCCAGAACTCCCGCCCGGTACGGACATAGAGAGTTTCCATAATGGCCATAACCACACCCAGTCCAAGGGTAAGCGGCACAAATATCCAGTGGTACATGGCCGTGAGCGCAAACTGCGCGCGCGACCAATCGACGAGAGACGAGTCTATCACATCCATAAGCCTTTACTCTTCTGATAATATACGGTTTGTCAGCTCTGACGATACCTCCTGCACTTTTTCCTGCTCACTTCCCTGCAGATATGAGGGAAAGAAAAAAGGCTTCAGCACGGCAAACATAATGAGCAGCTTCACCAGAATAATGCACCAGAGCGTGCGCCCCAGCGTCATGCTGCGGAAGCCAGCCCAGTAGAAACGCGCTATTCTGGTAAACAACATACCGGCATTATAGCGGGCTCCTCATTCAATGCAAGCAGATAATCGGTTAAACCATCATTTTGATAGGCTATACTGGCACCAGAGCCTCCCCCTCACAGAAAACCGCCATCAGGAATGCATATTTTTTCACCAGCGACGGCATACATCCGGTTATTTTGCTTGCCATGTAAGCGTAAATGGCGTAGAATAGCGCGCCCGCCGGTGGCGGCCGTTCCCCCGGCCTGACACAATCGCGGAGGGAACAAGAAAAACAACACAATACATCTACACATTCTTCATATCATGAACGAACTCAAAGGTGCATGCATCATCGGACAGTCCGGCGGTCCCACCGCTGTGATTAACGCCAGCGTTCTGGGTGCTATCCAGACCGCTCTCAACGCTCCTCAGATTACCCGCGTGCTGGGTGCCGCCAACGGCATCAAGGGCGTGCTGGAAGGCAACCTCTACGACATGGGCATGGAAGACCCGGTGGAGCTTGAGCTGCTGAAGTTCACCCCCTCTTCTGCCCTGGGCACCTGCCGCTACAAGATGAAGAACCCGGATGTGGATCCGACCGACTACGAGAAACTTCTCGAAACCTTCAAGAAGTTCGACGTCCGTTACTTCTTCTACAACGGTGGTAACGACTCCATGGATACCTGCAACAAGATTTCCAAGTTCATGGAGAAGAGTGGCTGGGAGTGCCGCGTGATGGGCATCCCCAAGACCATCGACAATGACCTTTTCGGCACCGACCACTGCCCCGGTTACGCTTCTGCCGCAAAGTACATCGCTACTTCCGTGATGGAAGTGAAGCACGACGCCTGCTGCTACGACACCGGCATGGTCACCATCATCGAAGTGATGGGCCGCCACGCTGGCTGGCTGACCGCAGCCGCCGCTCTGGCCACCTACGCTGGTGCTGGTCCCGATCTCATCTACCTCCCCGAGGTTGATTTCGATATGGAAAGCTTCCTGAACGACGTGGAGAAAATTTACAACGCCACCGGCAAGTGCCTTGTGGTTGTTTCCGAAGGCATCCACGACAAGGACGGCAACTTCATCTCTGAAGCCAAGACCAACAGCAACGACGGTTTCGGTCATGCCCAGCTCGGCGGTCTCGCCAACAAGCTGGCTGAAATCGTTCGTGCCCGCGTGACCAGCGCCAAGGTTCGCGCTATCGAGCCCTCCCTGCTGCAGCGCTGCGCTACGCACCTGGGTTCCTCCACCGACGCTCACGAAGCTTACCTCGCTGGTAAGACGGCTGTTGAGGCTGCTGTGGCTGGTGACACCGACAAGATGCCCGCTTTCGAGCGCGCCACCGATGAAGAAGGCAACTACAAGTGCGAGATGAAGCTCCTGCCCCTGGCCAGCGTAGCTAACTTCGAGCGCAAGGTTCCCCGCGAATGGATCAACGCCGCTGGCAACAACGTAGAGATGGCCTTCATCGACTACGCCCTGCCCCTCATCCAGGGCGCCACGGGTATGAAGACCGCTGAGTCCCTGCCCCGCTTCGCCCGCCTGCGCAAGATTCTTGCCCAGCCTGAGGCCTGATACGCCTGATTCAGCAATCAACTATTTCAATGGAGCTGCCATTCCGGCAGCTCCATTTTTATTTTGCAATAGTCATAATTTAAAAATAATACCAAACATTTAGTAAATTAGATTGTCACTATTAGCAAGATATGGCAGTATAGGCACATCCGGCACTGAAAAACCGGCTACTACAATATGACCCAACGCAACATTACCCGATACACGTATGAGACAACATCCTTTCAGGGATGGAGGCTCAGCATCTGCCGCAAATGGAATCAGTTCACCAAATATTTCTCCGACCGCCAATACGGCAGTGAGGAAGCGGCTTTCAAAGCAGCAGTAGAAATGAGAGATCAGATTTTTGACGCTCTGAAACGCACGCCGGAAGACCCGCGAGGCGTGTTCGAGCGATTCAAGAACGGAGCAGAGGGAGAACTAGCCCCCCAGCCAGCCGTGGTTAGCAAGTAAAATATAAGGAACGCCCCCGCCAGCAGAACTGACGGGGGCTTTTGATTCATTACATCACCGGGATGATGGACGTTTTCTTATTTTCCGGTTCAGGAGCGTGTTCCGGCTCCTTGTTGCGATTCAGCAAGCCGTATTCTTCCGCCCGTTTCCGGTTTTTAACAGGGGTGGCATACGTTTCATCCTTATCCCACACCATATCCTTCACGATTTCATCATCACAGCGCAGGAAGTACTTGAACGAATGCTCATGGCTGTTCCCCAGGCAATCATCATAGCCGGCAGAAGCATGGTACCACCTGCCATTACTACGGCGCACCAGGTTCCAGGCATGCACATCAGTATGGTTGCGGCCGTGTACCATGATGCAGGGAATCTTCATGAGGGACAACACCGTATGGTACGCCTCACTGTATCCCAGGCTGCCGCTTTCACCCGGCAGATGGAGCGCCTTGGTTATGTCTGACGCACCGCGGGACCAGGTAATTTGTCTGACAAGGGCAACGTAAATATCACGCAGTTTCTGCTTATCCAGCTTCCAGGAGGTCCCGTACTGGGTCACCAGGGACTGGCAGATTTCAAGCGTGCGGCGCTCTTCCGGCGTAAGCTTTGCCTTATTCTCCTCATCATTCACAGAACGCAGCAGGCGGATATGCGGCCAGTGTTCAATATCAAGGTACAGCTTCTTCTCCCGTTCATCGTACCGGAAGTTCCAGTGCTTGATATAATGGAAGAAATCTGCGCTGGCCAGGGTTCGGCTGCAACATTCCACATCGAATTCAAGCGTCGGGCCGTCCAGATAATTCTGGCAGGTTTTGAGGTTTTCGTACAAATCATCCAATGACTTGACGGGCTTGTACTCAGCCTTGCGGGGCTTTTTCTTACCCTTGAACGGATTAAGCTTCTTCGCCTGGCTGGCAACACCGCTGGAAGCCCGCCCGGCAGTATTGCTGACAGGGGCTGTCACCGGCTCCATCTGGTCCATGAGCTTATCACCCCGTTCCTCTGCCTCATTCTTGAATTTCTCCTCCATGACCTGGAGAATGGATTCCTTCTCGCGGGGACGAATGAGTTCTTCATCATCATTCAGCGTACAACCACGCAGCAAGTGACGCTTAAAGATACCGAGGCGGTTAATTTCCGGCGTTTCAGGATAAATTTCCGGATTATCCCAATCGTGATCCATATCCATTTCGGCAGAGGTAATCAGGTAGTACGAATACACCTTCACATCTTTGCCCTTAGGTGTAAGGGGGTCATCCCAGGTCACGTCCGTCTGGTACCATTCGCCGTTCACGTCAATGATATTCCAGATGTGGTTCATCTCCGGGGTGCCAAGAACGGAGCGGCAGTCAATCTTCACCATGTGCAGCAGCAGCTGGGTTGCACTTGTGTAAGCAGCACACACGCCCTTACCCTGCAGAATTATTTCAGCGGTTGTGTAATGCCCGCATGTGTACCTGGAATTATCCACCAGTGCATCATGAACTTTCCAGATTTTAAGCAAATTGGGCATTCCGGGCTGAATATTGTTGCAAATCCATTGCGCACAGACATCCAGAACATCGCGCTCCAGATCAGTCAGATGCTTTTCCATATCCGGATTGCGGAAGGCCGCAAACACACGGGCGTCCGTCATGTAGCATATCTTCAGATACGTCTCATTCTGCTGAGTCGTAACGCGGCAGCGGATGGAATACAAGGTATTAACCTTCTTAATCCATTCCTCCATGAGCCGGCTGGCTTCTGCTGAACGGAAGTGGATTTTCTGAGAACTGCGCAGCTCGTAGTGCATCTGGTATACCAGGTCCTCCAAATCCTCCAGGCTGCTGATACCCTGAGGTTCCTCTGTACTTTCAAAAATGCGGCTGGGTTTGCAATCCATGGGTCCCGCAAATTGACGAGCCTCTTCAGATTCCGGGTCCCAGTCTTCCACTTTGATTTCCTTGATTTTGCTATCTTCCGGATAATGCCCGGTTATGCGGCGGGCCATATCCAAGGTACCCACAGCCTGAAGAGGCATGACGCAAATCAGCCCCAGCACCAAGGATACAGAAATATTACACCATTTCTTCATCATTGTTGTTGTTTATTGTGTTGTTGAACGGGTTGAATTTTCAATTGCATCTGCACCTGGTCACCGAGGGTGGTCACATACCCCTGCACAGACTCGATACTCTTAGCCAGGTCGTGCATGGCGTCAGCCGTCTCTTCCGCAGCCTGGTTTCTAGTCAGCTCCTCCGGCGTGTTCATGACACGGGCCAAAGTGGCAAAGTTAATACTAAATACTGCCCCACCCTCCACAGGAATACCAACCTGGGGAGCGGGTGCCGCAAAGGCATTCTGACCACAGCTGAGTACCACCTCACCTGAACGCCGCAGCACGTCTACCGGGTAATCCTTGAATGGATTCACCCCCTCCTGCTCCAGCATTTTCATACCTTCAGACACCATGGACGCCGCAGCATCCATCGCCGCTTCATCGGCCACGCCTGCCACCGCAGAAAACGAAAGTGGGCGCTTGTCATCCCCGGTGCTTTCCTGTACCAGCATCGCAGCAGAGCCGGTCAGTGCGGAATGCAACAAAGGCTCAGCCTCGGCAAACTTCACCGCTGCCGGATATAATTTATCATACCAATACGTACTGGAATCAACCTGCGCTGGTAAATCACCCTCAGGTGTACCGGGCTGCGTAAAAGAGGCATAATATCCATCCCGCACCGTGTCGACAAGCTTGAGAACTTCTGCCAGATTCACCTTCGACGTGTGTTTCACCGGGGTGCTTTCAAAATAAACAGCAGTTCCCGGCAACTGGGCGCATGATGAATAGCTCAACACACCAGGCTCATACTGACCGCCAACCGCGCCACCTTTGAATCTTACATAGATGGACTGATCTTTTGCATCCTTCTTCTGCCAGACCATAAACTGCTCAACCGAGCGGTTCATGGGGAGGTTCTCAGACATCAGCTTCAATAAATCTTCAGAAGCTTTGAAAGGTTTGGCATAGTCGTCGCCCTGCTCCGTCAGACGATTGAAGACATAGGAAAAATCCTGAACAATCTGCAGCAGGTATTCGGCATGCATTTTCTCCTGCATCTTCACCGATTCAGCGCTGGAGAAGCTTACCGCCCAGGGGCGCTCTTTCATGCACCCATCGAAATGCCGCATCTGCTCTGAGGCCAGCAGTGACTTGGAAATACGCGCAGGCAACTGCACGTCATCCAGATTACTGCAAAGGACCATGACCAGCTTGTTAGCCACCACCTGGCAAACGAGATACAAGCGGGCATTCTGTAAATTAGTCTTCAACTGGTCCTCATGTTCGGGGGAGAGGTACAGGTCCCGCAAATCAAGCGCATCCCAACGCAGACAGAAGCCACGCCAGCCCCCGCGTCCCACCAGCTCCACAGAGCCATCCGGGTTGACTGGCAGCAACAGTGGCAAAACAGATAACTGGTGCAGGAGGCGCTCGCTTCCCGGCTTGCTTGTCAGCACCATGTAGATGGGCGCCAACTGGCAATCCTTGGTGAGCTCCACCAGCTGGGCTCCGAGCTGTTCCCGGGACTCACGCTGCCGCGCAACAATCGCACGCGCAGGCGCAGGAGCAGCCTTCCCGCGCCATACTTCCAGAAAGCCATCTTCACCTGATGCAAACAACTGACACAGCGGTAGAAAACGGCTCCAATCCCGCACAGCCTCATCCGGCACACCGAAGGCAAGACTATCCAGCTCTTCCAGAAGTTCTGCATACGGGCCAGCCAACTCTGCATCTGCCATCCGGAACAGCTTCCCCAGTTGGGCAATTGCCACAAACGAATCAACCTCTGCCGGAATCGCGCCCAAAGCAGAGAACGCACGCGACCGCAACCTCAAAGATGCAGGAGCCTCGCTCTGCCCCGCCTCTTGCAGCATCTGCACCACCGGAACAACCTCCTGTTGTGCCGCCAATGGCGAAACCAGGAATGCAGGAACCAGGGAGAACAAAGCAAACTTATTCATTTCGGGCATATTGTACCCTTTCCGCACCATGATGTAAAGAGAAATAGCCGGTTTCTCCTGATTGAGAAACCGGCTGAATGTTAAACTAAGGTTTCAGGATGAGATTTACTTCTCGCAGTAGGTGCGCACAGCAGCAGCGATGCGGGCGGAAACAGCCTCAGGCTCACCTTCCTCCGTCACATCAATCTGCACAACCTTGCCCTGGGCGCGGTAGTGTTCCACCACCGGCACGGTAAGGGTCTCATAATCCTTGCGGCGCTTAGCGAAAGCCTCGGGATTATCATCGGAGCGCACAATCATGGCACCGCCGCACTTCGGGCAGATTTCCTCACCGTTGCGGGTAGTCTCACCGCAGGCGGGGCAAGCCTTGCGCTTCAGCATACGAGCCTCGATAAGCTCTGCAGAAACATTGAGGTACACCACGATATCCACACCCAGGCCCATGGTGCTGAGATTGGCATCCAGCGTTTCAGCCTGAGCAACAGTGCGGGGATAGCCATCAAGCAGGCAACCGCAGTCCTTGTTCTCACCCAACCACTTGGCAACGATACCGTTCACCACTTCATCGGGCACAAACATGGCGGCATCCATGTACTTCTTGGCCTCCAGCCCCAGTTCTGAACCAGCAGCAATCTCTGCGCGAAGCAGTGCGCCGGTGCTCAGGGGCTTGAGGTCATAAGTCTCGGAAAGGAAAGAAGACTGTGTGCCCTTGCCGGAAGCCGGGGCGCCTACGAGTACGAATCGCTTGAGCGTTTTCATAAGTGTTTATTTAAGAAGTATTACACGCAGCACTAGCTGCCTTCTGGGGTTATTATGCCTGATTTGAAGTGAATTGCAATGACAAAATGTGGCTGTTTCATTTTTTAGTTTGCGGGGGCATACCCGGCAGCTTCCGCTTTAGCCGCCCAGCTGGCCGCCTCGGCGTCATTCTTTTCCACACCCAGCCCCTGCTCGTAGCACTTCGACAGTGTGTACTGAGCCTCAGGCAATCCCTGCTCTGCGGCAATGCGGCACCAGCGGATAAACTCAGCCGGGTTCACCGCCATACCTTCTCCCAGAACATACTGGCGCGCAAGGTTAAACTGAGCCACGGGGTCCCCGCTCTCTGCTTTGGGCAGCAAGACTTCTGCCTCTGCATTCAACGCAGGCAGAGGGGCTGGTTCAGGCTCCGGCACCGGCTCGACCTCGGGCACAGGTTCTTCCACAGCAGGCGCCGGTTCCGGCTCCGGTTCCGCCGCCGGCGTCTGGGGGGCGGCAACCGCTTCGGGTGCAGCAGGTTCTGCCGGAGATAAATACCCCGCCACAAACACCTTTACAGGGGGACAGAAATACAACCCGGAGACTACCACCAGCACCAGAATCAAAATGAAAAGGATTTTCTTCATACGCAAGCGTCTTTACTCTAGCGGCTGGATTCCGCTTTGTCAATGACATTCACGAGCTTCGTGCTTGAAATGCCACCGTTTGTATGGTAGAATCCCCGCATTCCATGAGCAAAGACATCACACCCGTATACCTGCAGGAAAACCCGAGCCTTATCCAGAAGATGTTCGGTGATTACTATCTGGAATACGCATCGTATGTGATTCTGGAGCGCGCCGTGCCCCATATCATCGACGGGCTCAAACCCGTACAGCGGCGCATCCTGCATTCCATGGAACGCATGGATGACGGCCGCTACAACAAGGTGGCCAACATTGTCGGCGACACCATGAAGTACCATCCGCACGGCGATGCATCCATCGGCAGTGCTCTGGTCACGCTCGGGCAGAAAGGGTTGCTCATCGACCCCCAGGGTAACTGGGGCAATATTCTCACCGGTGACTCCGCCGCTGCCCCACGATACATCGAAGCCCGTCTCTCCCAATTTGCAAAGGATGTCGTCTACAGCCCCAAGGTGACAGAATGGAAACTCAGCTACGATGGTCGCAACAAGGAACCAGTGGCGCTTCCCGTCAAATTCCCCCTGTTGCTGGCACAAGGTGCGCTGGGCATTGCCGTTGGTATGAACTGCCTCATCCTGCCGCACAATTTCAATGAACTCATCGAGGCCGCCATCCATTACCTGCGGGGGGAGGATTTTGAACTGTACCCGGATTTCGCCACCGGCGGTCTGCTGGACATAAGCGGCTACAATGATGGCACGGGCAACAGCAGATTGCGCTGCCGTGCCAAGCTGGACACCTCCAACAAAAAGCTTATCCGCATCACTGAAATACCGTACGGCACCACCACTGAATCCGTCATCCAGAGCATTGAAAATGCCATGGAGAAAGGAAAGTTGAAGGTAGCCAAGATTGAGGACAACACAGCCGCGACTGCGGATATTCTGGTGTACCTGCACACCGGTCAGGATGTAGAGAAGACCAGCAACGCGCTGTACGCGTTCACAGAATGCCAGGTGAGCATCTCCCCCAAAGCGGTTGTCATTGTTGATAAAAAGCCCGTTTTCATGGGCGTGAGCGAAATTCTCAAGATTAACGTAGACAATACGAAGGATACCCTGCGCCGTGAGCTGGAAGTGCAGCTGGCTGAGCTGCAGGAAGGATGGATGCAGGCCAGCCTGGAGAAAATCTTCATTGAGAACCGCATCTACAAGGTGCTGGAAGAAAGCGAAAGCTGGGAGCAGTCCCTCTCCGAAATCGAGGAGCGGCTCCAGCCGTTCGTTCAGGATTTCATCCGCCCCATCACGAGGGACGACATCATCCGCCTCACGGAAATCCGCATCAAGAAGATTGCCAAGTACGAGATTCACGAGGCTGAGGAACACATCCGCGGACTGGAGGAAGAAATCGACCAGTGCCGCAAGAACCTGGCCCAGCTCACCAAGTACACCATCCGCTGGTTTGAGAAACTGCAGAAGAAATACGGCGACAACTGGCCCCGCCGTACGGAACTCACCACCTTCGACACTGTCACCCGCGCTGTGGCTGCCGTAGAGAACGAGACTCTGTACATCGATGAGGAAGGCTTTGCCGGCTATGGCATCAAGAAGGGAGGCGAGGCTATCGACAAGTGTTCCACCATGAGCGATATCCTGGTGATTGATAACCAGGGCGTGCTCACGGTGCGCCGCGTGCAGGAGAAGTTCTATGTAGGCAAGAAGCTGCTGCACATCAGCGTGCTGCGCCCCACGGATGACTGGGTGTTCAACATGATTTACCGCGATGGCAAGGAGGGCATCACCTACGCCAAGCGCTTCAAGCTGGGCGGTTTCACCCGCGACAAGGAATACCAGCTCACCCAGGGCACCAAGGGCAGCCGCGTGTTCTTCTTCACCGTGCATAAGACAGAGGAGGACAGCAGCACCATGCAGGTGAACGTGTACCTCAAGAACCAGCTGCGCCGGCTCCGCCGCCCGATTCCTTTCGATTTCGGCAAGCTCCGCGTGAAGGGGCGCGGTGTTCTCGGCAACATTGTCACCAAGAACCAGGTGGAGCGCATCTCCCGCATCATGCCTAGCGCCGCTGGCGAGGGCGAGGAGGGAGCCGCAGAAATGCCCACTACCGAAACACCCGTGGGCACGCTGAGCGCCCTGCTCGATGGCACGACTGAAGCCCCGGAGGTAACAGATGCCACCCCTGCCCCCGCAGAGGTTCCGGCTCCCGCGCCTGCGGTGGACGAACAGCAGTCTCTGGACGACTCCATCCACGAACAAATGGGCTTTGAGTTCTGACGCAGGGAATGAAAAAGCCAGCCTTCAAGGTATACACCACCTGCACCCCGCCGGGCAAAAAGTCCAGATGGGACAGGATGGCAGCGTTCTTTATCGCGGCATGGCTTGCTGCGGCACTGGCACCGGACTACCTTACCGGGCTGTTGCTTCCTGATTTGGGAGAAGCAGCCAGAACCGGCAACACCGCCGTCCTGAAGAGGTGGCTGAAAATTCCCCTTGGCAGGGTTGACGAGCATGACCTGCTGATGCAAGCCATTTACGGCGACCAGCCCGATTGCGTCAGACTACTGCTGGAGGAAACAAACGTGAATCCGAACAAAAAGGAGCACGGAAACATGCCAGCGCTGCAAGTAGCCCTGCTCCGCCGGAATTCTGAGATAGCCCGGCTGCTGCTGGAAGATGAACGCGTGGACATCAACACCCGGAGCAGCACCATGGGATGGACAGCCCTTGCCCTGGCCATCTATGAGGGAAATGCAGAAATCGTGCAGCAACTGCTGGCAAGACCGGAGATAGATGTCAACGTGAACGATGCCCCCCAGCACCTGACGCCCTTACATTTGGCGCTCTTTATCAGGGATTTCAACTTCCTGAAAATGCTGCTGGAGCACCCGGAACTCGATGTAAACAGGCAGAATAAGCTGGGGTACACACCGCTCATGTGCCTGCTGAGCACCCCGGACGAAACAGTCCAGGAGGTGATAGAGCTGCTGCTGAAGCACCCGAAGCTGGATATCAACTGCACCAACAATGAGGGCAATACCGCGCTTGCCCTGGCAGCGGCCAACAACCAGCCGGAACGAATGAAACGGCTTCTCTCCCACCCCGGGATTGACGTGAACACAGTGAACAATCAGGGCATGCGCCCGCTCAATCTTGCCATTCAGCGGCAGGCCACCGAATGCGCTGAGCTGCTACGCCAAACCGGGGCACGGGAATTACCCGAATTCGTACCGGCTCACTGAGCGTAGGAGTGCATGGACTCAATGCTCGGCAGCAGGTTCACCACCAGGAAGGTGATGACGACTGCGGCAAAACCAAGCAGCAACAGGGGGCGCCGCCATGTTGCAAAGGCGGGATACCGCTCCACATGCAGGTAGATGAGGTAGATACACCAGGTAAGCAGAGACCAGGCTTCCTTGATATCCCAGGCCCAGTAACCACCCCAGGCGGCATCTGCCCAGAGCGCGCCGCTCCAGAGCCCGAAAGTCATAAACGGCAACGAAAGGCGCACCACCTCCCCGGCCGCTGTCAGCTTCTCCTCACGCCGGAACGACGCCAGTGTCAGCAGGGCGGCAACCGTCATAAGCCCGTAGGAAACGACATAGGCTATGACATGCGGTGCAAACCACGGGGATTGCAGTGCGGGCATTTGCCGCCAACTTGCCTGCAACGGCATGCAGAGAGCCCCCACCAGTGCAATGGCTGAAGCCGCTGCCAGCCACCCGGTCAGGTCCATACCACGAACGCGGCGTAAATACCACGACGCCGGCACCATTACCAGCGGAAAGAATGCCAGAACATGGCGCATGTTACCAAACGGAGGAGCCTGGGCAAGTACCCAATCTGCCACAAATAACAGCAACGCGCCAAACCAAGCTGCATAAAAAGCACGACGGCTCTCCGCCTGGCGTCCACGCAATGCGGCCAGCACACTACCTGCGCAAAGAAGCAGCGTAAAAATCGTCAGCGCATAGATAAGCACCGTCATACCTGCTCCTCCTTTCTCCACCAGCACCACACAGCCGTGCAGATAATGATACCAACCATACCACTAAGAGCTGCAAAACGCCCCGGTGCGCGGCGAGCCTGCATCAGCACTTCAGTTGCTCCGCCCTGCCCCCGGTATGATGATAAGGAAAAGCTCCAATCCTTGCAGGAGACGGGTGAATTCACGCGCAATTCCTCACGGCGGGTCTCAGGGCGCCCCCGGTGGTCAGTAAAAAGAACAAGCCGGGCGCAGTAATCGCGCACGGTTCCCGGCTTCTGCACCAACACGCGCGTCGTTTTACCAGGTATCATCAGAAACGGGTGTGGCATACCGGGTGCGGTTGTCAAGGCGCTTACCGGCCAGCTTTCATCGCCAGAATGCAGGCTGTCCCCCCGCCGCTCCACTGCAACGGGCGTGCCAGGGCGCCCATTGACAAATGAATACAGCTCATAACCAGCATCGTCGTAATGCTGCACGTCAAATCCATCTACCCTGAGGCGGAATCCCAGGGGTAGCGCCCTGCCATCATCAAGAACCAGTTCACGCAGCTCCGTCCGGGCATCTGCCGGCATTGTGACCGGAACGCGTATTTCATACAACGCATCAACAAAAGCTCCAATCCCCAGCAATGCTACAGCCCAATGCAACCCCGCCAACCAGAGGACTCTGGCATTCATGACGCGGTAACACAAATAGCCGAACACGGTCATAAACACCACCCCCGTGAGCGCCACACACCCCATGCCAACGGCACCTGCCCACATCGGTCCGCCTATTCCTGCATATTCTGCCGCCTTGGCGCCGTATTGAAACAGCATGTTCAGCCCTGTGACTGTGAAAAACAGAAAGACAAGACCAACGATAAGCTGCAACCGCCGCCCCGATGCCAGGCGCCAACCGCCGCAAAGGCACAGCAGAACCACCAACGCCCCCAGCACCATAACGGCACCGCTACCGTATACCTCAGGAGCAGCCATCAGGGGGAACGCCCCGACCAGAAGCAGCACGCAAACCGCCCCCAGCGCCATGATTCCCCCTTTTAGCCATGCTGTCATTTACCAGTGGAACGCAAAGTTGAACGTCGCAAAAACAGTATCATCTGTTTGCCCGCGGTAGTAATCCGTGCGCGCAATCACTCCTGCAAAATAATCTACTCCGCGGTGCCGCACCCCCAATCCCAGCTGAGCTTCTCCCAGCCACGGCATCCGGCTGCAGGTGCGGTCAAAATCGTGAAACACACCGCCATCAATAAAGAGATTACGAGCTACGTATTTCACGGATGCACCCGCCTGCAGATACCAGGAACTGGCTGTGGGGTCATAATCCGGAGTTTGGAGCAAGCCTATGGAAAAATCCGCTGCGCGGTTACAACTGTACTGCATACTGGGCGGCAGATTGCGCCCCATGCGTATATACCCACCCAGCTCTGCGGCGATGGATACAGTACCCAGCTCTTCCCGGGTAAATATGGCACCTGCCGTCTGCATACCCCACGGCAGCTGGGTCTCCAGGCATGCAAGGCGGTAATCCTGGCGGGCGGTCAGCTGGAATGTGACTTCATCCCGTATCTGGTCGCTCCACCCTTCCCAGCGGTCTATGTGGAACGCCTTGTGAATCATGTCCTGCATTTCACGAGCACCGGATGTTTTACCGGTTGTGCCCAGCTGAAACTCCACGCTGTTACCCACATATTCGCCAACGGTCAGATACGCCACACCCAGTGCCATATACCCCGCATAAGGATGTTCTCCTGGCACGGCGCCACGCGTGTGCGTCTGCGGTGTGTATATATTCTGCGTAAAACTCAACCCAAATGCGTGATTCGGGTCCTGGCTGAAATTCCGAGCATAATCTATACGCGTGCCGTGTGTATAATTACAGTCGCTGCCGGCGGCTGAGTCATTCTCCATCAAAAAGCGTAAATGATGCCGCTGCTCCGCAACGTACCCCGATTCTCCGGGCTGCGTTATCGGATTAATGCAGTCTACTGCTACACTGCCCGCAGCCATCAGCATCCATGGAATTAAACTCATAACGTCTCTGGTATACCCCTAACTCCGCCTTTAGTCAACTACAAAAGCATGTTATTTGAAAAAATCAACCTATAATTTCAATAGGAAAATATCGAGACACCAGCGGTTCCTGCACCGCAAAGAGCGCCTCACGGTCTTCAGGTTCGTAATCGAGGTATCCATGCAAATGAGTCAATCCGTGAACCATGTAACGGAAAAGCTCCTCCTCCCTGAACAAGCCATGGGCAGCAGCATAAGACTCTGCCGTATCACAGCTCACCAGCACCTCGCCATACGGGAAGGTGATGGCATCTGTCGCAGACGGATCGTTGAGGAACTCCGCATGCACTTCAGCAATAGTCTCATCATCCACAATGGAAATCTCCACACAGTCCAGACCGCTCAGAACATGGTCCGGCCCCTGGGGTGCAGCCAGCAGCTCAGGCAGCAGCGCCTGCAACGCATCGCAGAAACGCCCTGCAAGCTCCTCAGTCACCCAAGAGTTCTCAACGTTTACGAACACCTCAATCTGCGGAATCATTGGCATTCTCCTCTCGTTCTCTACGTTTTCGTTCCTTGGCAGCGGCTCGCGCTGCGCGAAAAAAAGATTGAAATTGCTCCAGGCAGGCATCACCTAACACGCCACCCTGCACTTCACACTTGTGATTAAGGGGCGGATTGGAATCAAGCAGGTTAATCCAGCCACCACAAGCACCACCCTTGGGGTCAGGAATCCCGAACACCACGCGGTCCGGGCGACAATGCACCAGCGCACCGGCGCACATGGGGCAAGGTTCCTTGGTCACGTAAACAGTACACCCCTCAAGCCGCCAATCACCAACGGCAGCCTCAGCGGCAGTAAGCGCAAGGATTTCAGCATGAGCGGTGGCATCCTTCAGGGTTTCCACCTGGTTCCACCCGCGTGCAATCACGCGCCCCTCCTTCACCACAACACAACCACAAGGCACTTCATTGGCAGCGCGAGCCTTTTCGGCTTCACGCATAGCCAGCAACATGAATTGTTCGTCCTCAGTCATGAAGCAAGCAGTGCAGAAAAAAGAAAAGCGACCGGCGAGCAGAGAACCCCGCCCACCGGCCGCAGATGAATTGAAGAGTTACTTGATAGTCACGCGTTCATCGTTATCGAGGATAGCCTGCAGCTCGGGCCAGCCTTCCTCGGTCTGGTTCTGGAACATGTGCAGATACACAGAAACAGCACCAGCGGGATAGTTCTCGAACAGAGAGTCTACGGCTTCCTTCAGCTTGTCAGCATCCAGAGTCTCGGGCAGAACATCCACCACACCGTGGCCATTGTGTTCAATGCCGAGTTTCTCAATGAAGCTCACCAGCATGCCTTCGTGCTTACGAATCAGCCAAACCTGCAGCAGGTGGTCAGCAATCGTTTCAGCAGGCTTCCAGGCCAGCATCTTCTTAATCCACTCAAACTGCTCAGCCACGGGCTTCTGCTGCATGTACTGAGGACGAAGCTTCTTAAGAGCACCCAGCTCACGAAGAGCTGCACGGTATACGTTACGCTCCTGATTGCGCATCCATTCAAGGAACGCAGTTACCGTTGCGTCGTCAGACTTCTGGAAAATCGTGTATGACTTCATATTGTTAAGAAAAAGATAAATGTGGCAATACTAAATCACATCACTGCCCATTTGTCGAGTACAAGCTTAGACATAATGAAGCAAAATATCAATTTTTTCCATTCCGTGCTGCTGAATTCAACCCCACGTGCTGCAAATGCAGAAATCCCCGCACTTCTGGTAAGTGCAGGGATGACTGAATGACGAGCGCTCCGGCCGCGGCTCGAACGCGGGACCCCAAGCTTAGAAGGCTCGTGCTCTATCCAACTGAGCTACCGGAGCAGCTGGGCGCGCCTATACTACCACTCACCAGCGGCAATGGCAAGCTTTTATTTGACAAGTGGTGCGACAGCTGGTACGATGAGGCTGCGTGGCAAAGCCGCTCACAGACATTGTAGCCAAATCCCCTGCTTTCGCCGGAGAGTTGGGCAGACTGTGCCGCGCTGCTTCAAAAGATGAGCCCGTGGTGCTGGAGCGGGTCGCCCCAGCGGCCTTTTCCTTTGTTGCAAGCATGATTGCTGCGGCGTCAGATTCTCCCCGCCGGGTATGGATTGTGGCAGATGCCCTGCCCATTCAGGAACGAATAGCAGCTGAATGGCCCCTGTGGGATGGCCCTCCCTCTGTATTTGTTCCGGAGCAGGAAATTCACATCAACAACGGCATTTCCGACCCGGATTTAGCAGCCGAGCGGCTGGAAGCACTGCGCAGCATCTCAGGACGCCCGAAACAGACGCAGGCGGTCATCGTCACGGCAGCTGCCTTGCAGCAACCAGCTCCCAGTTTTTCCGCAGGTGCGGGTTTCACGCTCACGCTCCAGGTTGAAAAGGAATACCCGCTGGATGACATCTGCACAGCCTTGACCGACCACGATTTTGAACGCGTTGAACAAGTCACCGGACGCGGTGAATGGAGCTTGCGAGGTGGTATTCTGGACGTATTCCCGCTTCAATCCGCATGGCCACTGCGAGTCGAATTCTTTGGTGATGAAATAGAAAGCATCCGCGCTTTCGACATCGATTCTCAGCTTTCATTCAAAAAGCTGGATTCCGCGGATCTAGTGCTGAATGAACCGCCGGCAGACGCGCCGCTTCGCGAATGGATTGCACCGGATGACTGGGTGGTAAGCCTGCCCGGCTGCGGCATTCCCGGCCATGTTCTTATCTTTGAATTGCCACCGGACCGCGAGGACGTTCTCCCGGATATTGACCATGTAAACGATGGAGATCAAACAGCCATTTTCGGAACTCCCCTGGGAAGTTTTGAAACCGGCGATTTTGTGATGCAGGAGGCGCGCAGACAAGTTGCCGGAATGGAACTCCGCAAGTGGAAGGAACAGAAATGGAGAGTCGTCATGTTCTTCCCCCACGAGGGTGAAAAAAGCCGGTTTGAGGAAATCTGTGGTGAGGACGACGCGTGGTCCGGCGTGCAAAGCCGCGACGGTGACCTGCCGCTGGGCTTCTCCATTCCGGGTGCCAAACTTGCCATTCTCTCGGCCGCTGAAATTTTCGGTCGTTACTCCACCCCGCGCAGCAGAAAACAGGATGACCGGACCGACCGCATGCGCCGTGAGCGCGCTCAGGCCCCGCTCCGCGAAATCGAAGAGGGGGACTTTGTTATCCACGCATCTCATGGTCTGGGCAAATTCATCGGTATTGTCCGTGATGACCAAACCGCTGAGGAGGAAATACATATCAAGTATGCAGACGGTGTACTGCTCCGCATTCCGCTTCAGCAGAGCCACCTGGTGTCTAAATATATAGGTTTAGGTGCCAAAACACCAGAATTAAGCAAATTGGGAGACGCCCGTTGGCGGCGGGCCTGCCAAGCGGCAGAAAAGGCAGTTCAGGACTATGCCGCCCAGTTACTCGAAGTTCAGGCGGAGCGAGAAAGCAACTCAGGCTACGCGCACCCAGCAGATTCCGGCTGGATGTGGCAATTTGAATCCAGTTTCCCATATCGGGAAACGCCAGACCAGATACGCGCCATTTCTCAGACAAAGGCAGACATGGAAAGCGGTCGCCCCATGGACCGGCTGATTTGCGGCGATGTGGGATTCGGCAAAACAGAAGTGGCCATACGCGCCGCATTCAAATGCGTTACAGGCGGCCGGCAGGCGGCCATACTGGCTCCCACAACCGTGCTGGCAGCGCAGCACTACCGCACCTTCCGCACCCGTATGAGTGAGTACCCGGTGCGCATAGAACTCCTCAGCCGCTTTACCCCGGCAAAGAAAATCAAGGAAATCATCAAAGGGATAGCAGATGGCTCGGTAGATATCGTCATCGGCACGCACAGAGTCATTTCCAAGGATATCACCTTCAAAAACCTGGGGCTGGCGGTCATTGATGAAGAACAACGATTCGGCGTGCGGCATAAAGAGCAGTTCAAACGCATGTTCCGCATGGTCGACATGCTCACACTTTCCGCCACACCCATTCCGCGCACCCTCTATGTGGCGCTCATGGGCGCGCGTGACATGAGTACCATCGAAACGCCGCCACTGAATCGCCTTCCTGTGCAGACCGCCGTCTGCCCGTATAGCGAGAAACTCATTGCAGATGCCATTGAGCGGGAGCTGGCCCGAAACGGGCAGGTATTTTTCCTGCACAACCGGGTGCAGAGCATCCTGAAGATGAAGGATGAGCTGCAACGGCTCGTTCCCAAAGCCCGCATAGTAGTCGGGCACGGTCAAATGGACAAGGGGGAACTCGAACTCATCATGCGTGATTTTGTGGATGGCAAAGCCGATATTCTGCTGGCGACCAGCATCATCGAAAGCGGTATTGACATACCGAATGCCAACACCATCATCATTGACCGTGCAGACCGCTTCGGCCTGGCCGACCTCTACCAGCTGCGCGGTCGCGTCGGTCGCGGTGGGCACCGCGCGTATGCCTACCTCCTTCTGCCACGCCAGGCGCTCTGCACCTCAGACGCCCGCAAACGCGTCTCTGCCATCAAGCAATACACAGAACTGGGAAGCGGCTTCAAAATAGCCATGCGGGATCTTGAAATCCGCGGTGCAGGCAACCTGCTGGGTACCCAGCAAAGCGGGCATATTGCAGCCATCGGTTTTGAACTGTACTGCCAGCTGCTCCGCCAGTCAATTGAACGCATGCAAGGCAAGGCGCCTACCATACGGGCAGATGCAACATTCAAGGCTGATTTCATCTGCCTCAGTGAAGCCAGCATGGCCACACGAGCAGATGCCGACACTCTGCTCGGTGCCTACCTCCCGTCATCGTACATGGAATCAACCAAAGCCCGCATGGATGCCTACACCCAGCTGGCGCGGGCTTGCTCTACTGACGAAGTCGATGACCTTGACCGCCAGTGGAGGGACCGCTTCGGTCCCCTGCCCCGGGAGGTAAGTCACTTGCTCACGGTTCAGAAAATACGCATCCTGGCAACGCGCCGCAATATCTCCAATGTAGAAATCAGCGGGCAAAAACTCATGCTCACCCGCAACAATGACTATATTCTCGACAACAAGCGATTCCCGAGGCTCCAGAAAATCAAGAACCCGGACAAATTACGCGAGGCGCTTCACATGCTGCAATGCATGTAAGTACACCTATGGCATGATAAAAAATAATCGTTTATTATCAACGCATTGAATTAGCTGACATCCTCATACCGCATCAATTTGCACCGGCTCTGGCCTCAATATACCCTTTTCCAAGACAACGGTAGCACGGTTGGGAATAGGCATCCACCCCCGAGCCAAGGCAAGCCGAACATTTTTCCTTTACAATTGCACGCACATCGGAATTAGGAGCTTCATCTACCATGGACACCGCCTCGTTATGAGGCAAGGTACCCCTAAACTGGCAAGCAGCCACCATTCCACAAAAAAGCAGCAAAGCTACCCCCCGGCAGGTTATCATATATACAGATTTCATTTCACAAAATTATATTCAAACAATTCATTACATATACCCATAAAAAGCATGCCCGAAAAATTCCGGAGCTTTAAATACACGCAAGTTCTGAGGAACAAGAACCGGATGCTGAGGCTTGGCCGACGGATTTTGCGCAAGGACAAATTGCTTAACCTTGTTCCAATCCGTCCCGCCGCTCCATAAGGCAAATGTACTTCGATATTTGTCGAAATAGCCAGCGTAATCAGATGACAAGAACTGGTGATATTCACGAGGAGTCAAATCTCCATCCATATACAAATCACGCGTCATCGCATATCCCGTAGAGCAAGCATGACCTTCGATGAATTCATGCCGTATTTCTTTTGCCCCGGATAAAACATACGGATAACGGCAAAGAAAATAGGCATGCGCCAGCTCATGAGCAATCGAATCAGTCAGCTTCATTTCACGATACCAGCGCGAGGACGTATCTGTTACCTCTCTGTAGCGTTCGGTATATACATCCATCGCAGCACTCACCAACAACTCAGAGCGCGAGGTTGCCATTGCAGCAAGAAAACGCTCATCAGTCCGAGCCAGGTATATGGGAATTAATGACAGGTCAAGCGGGACCATCTGGTCAATGTTGAACTCTTTGGCATAACGCAACATCCGGTGGTTGATATAGTACGCGCGAGCCCGCAACTCTTGTTCCGACTCGGAATAGAATGACATTCTCAACGCCAGAAATTTAGGATAGCGGACCGCGCCCAGGTCATCAGTTCCCTCAGCAATGTACCGGCGAATCTCTCGCCGCACATATTCAAGATTCGCGCGGTGCTTATCAACAGACTGACGCCACGTCTTGTCCCTCAATCTCACACGCTTGTATCCCTCTGCTGCATGATTGACATAAAACAAAGCTTTCTCCTGATTACGCCAGACATTCCACTCCCGACTACCATCCCAGTATAACTCAGCAAGCTGCTCACTTGCCGGCAAATAACCAGCTGATGCGGATTGGAGAATCCACTTGAATGCTTCGGCTGAATTTTGGTTCCACCCGGAGAGACCATACGCAAATCCTTCAGCCGCTAGAAATGCAGCACGAGCGTCTCCGGCCTCGGCCGCTTGCATAATGTAATGTTTAGCATCCGGAGACCCCTTCGCCAAAAGATATTCACCGCACAAGCGGGTTCCGCGCACATCTCCCGCCTGGTTCAAAATCGCATACACAGGCCACTTGTCATCATACGCACGGTCCAGAAAGTCATTCTTAGTCCGTTTGACATGTGCTATATAATTCCTCACCGCAGTGGAAAGCTCAACATTGATAGCTTCTTTCACCCGCGAAGAAACGGCCTTATCCCTCGCTTCATGATACATCTGAATTGCTGTCTCCTCCGCGTTCAGGTCGCTTACATTATATGCAGCGCGCGCTTGTTTGAGAATATTCAACGCCTCACTGTCTGAAGCAGACAATGGCATCCACCCTAAAAGCCCTATTGCAAAGGTCAGTAACAAAACGTGTGACTGCAATCTGAATTTGATCTTCATCATAATCAATTTTTCTATCTCACGAAACTCTACAAATTAAAATGTATCAACAAAAACACTCGTACAAGCATTACACATACCCAGAATCCAGCACAATCCCAATCAGGTCAAAACGCGGTGAAAACTCTCCGGCAGAGTGATGTTTTTCACCGTCAATGCAGCACGGAACAACGGTGCTATATCAGCATCCCGAAAACCGGCAATACCACACCCGATACGCGTTACCAGGAAGCGAAGCTCAGGGTGCGATCTGGCAAATGCGATAAATTCATCTACATAGGGAGCAATGGTTTCAACTCCACCCTGCATGGTCGGAATAGCGTAACTCTGACCATGCAAGCCCACTCCCTGCCCCCACACAGCGCCAAAGTGAGACATAGCCACGCGCGCTGCACCGCCTCCGTGAGCGCCCGCCAGATTGCTACCAAACACAAAAATCTCATCAGGCTCCAGCCTGGTGATACAATCAGGAGTATAACGCGGTGCAGTACTATCTGCTACGGTCAACTTCGGGCTCATGAATCTCTTATCAAACGCAGCCAGCAGCTTCTTTTGTCTGATATCAAGATACCCCATGGTTTTCTCTCGGATTTCAGCGGGCACGCCAAAATAAGGAGCCGCAATGCTTCCTGTAATCGCTGCAATGGTATCTGAATCTCCACCAATGGAAACAGCATTTCGAATCGCGGATTCAAAATCACTGGCTTCAAAAAACGCCTGTAACGCCTGGGGAACCGAGCCCTGACAACTCACATCAAATGCGTAAGTCTCCCGTATTTCGTCTAATGTAAAATCAATGCTATAATAATCCCTGAGAACAGTCTCTCTGATTTCTTCCTTACTGCACCCCGTTCGCGCCATGAATACCGCCACAGCTACGGCCTCTGCGCCCTTCATCCCCTCTGCATGATTATGAGTCACCCCGGTCACCATACGGGATATCCGTTTAACCTCATCCACGTTATCAGCAACATAGGCGCAGGGGCTGACTCTCATAGCAGCGCCGTTCCCCCAGCTGCCATACGGTTGTGGGTTCATATCCCGAAGCCACGCGCTGAACCGTCTCCCATATCCGGCATCAGGATAATAGCACCCCCATTCCTGCATCGAGAGAATGGCACATATACCCGCATCTGAAAAAAAGCCATTTGACCGGAGCAAAGCCTCAGCCACCGCAAATGTCATGATGGAATCATCTGTCACGCGACAATTTTCCGAGAACAAATCAAAATCCCGCCCCTTATAATTTGACCGTTCAAAGCGTGAGCCAACAACATCTCCAATAATCGCGCCAATCATGCTGTTATTATAATCTGAAAATATTCAACATCAAGAAAAATGCACCCCCTGCACAGGAAATTGCAGCAAGGCGGAGCCCGTTGACCGTCTTTTCTCTTGCCAGCCAAGGTAAATCTACCATATAATGACAGCATGAAAAAGACGTTCGCAGCCGCAGCATTGGCGCTCAGCCTTGCATCCCACGGCTCAGAAGAGGCCATGCAGCAAGCTATGAGCCACTGGAACCAGCAGGTCAAGGAATATGAAACCGCCCTTCAGAATGCTCCAAATGATGAAGTAAAGGAAAGCCTGACTGCTCCGGATGCTCGTGAGGCAGCTCCGAAAATATGGCAGGCCATCAATGGGCGGACCGGTTCCCGGAAGGCAGGCAAGAACCGCGTGCCAACTTTCGAATTCGAGGAACCGTGGGCGCTGCCCGCCATTGTCTGGATTCTGGAACATCCCCAGGCTTTCACCGCCGCCTTCACGGATGATGAACAAGCCCAGCTGACGTATTTCGGCAATGCGCTGGTAGAATCCCTCATCAATGTTCATTTCAATGCACCGGGAATCGGCGCAGCATGCCCTGCTCTTTCAGCTACCTCCAGCGTGCGGGAATACGAACTGCTGCAGAAGATATACCACCGCAACCAGAACAAAGGGGCGCGTGCCTGCGCGGCACTTGGCATGAGCCTCATGCTCAATAACCCCATGGTCAGCAGCATAGAAGGCAGCGAATCCATGGCGCGTGCCAAACGGCTTTACTACCTCAAGCAATCCATTCTCTTGTCTGAGAAGGATACTAAGTTCGGCAATACTCCTGTCACCACCGTTGCTATGGAACAGGCGTATTTTCTCCGCCATCTGGCGCCTGGGTGCATAGCGCCCCAGCTCAAGCTCTCTGAACCAGGAGGCCCGACTGCCATCTTCCCGGTTAAAGATAAGCTCAACCTGCTCATTTTCTGGTCTCCGGCCAATTCTGCAAGCTGCGCCATGGTCCGGGATATCGAGAAAATACGCAGCCAATACCCTGGCATTGAGATTTTCCCCATCATGCCTCATGCAGATGAGGAAAGCCGCAGTCAGGCACTTGAGGCACTTGGTATCCCGCACAGTTATACGGATAATGCACAAGGCAGCGCGGGCAAGACTTACCGCATTGCCCAGTTACCTACTGCCATCCTGGTCAGCAAGAACAGCACCATTCTGTACGGAGGCTACCCCGATATGAAACTCCAGGCAGCACTGGAAAAAGCCTCTGCACCGGAAAAGGCGGCACGCCCCAAGGTCATCATCAAAGAAGAACCTGACACGCCCGTTCTGCAACCAGGTTCCACCCCCACCCCGAAGCAGGATGACTCCGTTCCTGCCCTGAGAGAAATGCCGGAGTTCTGATTTTTCTCTCACCATTCCCCTCCCTTTCACTCCCCGCCGTAGCAACAATGCAACGGCGGGGACAGTTTTTCACCGTCCCCGCCGGAAAGAAATAGTCAGGATGCGCACCTTATCTGACCATAGCAGCCTCAATATCATCCGGGTCAATGGGGGCATTGGGAATCAGATCCTCCACCCCGTCTTCCGTAATAAGGACATCAGTCTCCAGGCGAATGCCTATCTGCTCTGCCGGGATGTAGATACCAGGCTCCACGGTCCACACCTGCCCAGCAGCAAAGGTCTTGGTGTCAGAGCCGACGTCATGCACATCTATGCCAAGAGAATGCGAGGTACCATGCATATAGTACTTACGGACACAAAGGGGATTTTCAGCTTGAGCATCCACTTCCTCCTGGGTCAACAGGCCCAATGCCACAAGCTCCGCAGCCATATTGACACGCACCAGGCGTTCATATTCCTGCTTTTCCAACCCGGGGCGCATAATGCTCATGGCATAACGCTGCACGCGGAGCACAGACTCATACACAGCACGCTGGCGCGGCGAGAACTTTCCATTGGCAGGAATCGTGCGCGTCATGTCACCGGCGTATCCACCATATTCTGCACCAATATCAAGCAGAATCAAATCACCGTCCTGAACCTCTTTATGATTGGAAATGTAATGCAGCACACAAGTATCTGCTCCACTGGCAATAATGGGCAGGAATGAGAACTTGCGGGCGCGGCGGCGAATGTAGGCAGCGCTCAGCGCAGCTTCAATCTCCCACTCTCCCATTCCGGGCTTAACCTGGGGAAGCAATTCGACAAAACCGGCACCGGTAATCTCGCAAGCGCGGCGCTGCTGCACCATTTCCTCATCAGTCTTAACCAGGCGCAACTCAGCCAGCAGAGGATAAATGCTGGTCACCTTCACATCCGGATATGAGGCACGCAAAGCCTCTGCCATGCGCATATTGCGGGTCTGCACATAAGTGAACCGGCGGGGGTGGTTATCAGTTTCCAGCCAGATGGATGAGGCTGCCGGCACCCATTCCGCCAGCAAGGCATTGTACACCGACGTCCAGCGCACATCTTCCACCCCGCTCAATGCCGTGGCAGCTTCCGCGCTTAACCGCGCACCTTCCCAGATGACGATATTCTCATTTGTCTCACGCAGCAGCAGCGTATCTTCATGCTCACCATTTTCGCCAACGCGCATGAGCAGCACCGTTTCCTCCTGGTCAATACCGGTCAGATAAAACAAATTCGCATTCTGATGGTGAGCCAGCGTGCCATCCGCATTGGTGGGGTATATATCATTGGCATGCACAATCACCAAAGCGCCAACCGGCAGCTTCGCGGCAAGCTTATCACGGTTGGATTGATAAAACGCAGCAGAAATCGGTTCGTAACGGAGTGTGTAGTTCATATCGGTCTGGCAAGCAGTATACTCTTTCTCACCCTGCTTCGCAATGCGAAATCATGTGTTCATACGGCTTTTTCCTTGACAGATTACAGCCACGGGAGTAAGAAAGGGTAACACACCATTCTAAATCATTATGGATCGCGACGAAAAAACCCTTATTCTTTTCAAGCCGGACTGCGTCCGCAAAAATCTTTCCGGTATCATCCTGCAGCGCCTGCTGGCAGAAGGTTTCCGCCTGCGCGGCATGAAGATGATGCAGCTGGATGATGCCATCCTGCGCGAACACTATGCCCACATCATTGATCTTGTGATTGATGACAAGCCCCTGTTCCCGACTCTGTCCTACTTCATGCAGACCAGCCCTGTGATTGCCCTTGTTCTTTCTGGCCCGGGCGTTATCACCCGCGTTCGCTCCATCCTGGGGCCCACCAATTCCATGAAGGCTGACAAAGGCACCATCCGTGGCGATTACGGCACGAACAGCATGCTCAACATCTGCCACGCTTCTGATTCTCCTGAAAGCGCCGCCGCCGAAATCAAGCGCTTCTTCAAGCCGGAGGAGCTTTTCGATAACGTTGATTAATTCTTCCATTCCATCAAATCAGAAAGGGCAGCGCTTGCTGCCCTTTTTCTGTTTTCGCGGTTCAAATAACAGTTCCACCCTGTCACACCCGTGTGGGGGGCCGTTATTCCTTTCTGCATCCGGAAATCAACGGCGGCGTTTGTTGGACTTGGCCGGCGTTTTCCGGCGCACCGGAGCCTTGCGGCGCTCCGCGCGTTTGGGTGCCGTTTTCTTACGGGGGGCTTTAGGTGCTACCTTCGCCGGAGCCGGTGCCACTTTCACCGGCTCTGCCGGTTTCTCAACCTCCGGTGCTTTCTGCACTTGCAGAACTGTTGCCGGATTCATCACCCTTGAGAAAGCATCAATACCCCCGGCCAATGCCGTGGCCAGCTTCATCTGGTATTCCTCAGTGCAGAGACGAGCCCCCTCCTCCGGATGCGTGGCAAACCCCAGTTCCACCATCACTGCCGGGCATGTAACGGAATTCAGCGGACTGAATTGAGCGCGTCTGCACCCGGCATCTGCCGCATCAGCCTGCTGCACCATGCCAGCCTGCAGCGCCATTGCCAGTGCTGTACTAGCAGCGGTGTACGCATGCCCGGGCAGCACTTTATCACCTTTGCCAGCAGGGCTTATCGTATAAGTCTGAGCCCCCTGCATATCGCTGCGACCGCTATTGAGATGCAGGCTCACCATAATGGCAGCCGGCGCAGCATTGGCTTTATCCACACGCGCCTGGGGCGACTGGTACTGATTCTGCTCCCGGGTGAATATGACCTCATATCCCCGTTTTACCAATTCAGCCTCCAGCTTCATGGCAACCAGAAGCGCCACATCAGCCTCTCGGGCGTAAGCGGTTGCCGTTCCCGTATCATGCCCACCATGCCCCGGGTCAATCACCACCGTTCGAACAGCACTGCGGTTGGCTATGTAGGTCGGTCTGAGAACAGGCTCAATGATGTTGAGCATATCCACCTTCGAAACCAGGAGGTCACCGCTGGCATCCTCCTGTACCGGATATGACAATTCAAAAAGAAGCCCCTGTATGTACAGTTCCCGCGCATCGGGGCCAAAACGGAGTTCAACTTCCCCATTTCCCACGATTCGCTGACCAGCCACCTTGCGCCCCTTGGGCTGCATCGGCATCAGCTTATAAAAGCTGCGGATATCTTCCAACGGCAGATAATCAACCCCTTCAATTTCCCTGGGGTGCCAGCTGCCGGGCATGACAGCAGGCGCATTCCCCGGAGCCTCCGGTGATTCAGGCGCCGGCTGTTCCTGAGCAGAAATCACACCGCTGCACAGCAGCGCAAGCCCAGCTACCTGCAGCAGATGAACACCCCTGACCCCGAACTTACTCATTTCCGGTTACGGGAATACTGTTTCATGCGAGCCCCCGAAATGCTGGTCCGCACACGCCCGGCGCCCTGAGAAGAATTCGCAACCTTCTGCTCGCTCTTGCAGACCGTATTCCTGTATGCGTCAATACCGTTGCAAATGCTGTCTGCCAAAAGCAGCTGGTACGACGAAGTGGCCATTTTCTTGCATTCCGACGGATTGGAAACAAACCCACCTTCAAACAGAATGGCAGGACGCCGAATGGTGCATAACACGGAGAAGCGAGCGCGCTGAATTCCCCTGTCAATCGCACCAGAACTGCGGATGGCACGGCTGTGAACCGCCGTTGCAAGGGCGATATTCTCACTGTCCTGGTTATTGCCTGCCAAATCCGCATACCGGCGTGTGCGGGCAAAGGGTGATGTTGTTCCTTGCGGTGCAAGGGTAAACGTCTCGATTCCGCTGGCGGCTGAACGCCCGGAATTATGATGAATGCTTACAAAAACAGAATCCGGTATGCGGTTCGCAATATCCACACGCTCCTGCAAGGTCAGGAAATAATCCGCATCGCGGGTCATCACCACCCGGTACCCCTTCCGCTCCAGCAGCTTCTTCAGCTTGAATGCAACGGCCAGGTTCAAATCCTTCTCACGGGCGGTGGCACTCACTGCGCCGGCATCGTGCCCGCCGTGGCCAGGGTCAATCACCACCGTGCGCAGACGCGCTTTGGGCGAATACCGGGGGCGCAGCACCGGATCCACCAATTTCAGCATATCCACGGAGGATATCATCAACTCTGAACCGTACCTTCTCACCGGATGGGAAAGAACATAGCGGTAGTTATTGACATAGAAATCATGCTTATCGGGTGACAGGGACACAACATGCTTGCCACCACCGTACGAAATGCAGCCAGACCGCCCCTGCTTCGGTGTAAAATTATAGAACTTCCACACATCCCGAAGCTTGACGTAATCAACGCCGCCTACCTCTGTCACCTCCCAACGAGCCTGAGCAACGACCACCCCTGCCAGGCAGATAAAACATGCCAGCATCAGCATTACCACTTGAGTTGCTATTCGTCTCATGTCCAGATACACCCATACTCTAGCACTTTCCCCCACCCCTCCACAAGCCCAAAATGTTTCAGTTTTCCTTTTTATTTTGCATCGCCGTGTCAGCGGTCCAGATAAATCTTGACAGGAGGTCGCGGAACAGGCAGAATATGCCGCGCACAGCACATGGAGAGATGGCTGAGTTGGTCTAAGGCACTCGACTCGAAATCGAGCGTGGCAGAGATGTCACCGTGGGTTCGAATCCCACTCTCTCCGCTCTTCAAGAAAACTCGCATCCCCCGGTGTTGCGAGTTTTTTATTTTCACTACCAAATGCAGATTGACAAGAAGCTCAGCATCATGTAGCATGATAAGGTAAAGCCCGCTTAGTTGCGTATGAAATCCACACTGCTTTTCATCTGCTCTCTGTTCTGTCTGCTGTTTTTTACAGCCGACATCATGACCTCTGGTCTCGAAAGCGTGTTTTTGCCGCCGGATGAAGCCTGGAGCCAGGTGGCAAAACCGCAGGAAGCCTCAGTTTACCTGGGAGCCCAATGCGCATTCAACTTCACCATGGGCGCCATCATGACCGGCATCTGCGGCGCCTCTGTTCTAGGCGCCATCATCAGCCTGTTCTTTCTGAAAAAGCAGCGTATTCTGCGTTGGTTCCGCGTGGGGCTGCTGACTGCCAACATCATTATCCTGCTCTGCTGTGGCATCCTGTTCGGCATCACCCTGGTGGAAACACTGCAACCAGAACCTGCATGCCTGCAACTCATCTGGCCCTGGAAAACCTCATACTGGGCAACGGCAGTTCACCATACCCACCAGCAAGCAATGTTCCTGAGCTTCTGCTGTGGTATTCTGAGCAGCGTGAACTGCGCCGCATTCTACCTGTTCTACAACCGGCAGCGGCTCTATGGTCATCACTGAGCCAGCACCGGCAAACGGAAAAAGCGGCAGGCATTAGCCGTAGTGGCAGCAGCAACCTCCTCCAACGATATTCCGCGCAACGCAGCCATTTTTTCTGCCACAAAGCGAGTGCGACCGGGGATATTGAGCTTACCGCGGTGAGGCTCCGGGGAGAGATAGGGAGAATCCGTCTCCAGCATCACGCGGTCAAGCGGGGCCCAGGCAGCAACCGCCTGCACATCCGTTGTCTTTTTGAAGGTGATGATACCCGTGAAGGATATCAGACCATCCAACTGGTCAAAAATGGCGCCAGCCTGCTCCTTACTGCCAATGAAGCAGTGGAAAACAGGACGAACTTTTGGAAAATTCCGCGCAATGGCAAACGCATCATCAAAGCACGAGGTCCCCTCTTTATCCCGGGTATGCAGGGAGATATTCAACCCCAGCTCCTCAGCCAGCGCAAAGTGTTTCTCCAGCAATATCTTCTGGCGGGCATGATACACAGATTCATCCCAGCCCTCCGGGGCATCCCAGAAATAATCCAGACCAGTTTCGCCTATGGCAGCCTGGGGATTCCGGCGGCAGAGCTCTGCCATGTACTCAAAATCCTCATCGCTCACATTTGTAACCTCAGACGGATGCGCCGCCAGGCATGAAGTCACAAAATCCGGCATGCTGCGCGCCAGCTCCAGCTGCGGCTCCCAATCCTGCGGGTGCGTACCCTGGGATATGCAATGCCCCACCCCCAACGCAAGCGATTCCGCCCTCAGCTGGTCTAAATCCTCATACTTATCATGCACCAGGTGGCAATGCGTATCTATAATCATGCGCACCGTATACACCAGCCCCCGGTATTTGTCAAGCAGAACTACGCGTGCTTACTTGTCACCCGTCTTCTTATTTGCCTGTATCGTCTTGAAGATGTAGGAGATAAGCAGGATAACCACGGCTGCATCATCCAGCTGACCGAACCCAGGAATCGTATCAGGTATGAGATCAATCGGTGATATCACATAGATAATAGTCAGCAAATAATATAAAAGGCTTCGCGGACTGGAAAGAGAGCCTTTGCGGGCTTCCTTGACTAATTTTTCTGTAATTTCGTGTTTGGGATTCATAAACTCATTTATTTTTCAGGAAATAAAGTCCGGTGAAAATGCGAGGGTCGAGGGCCACCCCCTGCTCTGTCTGAGCTGCAAGCCAGGCATCAATCTCTGCCAGCGGGACCTCCCGCACGGTGATATCCTCCTGGTCTACCCCACCCCCGTTTGCTACGCGGCGCAACCCCGTGGCCAGGTAAAAGGACAATCTTTCTGATGTAAGTCCGGGGGAGGAAGGACCGTGGAAGAGGAATTGCATTTCCGCTGCCTCGTAACCGGTTTCCTCCAGCAATTCCCGATGGGCTGCCACCATATCACTCTCCGGGCCTTCATCTCCACTTAATCCGGCAGGAAAACATAGACAACGCTTACCAATGGGAGGGCGGAATTCCTCCACCAGAAGCACCTTCTGCTCAGGCGTGCAGGCAAATATCATCACTGCGTTCGTTTGATTCACGCGTTCGCAATACTCCCAGTGCCCCTCTCGCACCATATTCAGAAAACGCCCCTGATACAATGTTTCCATCACCCGGAAAAAAAGAAGGGCGGCAAGTTCATCACCAGCCGCCCCGGTTGTTAGAACAAGTTGTTTACTCGCGCACCAACTGCTGGAAACGAGCCAGAATCCGCTTGGTCACAGGACCTGCTACACCGGCGCCAATCTTGCGACCATCCAGAGATGTTGCAGCAATCACTTCTGCGGCGGAACCCGTCAGGAAACATTCATCGGCGCAGAGTACATCGAAACGGTTCATCACCTTCTCTACACACGGAATGCCCAGCTCAGCGCAAATATCCATGACAGCGTGGCGGGTAATGCCACCCAGACCGCCTTCTGTCAGCGGTGGGGTCTGCACCTCACCATTCACCACAATGAAAATGTTATCGCCTGTGCATTCGGCAACGTTACCACGCTGGTTCAGCATCAGGGCTTCGCCAGCGCCGGCTGCAACTGCTTCCATCTTGGCGGAAATGCCGTTCAGGTAATTCAGGCTCTTCACCTGCGGGCAAAGAACATCCGGGTTCGGACGACGGAACGTGGAGGTAATCATGCTCAGCCCCTTCTCATACATTTCCTTGGGGTAGAGTGCAATATTCTGAACAATGATGAACATGCTGGCCTTGGGGCAGTTGCGCGGATTCAACCCCAGATCGCCCACACCACGCGTCACCACCAGACGAATATATCCATCTTCCATACCGCTGGCGGCCACTGTCTCCTTCGTTGCTGCGCATACTTCCTCAAAGCTCCAGGGAAGCTCAATCATGAGGTAGCGCATAGAGTTGAACAAGCGCACAATGTGCTCTTCCAGACGGAACACCTTGCCAGAATAAAAACGGATACCTTCAAAGCAACCATCGCCATAAAGAACACCATGATCAAAGACGGAGACCTTAGCCTCGTCCCGGTCAACCAGCTTGCCATCAAACCAGATTTTCATGATTGTTAAAAAATTTTGTGAACGGATGCATTATACGCCCTTTTTTCCACAAAGAAAGCAGAAAAATCCGGCATGTCCCATTTTTATCTATTTTCTCTACCCCCTTGTACGCAGAAAACCCCGGAGCCGCAGCTCCAGGGTTTCCAAACCAATAGAAAGAAAGGGATTTTTAGCCCAGGGTCGGCTTCTTGGCACGACGCACAGCACCGAAGCGCTTCTGGAACTTGTCGATACGACCCTCGGTGTCCACGAACTGGTTCTTACCAGTGAAGAAGGGGTGGGAGTCAGAGGTAATACCGCAGGAAATCACATAGTGCTCAACACCATCGATTTCTTCCTTCTTGGCGGAAGTAGCGGTGGAGCGGGTGATGAAGCGGCGGCCCGTGGTGATGTCCACGAACACAACAGGATTGTACTTGGGATGGATGTCTGCCTTCATAGTCTTACAGGCTGCGTTACCGTCGCAGCGCGGCGAGATTTTACTACGCTTTCCTTAATTGTCAAGCCGTAATTTGACTCATTACTCCATTCTGACATAAATTTCAGAAATTTTACTTTCCTACTAATTTGGTAGTTATTTCTGTTGACAACCCCATTTCTTTATGCTAATCTAGATTCGTTCTAAGGAACAAGATAGAAAGGAAGCAACGAAATGAGTGAATATACATCCACCACCGTACACGAGGGAAGCATGCGCTGCGTGAGTACATTTCCGCAGGGGAATGCCATATTCAGCACAGATGTAGGAGCAGCACTGGGAGGCCTGGGCGAGCAACCATCCCCTGCCCAGTTACTGGCAGCCGCCGTAGCATCGTGCATGGCCAGCATGATGGCCTTCATGGGAGCGCGGCGCCATCTCAACACCGAGGGCATCCGCATCGAAGCCGGCTATGAGGAAGGCAAGAGCGGCATCACTGCGCTGAAGTTCCACATTACCGTGCCGCAGCCGGTGGATGAAGCCGGGCGCGCCGTGCTGGAAGCCGCCGTGAAAAATTGTCCCGTGGGGGCTGCCCTTTCACCCACAGTAGAGAAGAAGATTTCCTGGACATGGGCTGAATAAGCCCATAAGGTAGACAAACAGAAGACAAAAACCAATAGAGAGAAAAGTGGCCGGGAGGGGCAAGTGTGTGGCCTCTCCCGGCGCGTTTTCTGAGGCATTGAGAATCAGTTAATTTAGCTAGATTCCGGGGTGGATGATTTGATATAGTTTCAGCATGAATGAGCAACACCCTGCCCGAACACCGCCAGCTCTGCGAACGCGTAATGAATAAGCTCCGAGCGGCTGGAGAGGAATTGAGATAAAGACTTTTACCTCCCCGATGAGCGCAGAACACCCGCAATTCACTGATGCGCGGCAGCTAGTCGCTTCAGCTCGATGAGTTACGGTGTCTACACTCATACATGAAATTCCTGAGCTCTCGCTCAGAGATTTTCGAGGAGCCCCATGAAGAAGGGGGATTCCGGGGAATCCAGATTCATGACCATCCAGATGAAGGGGCGGTTAAAAATGAGCCGTTCTGTCCGGCGAGGCGCGGCGGACAGAAGCACAACCGCCGCAGTGGCCGCAGCAGCCTTGGTGCCCTGCTCGTCCACCTTCACATAGCAGCTCTGGCACACATCGCTCACATACAGCGGACGATTCATGAATCCTCGGAAATCCGCCTGTGGAGAAAACAGACGACTCAAGCCGCAGGCCTGCAGCACGGATTTCCAGGATTTTGTCCCTGTGCGCAGCTCAAAGCGCGGCAGCCCCAGCACAATGCGCCGCCGGGTAAACTGCTGCAAGGCATAGCTTATTTCCGCATACTTCTCTGCCGTGAGCGAGGCAACAAAATCGCGGGCATTCCCATCGGGCAGAATAGCCACCAGGCACGTTCTGGAAGGCTTGTCATCCTTCCCCTTGTAGAATAAAGCCACAGCATCCCAGTCCTCCCCGTGTGCCACGTATTGGGGCTTCCGGAGCATCATCATCTGCACGATGGTTGTGCGGCTATCCGCGCAGTAAAACTCTTGTTCCTCCGTCTTATCCGGGGAAAAAGGCACCTGCCACCGGGCCTCCATGGCCGTGGCATTGACCGCAACCATAGCCATCGGGCTGGCTCCCCGCAGATGTGCTGCATTGAACAACTCCGAAATCATGCCGCGAGTGTGCCCACTCACCCAGGAATTGATGATGTTCACCGCTTCCTGCGGATTTTTCTGCAGCGGCAGCGCCCTTATATCAAGGCTCCGTACAGCAGGCAGCAACGCAGGCTCCAGAGAGGAATCCACAAACAAAGCCTCCGCCTCCCGCACCCCGCTACCAGCCACAGGCGGCGCGGGTGATATGCCCACACCATCCAGCTCTGCAGCAGTCTCCCCCTGCGCCCCACGCCGCAACAGGCGCAGCACGCCCTCGATGCTGGAGGGGGAAAACGCCACATTTCCCGGGTTTTCCCTTACCGCCTCACGGAATGCCTTCAACGCAAACGGCTCCGGCTCTCCACCCATGGCAAACGGCAGGGAAAGCAGCGTACACAACAAGGAACAAAGCAACTTATTCATGGTTCAGTCACAATCTTCGCATTCGGGGAAAGGCCGTAAACCTGCGGCTCATACATGAGCTGCGCCTGGGCGGGCGGAGCAGCAGCGGTGCCGGCGCGCTTCACTCGGGCATAGTAGCGCATGTTGAGCAAATCGCGTCCGCCCCAGCGGGTGCAGAAGCCGCGCACGCGGTCGGCCAGATACTCGCGGTGGTCAAAAGCCAGGCTCCATTCCATGGGTTGCAGACCGGCGGCCTGGCTCGGCACTTCGGGGTTGATGGCCTCCATGCTGGCGGGCAGATAATCCTCCAGCACCAGGTATTTAAGTTCATCCGCCACCTTGGCACAGGTCAAAGTCACGCGCACCACATCCCCCACCTTGAAGGAAGTGGCCGGGCGCCATACGCCATCGGCTCCCTTGGTCTCATACAGACGCGTGACCTGTAAACCGCGTTCCGTCACGCCGGGGTAATCGGTCGTATCCGGCAGCGCACGCACGCGCAGCGTGGCATACACCGTGCCCGCTGCGGCAGAAAGCGCCGTGGGCAGCGCCTTCATCACCTGCCCGGGCTGCCAGGGCAGCGGCACCACCGTGGCCCCCTTGCCCAGGGGCAGCTGAGAGCCGTCCTGAAGCACCAGCGAAGCCGCGGTGCCCTGCTCCTTCTTCAGCTTCAGGTATTCCACCAGGGCAAAGAGGTTCCAAGCATTCCCCTGCGTGGTGCCGTGGCGGTAATCGCGACCGGCAGTGCGCAGCCAGGTGCGGAAAGCGGCATCAGCCCCATCAGGATTCTCCAGCATGCTCAGCATGAACTGCATGGCGGCGCGAGTCTCGCGGCCCAGCAGCGGGAACTCAAAGTCTTCCTCCTCCGGCTTCAGCATCTCGCGCAGAATATCCTTCATCTGCCCCGTCTTTTCGCGGGTGCGGGCAATGGCAAAGCGGGTGCGGGCCGATGCGTTGCTGTACGGGGTCCACCAGAGGTAGCGGTAGAGCTTATCCATAGCCTCCTGCGGCACCTCGTATCCCTTCTCCTGCGCCAGTTTAAGCACATAGCCGGCGTGAGCCGTGGCCCAGAGGCAGGAATGATTCCACCCACCCCAGAAGGACAAACCGCCGTCCTCGCACTGCCGCGGCAGCAGGTCTGCAATGGCCTTTTCCACCACCTTCTTCACCTCCTCCGAGCGGGTCTTCGCCAATTTCGGGCAGAAAGGAGCCAGTTCATCATACAGAAGCCAGGGAATCAGCGCCGATGCACGCTGCTCTGTGCAGCCATAGGGGTATTCCAGCAGATAATCCGCCGCACCGGCCAGATGCAGCAGCGGATTTGCCGAGACCACCAGCTCCAGCTCGCCACGGGTAGCGGCACCAACCTCACTGCCCAGCAGGGAGGCAAGCTGCACCGCAGTCGCACCGGGGCTGAGGGCAAGCCGGTGCGTTTCCTTCAACACCGGCGCGGGGAAACGCACCGAGAACTCACCCTGCACCGCATCACTGCCGGGCTTACCCTGCGCCGTCCAGCGCAGCTTCTGTTCGCCCTCCGTGGCGGCTTTGAAATCGAAGTAGAGCGTGCCGCTGCCGCGGGCAGCGAGCGTAATTTCCTGCGGAGCCGCAGCACCCTCCAGCGTGACCGTCCAGGTACCGGCCTCGTCCGTGTTATTCACAATGGAAAGCGGCAGGCGCAGCTCATCTCCCAGGCTCATGAAAAGCGGGGTACCGGGCGTAAGCATCACCGGCAGAGCTACCGTAAATTTGCCCTTGGTCGAGCCGAAGCGCTTGCCGCTGCGGTCCACCGCCACAGCAATGACCTCATAGGTAGTCAGCGTGTCGGGCAGCGTCACTTCTGCCGAGAAACGCCCCTCAGCATCTGTCTTAAGCGCACCTTTCCACACCGCAACGGGACAGAAATTCGTACGGAGACGCGGCTGCGCCTCACCCTCTGTCATTGCCGGGGGCACATAGCTTACAAATGCAGCAGGGGGACCTTCATCATCTTCGCATTCGTACTCCTCATCATCCATGCCACGAATACTCTTTTTCTTGGAGTAATAGGCGCTTCCGGATCGAAGCCCGGGCACCACCACCGGCTCCGGCGCACATTCGTCATATTCCATCTGGTACTGCACACCACCATCCAGCGACCAGCACGGCAGCTCACCATCTGCCACCGCATGATATACGTTTCCAAAGACAGCGCCCAGCAAGCCAGAGTGGCCATAGGACTCCTCCGGCGAGAGGGAATAGCCATTCCCCACCAGATCCCCCAGCCAGAATCTCATGAGCATCTCCACCTCAGCCGACGACGGAGCCACCTTGCGCCACGCAAGGTCCGGACTCGGCAGCGTGAAGCTGCGGGCATCCCGCTTGCAGAACCAGGATTCGGGGTCAGGGTAACGGTACTTTGCCACAGACATCATGCCGGCATCCACCGCATAGAGCGTCACCTCGGCATCCGCCGGCTTATCAGCCGCCAGCACGCGGCCGGAAACAGTCACCACATCTGCCGGGCGGCACACCTGCTGCGGCACATCCAGTGCCACATCCAGATGATAGCGGCGAATGGGCACGAAGCAGGAATCACGGCAGGATTTTGCCTCTTCCCCAGGAGTCTCTGCCGGCAGCACGAGCGTGAAGCTCAGGCTACCTTCCTCGCCCTCCTGCAGGGGAACCTGGTACGTATGCTCACCCGCCTGCACCGGCAGATTCACATGGCGCAGCTTCTGCCCGCAGCCCACAAAGAGATGCGCCGCGCAGGCACGCGGGAAATCCCCCCTCAGCGAAACAGCTCTATCCCCGGGCGTAACCTTCATCTCCGGCTCCCGGGAATCGCGGGCATAGCCGATGTGGCAGGATTCCTCCACCCGGCGTCCCTCCGCATCCGTTCCGGAAGCCACCAATTCATGCGCCTTGCCACGCCATTCATCGACATTCACCGGCAAGGGCACACCCAGTTCACTATTGGCGGGCACCGTGAGCTCTCCGCTCCAGAGCACCTTCTTCTGGAGCTTCACATAGCCCAGTCCATTGGCACCGGGCATGGGCTTTTCCTCCTCTGCCACCAGCAGGAGCTGCACGCGCTGCTCGCGCCCCAGCACCTCATCCGTGCGGGAGTCGTACAGCTTGATTCTATTCAACGCAAGGTCAATATGGAAATCAGCGGGGTAGATGCTCGGGAAATCCACCGGGAGCTTCACATATTCCTCGCGGTCGTTTACCACGCTGCCGCCGACATTGATGCCACCGGACTCCCGCATCTCCGCCGTCACCGGCAGGGTGAGCGAGGCCTTGCCCTCGGCATCCAGGGTCAGGGGATGTTTCTTATCTTCTACCTCCAACTCGCAACGAGCCCCGCCCAGCGGGGTTCCGCTGTAATCCACGGCAGACACCCGCACCGTAAACTCCTGCGGAGCCACCGGGTCCACCTCCACATCCAGCGTGGTCTTGAACGCATCTCTCCGGAATACCTGACAATTGGCAGTGGTGGATTCGAGGAAATCACCGCATTCCACCCGGATTTCATACGAGCCAGTCACATCATCCTCGCCCGTGGGCAGCGTGAAGCTGGTCTCGAATGCGCCATAATCACCCAGGGAAAGCTCTCGGGTCTCCAATTCCGAACCATCGGGGCGGGAGAAAATCACCTTGGCCGATTTTTCGGCTGGGAGAGCGCAGCTGCCATCCGTCTTGCACAGACGCAGCACACCGCGCACATTCACCGTATCACCGGGGCGGTAGAGGGGACGATCCAGCACCAGCATCGTGGAGGCTTTCTCTGCATCCTCCTTGCGTTCACCATACGATGAGAGATATGGGAAAACCGTCATGACCACATCATCTCCGGCGTGAACCCAGGCCCGGCGCCCATCCGGGCACCCCTTGGGGAACCAGCCTATGCCATCGCGGATACTGAGCTGGTGCGGCTTGTTCTTGTCATCCAGCCAGGAGAGCACGGCATGCGGCACCGGCTTGCCATCGGAATAGCGATTCACCAGAATGGCATCCTTACCGAAAGTCACGTTCAAATCTGTCACCTGCACCAGCACATCCTGATGCGCATCCAGCGATTTCTCCGCCCGGTTCAGCAGACGCAGGGCGCTACGCACCTGCGGGTTCACCTGCTGCTGCAGACGCAGCAGGTACATGCCCGGGGCAGGTTTGCCGCCCGTAGCATCATCCAGTTTCAGCAGGCACTCCCCGCTCTGCAGCATGCCCCCCTGCCCAGCCTGCACCCGGCAACCGGGGAACGCAGTGGCACCCTCCAGCACCTTACGGCTGCGGGCGGCATGCTTCCGCTCTGATTTCACGGCGCTGTCCAGCATATCCTCCACCTCACCGGATGTATTTTCCGATAAACGATACCCACGCCACTCGCGGGCATTCAGCACATCATACACCAGGCGATGCCTCGTCACCGCCACGGTATTGCTCAGATTGAATCCAAAAGCCGTAGCGGTCATCTCATGCGCCAGTTTCCAGGCATTCACCTGCACGCCGGACACATTCGTATACGGCAGGCGCAGAGTACGGTCACCCTTGGCGGGCAAAATAAGGGTATCGCCGGCTTTCAGCACCGGGGCCGCCGGATTCAGGGATATACGGTGGCGGTGTTCACTGGCACAGGAGAAACCGAGATGAGATTTCGTATCCGCCGGCAGCACCACATCCAGCAGGACCGGGGCCGCTGCTGAGACCTCAATGAAGAAGCCCTCCACCACACCCTGCGGCGTGTAGGAAAGCACCTTCTTTTCAGCCTCTTCTTCCTCCCGCACCTCATAGTAGCCGCCATCATCCGCCTCGACCGGCTCTACCTCAATCACCCCGGCATAGCGGAATTCTAGGGTGTATCCATCCATCTGCAGCTTTTTCCGGCCCCGCCCGGCGGGAGCAGCCTCGCGCGTGCCCACCATCAGTTTCATGCGGTCGAACAAGGCAGGCATATCACTCAGGGCCATGGACTCACTGAAAGAAACCTCCAGCAGATACTTCTTCTTATCGTCAGATAATTTCCACCGCACCCCCGTGCCCAGTTCCTGCACCGGGGTTGCCTCAGAACAAACGGGGGTATCATCGCTGAAACCATCGCCTTCACGAGGCACCACCAGCAAGTGCCATTCATCATCCTGGTCCAGCGGTTCGGCAGGGCGCACCACCACATGCCCCGGCAGAACCTTATCCTGTTTCAGCGACCTCCAGACAGCCTCTCCCTTATCTGCCAGCAAGCGGAGAGAAGCAGCGGACAGCCCTTGCTTCATGTATGCAGGTTCCACAACACCCTCCACGCAGTCGATATAATAGCGGGTATCAAACCAGAAACTGCGGCGCGCCCTGCGAAACACAAAATGGGGATGCTTCTGGGCAGAGAATTCCATATCCTCGCGGGATTCCAGGGTCCGCGGGCATACAACAACGCCCATGCCACGCTCATCCATGATGCGACGCCCCGAAAGACGGCCGGGCGGCATGCGGAACACCAGCTCACGGGACTCCACAGGAGCGCCGCCCAGATAGGTGGTGCCCGGTTTTATCTGGAATTTGTACTCCGTCTGGCAGGAAGTACCCTTCGGGTAGCGGATTTCCATCCTGTTCTGGTCCATCCAGCGGGTAATGGGCTTGTGCTGCTCATCCCCGGTCAGGGTGAAGATATGCCGCCCCAGATCAGTCTCCGTATAGGCCGATTTATCCGTCGATGCGCCGTTACTCACCACTGTCTGGCTCACCAGCGGCTCGGAGAAATACAAACGATGCTCCCGGGCAAAGGTATCTTCATACACGCGCGGGCATTCCGGCTGCTCTGACGCACCCAGCGAGCATGCCACAAATCCAAATAATATCAATAAATAATGGAACATAGGGAAAACCTTTTCATTATTCTACCATACGCCCCCTACAACACAAGCAAAAATTCCCAGTGAAACGGGAGCCCCACACGTGTCCCAAAGATTTTGTAGAGAATAGAAATATCAGCAACATTTTGGAAGAAGCCCCCCCTCTGCGCAATAAATTGGAATCTTTGTCGGGCTGAAAGCCCGAGGAATTTTGAGCCCTCGTAGAGGGCGACACAATAATAGCCCAAGGTGGAGCTGCGTCAGCAGCGG
>JAZRJB010000072.1:0-2009 GCA_045645565.1 Akkermansia sp. | reverse complement strand
ATGAGCACCACGGCAAAAACGGGGTAAGTCTGATGCCGGTGGGATTCCTGTTTGTGGAAAACGTGCGCAGTTGGGAGTCGTGTATTCGCCGACATCTGCCCGCAGCGCCGCCTTCCGCAACCATAGAGAAGGACTCCGACGATTCTTCGCAACGCCCCGCACTGGGTTATGTTCTGCTTGCCATAGTGACGTAGCTCTTTTCGTTAATCTATCTGGTGTGGCGTTTTTGCTTGGCTGAATCTGAGCCCCATACCAAAAGCAATGATATCAGCGTCCTATTCGCAGTATGTATATCCATCAATTCCGTCCGCATCGTATGGCGTTGGGCTAGGGAAGTTCTTGCTTTTCGAAAAAAATCGGATAACGGCACTATGCAAAGCCGTCAAAATAGAAATGAAATGTGAGATTTCTGCTACGGAAAAGTAACAGATACACGCTTAAGCTCAAAGAATCGTCGACTCAAAATCACAAGCTATGTGGTATGCCTTTTGTCAGTCTTTTTGCTGGAGGGGCGCAGCGCATCATCCGTCTGCAGAACGATGAGAGCCCTGCTGAGCGCCGCGCCTTTTGATTATGCCATAGACCCGGTATTGAGTGTGGGGTATACAACCCTGTGGTATTGTGGAGAGATTCTGCCCCTGCCTTTTTGGGCGTTACCTCAGGATGCGCAGCTTCCTGAACAGATTCGTAACTTTGCGCCTGAATAACGGTTTTCCCTTGCAGGCAATGTTTCATTTTAGGTTGATAATATTTTTACAACTTCGGGCTTGTCATGCAGATGCGCTTGTGATAACCTGAAGGGTTATGAACGAAGCAACGATATATGCTGAACTTTTCGCTGCAATATGCCACAACGATGCTGAAACGGTGCAAAAACTGCTGGTGGAGGGGGCTGCGGTAAACAGGAGATTTAGGAATCTGCGTACCCCACTTATGGTGGCTGCCCGGGCTGGTGCTCACACGGTTATCCCCGTACTGCTGTCGTATGGCGCTGGAGTGCATGAGACCGATTCTCAGGGCTGCACAGCTTTCCATTACCTCTGCCGCTACGGGCAGGGAAGCCATTATCGCCGGGAGGCCCACACAGAGTCAGCCCGTGCATTACTGGTCGCCGGGGCAGATGCTTACCGGAACGACGCTGCGGGAGATTCGCCTTTCTGGCTGGCATGCCGCCGCGGGTTGGTCAATGTACTCAAACTCATACATGCACACAGCGCCATACCGATTCATGCCCGCGATGCCAATGGCGATACGCCCCTGCACCTGGCCGCCCGCAGCTCCTACAACACGACACATTTTCTGCTGAATATAGGATGTGCCCCGGATGCCTGCGGGGCCGATGGTAAATCGGTGCACGAAATCGAAAACCTTTACTATGAAGTCGCGCAGCGACAAACTCGTGCCGGATTCTCTGAGGAGCAATGGTACAGGTGGTACATCGCCCCGCCTGAGCCGCCCGAAGAACAGACTGACGACTACGCCGAATGGGCTCTCACGGTCGCTTTGCATGCTACAGACAGGCGTGGGTTCACTGCTCTGCATCACTCAGCGGCTCAGGGGAGATACGATGTGGCAGCTATTCTGATTGACCGTGGCGCGGTGGTGGATGCCCCGGCTCGTTCCGGCGCTACCCCGCTCATGGTGGCTGCTCGTGCAGGCCGATGGAAGGTGGGGCACCTGCTGATGGCCCACGGGGCAGATCCATACCGCAGAGATACACGGAAATTCAACGCAGTGGATTACGCACGCCGCGCAGGTAACCGCCGCATGTTCCCTGTGGAGTAACCAGCTGCCACTAACTTGTATATTGTGAATGGCAAAAATGCAGGAAACACGCAATAAAATGCCCGCCGCGAGCGTCTATTTATTAGAAAATCTGCACTTTCTGCAATTTTTTGTTGCGGATTCCAGTGGAGGATGTTTAATATAGGTGTAAGAAACATGGACGACGAAACTGACCGGCAATTATACGAAATTCTTCGCGCGGATAATGCGGACGAGTTGTGCTA
>JAZRJB010000071.1:0-1696 GCA_045645565.1 Akkermansia sp. | reverse complement strand
AGCACCTGGTCGAACGTGGTCTCGCCATCCTTCTCCAGACCAGCGAGGCGGTCAACGGTGAGGATATCACCGACCGTCACACGGTACTGCTTGCTGCCGGAAGTGAAAACTGCGTATGCCATAATTTTCAGAATTTTGATGTTGCACCCGCTCATGCGGGCTGGCACATTATAGGCACACAAGCGCATTTGTAAAGAAAAATTTCACACCAAAATGAAAAATTTGCAAAAAATTTTTAAAAATTCTCCCATTGAGGTCACATCCGAAGGCGACATGGTAGCGCTTGGCCGAGCCCTGGCCGCAGAATTAGAGTCAGGTCAGGTATTCGGGCTGGTGGGCGACCTGGGCGCCGGCAAGACCCACCTGGTGCAGGGTATATTGGAAGGGCTGGGGGCCGGCAACCCCGCTGCAAGCCCCACGTTCTCCCTGGTACACGAGCACGACGACGGCACCCTGCCCGTGGCTCATTTCGATTTCTACCGCATGAAGAGCCCGCAGGAGGCCATCGGCATCGGCTGGGATGAATACCTGGAAAGCGGGCGCATTCTCCTGGTGGAATGGGCCGACCGCTTCGATGGCGCCCTCATGCCTGCCGATACGCGCTGGCTCGTCCTCCGCCACACCGGCGAAAACACCCGCACCGTCACCCTGGTGGAATGATTAGTGATTAATGATTAGTGATTAATTTAACGCCCGGCAAGGCTCGGACTGCGGGCGCCCCATCTATATCTTACTTAACCCCTCTATGAATCAGACACCCTCTACTATTCCCGACAGCGAGATTCTGCTCTACACCTCCCCCGATGGACAGGTGCAGCTCGATGTCCGCATGCAGGATGACACCCTGTGGATGACCCAGCAGATGATGGCCGAGTTGTTCCAGACAACGGTAGCCAACATCAACGTGCATATCAAAAATATCTTTCAAGAAGCTGAGCTTCAAGAAGAGGGAACTATTAAAGAAATTTTAATAGTTCGAAAAGAAGGCTCGCGAAACGTGCGGCGTCCGGTCAATTTCTACAACCTGGACATGATTCTTTCCGTGGGGTACCGCGTCAATACACGGCGTGGAACACAATTCCGCATCTGGGCTACTCAGCGCCTTCGCGAGTACCTGGTTCGGGGCTACGTGGTGCATGAAAAGCGGCTGCAGCAGCTGGGACAGGTGGTTCAGCTGATGCGCCGGGTGGAAAACCGTCTGGATGCCCGGCAGGTGCTGGATGTCATCGAGCGCTACAGCACGGGATTGAACCTGCTGGATGACTACGACCACCAATGCCTTACCCGCCCGGCCGGCACAACGGATTGCTATGTGCTGGAGTACGATGAATGCCGCAAACTCATCGACAGCATGAGCTTTGGCGCTGAGTCAGACCTTTTCGGCAGGGAGAAGGACGATTCTTTCCGCGGCGCGCTGGGCAATATCTACCAGAGCTTCGGAGGAGCAGATATCTACCCCACCATGGAGGAAAAAGCTGCCCGTCTGCTCTACTTCACTGTCAAGAACCACGCTTTCTTCGACGGCAACAAACGCATTGCAGCCGCCGTGTTCCTGTATTTCCTCGACCGTAACAACGCACTTTTCATCAACGGCTGCAAAAGGCTGGCCGATGCCACCCTCGTGGCGCTGGTCATCCTCATCGCAGAATCCCGCCCGGATGAGATGGAAACCATCATTTCCGTTATCCTCAACTGC
>JAZRJB010000070.1:0-19728 GCA_045645565.1 Akkermansia sp. | reverse complement strand
CATCACCGCCACCATCTGCCAGCCGGACGGCACCACACGCCGCATCACCCTCACCCCGCCGCACCCCGGTACCCTCACCATTCCCGCACGCGCCGCTATCCTGGCCGCCCACCACGCCCCCGCCGGCTCCGTCCTCCTGGTCGAGGGAGAGTGGGCCCCGGCAAACGATGAACATTTCTACACAAAATCACCTCTCTACACCTATGGACGAAAACATTCCGCAGACCGTTGAAGAAATAGAAAACTCCAAGTGGTTCAAAAAGCTCAATAAACCCGAAATCATCGCCGGGCTTGAATCCGGTGCTGAGCTTTGGCTCAAGAAACACGGCACGAAAAGCAAAGTAGGCAGGCAGCTGCACGCCGCGCTGCAGCTCTACCGCCAGAGCAAAGCCGGCAATGTGCTCACCCCGCGCAATGTAGCCATCCTCACCTTCAGCATCCTCTATGTCGTGTGGCTCATGGATGCCCTTGCCGATATCATCCCCGTCATCGGCTGGATGGATGACATCGGCGTGCTCTCACTCGTCTTCACCGCCATCATCTCCAGCATGGCCACCGCGGGCAAAAAGCCCGGAGAAGAGCCGGAGCCTGAACTTCCCGAAACACCCGCCGACCAGCCGGAGTCCGCAGCAAAAGCCCCATAAGCCCCCAGCTCCCCATGCTCAAACACTTCATCAAGGACATCGCCCCGCGCAAGGCCATGATTCTGTTCAGCGATACCCTGCTGGGCCGCGCCATGCTCCGCAAGGGCGTGGAGCTCGCCAGCCGGGAGCTGGGCATCCCCCTCGATGTGCAGCCGGACTCAACCGACCGCGAATTCTGGCACATCCGCGCCGGAGCTCCCACCGCCCCCCTCTGCGTCAACATCCGCGTGCATGCCGAAACCCTCGCCGTGCTCATCGGGTTCGGCGCCAATGCCTGGCTCGAAGGCAGAAAACTCCACCTCCACCGCGATATCCTCCCCCTCCTGGCGAGGCATTTGCAAGCTGCAGAGCAGACAATCAACGATGGAATAAGTGGGCCCGAGACCGACACCAAACGTTGATACGAGCCAGCCATAAGCGCCAGCTCAGTAACTTTCCGGAATAGATTTTCCGGGAGAGAAAGCGGTGCGTGTAAATCCCCACCACCAGGCTGAGAGCTACACCACCCACGGTACATAAGGCTCCACTTCCCAGCGCTGCCACAGCGGTGCCTGTGGCCATGGCTGCGCCGCTGGTTCCGGCACCCACCAGCAAGCCCTGTTTCAGCCCGGCGCTGCCCTCCTGCTGTTGTTTCCATGCCATGGTGAGTGCGATGGCCGCGGCACACATGCTGATGGGGTTGGCCGCCAATGCACCCGCAAGCCCGCTGGCAGCTGCCAGTTCGGCCAGTTTCTTTACATCTCTTTGCTTACAGCCAACCACCACCGCTGCCGTCGAAAGCACCCCACCGAACAATTCCAGGCTATTTATCTGCAACATATCCCCCAGCCAGTCTTTGGGAATGTGCAAATGCTCATTCAACCAGGTGCTCATGGCGTGGAACTGCCCAGGTTCCAGAGAAACTACCGGCAGACCGGAAACAGAGAACAAATCCTTTCCCAGATGCTGGGCCGTGCCCATTAACTCCTGCCACAGGGAATCATCCGGCAGCGCTTTGGATGCCGCCGCGAATGCACCGAAAATATCGTGCTGCCCATCCACCAGATGATGCAGCTTCGAGCCCCCGGTATGCAGGCTCAGGTAGATGCTGTCAATCGCCTTATCATACACCGTGGTGTTCGGCGTGTTAATCAGCTCTGCCAACCGCTGCGCCAGCCCATGCCCACTGGCCGACCCTAGAACAGGGTCGGCCAGCAAGCCGGTTTTGTGCCATCTGAAGCGGGGAAGTCTCATGACTTCGGTGGCAGAATCTGCAAGGAGCCCCCGTCGGCCGGTATGGTGTATGTGCCGGGGCCAGTGCCGATTTCGGTTCCATTCAGCTTAACGGGGCTGCCGGGAGGAATGTCTGTAATCTGCAGTTCCACAATTCCTGACGGGGTCGGCTTCAATTTGATTTCGCGGGATGCGCCGATGGTGTACTCCTTCCCCTGAATCTTGAGATGCAGGTTTTTCAGTGTAGATTCCACCAAAATCGACCGTGGCGAGGGAATTAACCCAATCACCAATATCAGCAGTACGACGATTGATACCGGCAAGCACCCCGCACACCATTTTTTTGTGGGTTCGGACGCCTTGCCTACGCTGACTTTAATTTGCCGAAACCTGTCCCCTGCTAATTCGCGCGCAGCAGCAAGGCCGTCTTTGACTGTGTCTTTCGGGCTTGCGGGGTCCTTTGCTTTTTCCTGTTTGAAGGGCGTATACTGTATCCGACTGCTGGTATCACATGTGGTGATGATGATATCTACATCATCCTCAAGGCCTTCCACATAGCCATCGTCAAACAGAAGGCGCAGCCCGTCTTTCTCGCGAAGGGCGTATGTCTGCAAATGGGTTTTAATTTCCCCAATCTCGGGCAGCTCGTTTTTGTTCATTTCTGCAAAACAAGCGTCTCTGGACGGGATCCCGGGAGTTGTAATGGCGGCGCGGGAGATTGCTGTTTCGGCCCATTGCTTCATCTTATCAAATTGAAGCTGAGGGGTCCCATCTTCCGCCACACCGTAGCACTCTGCCAGCTCGGCGCAGTAGCGGACAGATTTTTTGCTCGATATCTTCTCCAGCGGTAGTGCCAGATAAGCGAGTGCCAGTGCGCGCGCCTGAGCTTCGGATTCAAGTCCGTCGAACCAGACGCTCAGTCGGATACGTCGGCCATACAAGTCCTGCTGTCCCGGTAGCCACAGATTGTTCAAGGATGCCGACCAAACGCCGCCGTTTCTTTCGGCATGGAAGGCAAGGCATGTGGAATTTGCCGTTATGATTGAACGGGGGCGAGAAACGCAAGGCTTGCCGGATTCGGAGTACCAATCGTATTCTTTTGCTTTAGTCGCTGTTTCGCAAAATATGTTCATAAGAACCAGGCGTCGTCTTTATCAATGTTAAGTAACTTTTCTGCCAGTAGTTTGGCGCCTTCGGCAGCGATGTCGTAATGAGTTACGCCTAAGGTATTGAGTATATCATCTATGACAGTACCGTGTTCCTCTTTCATTTTGAGTACAGCGTTAACCAGACCACGGGTCAGAGCAATGCGCAGCGGCGTTACACAGTTTACCGGCTTGTACTCACCTGTGCGGATAAATTGTGCTTCTCCTTTGGGATCATAGTTCTGGAACTTGACACCACCAAGTGTCTGTATCGGAACAATCGCTATGGAAATCTCGTTGTTTTTCAGGAGCGCGATGATATCTTCATATCTCTCCTTCACTTTTTCCAACAGGAGTTCCTTTCTGTCCCAATAAGCTTCACAACGGGAAAGCACAATAATGACCATGTGAACACCCTGTTTCAATGATGACATGGCAGAGTTGTACCAGTCATAAATCTTACTGGGTCTGTTTTTCTTCACGTGCATAGCCATGCCCTTCATCATGGCGGGGGTGTCGACCGTGAGGAAGCTCACTGTTGAATTGCCAAGAACTTGATTGACGGTGTCTGCGTGCTTCTCCACATCTGTATACCAGCCGCCGGGCATATCAACAAAGCGGAAGGGATAAAGGAATTCTTTTGTTTTGAAAGTTGCTTGCTTGCTGAATCGTCCGGTAAAGATGAACTCGCGACCTTCTTGCTCGCCTGTATGGGTTTCTGAGCTTGCTTCTATACCGATAGCGGGAACAAGCTCACCCTCGGGGGTATCATCAATCATGCTCAGCATGTGTCCCCATGAGCGCTCAAGCTGTATGGATGTGTAGCGGCCGGCTTTTGTATTCTGGTCGATAAAGACATCGGCGCAGTGTCCTTTCTTGAGCTCAAAGCTCATGGAGGCCAGCAGGGATGTTTTGCCAACGCCACGGGGACCGACAAAGCAGATATTCAGCGGGGAAAAGCTGTATACATCCACTTTGTCATTGGATCGTTCCGGAATATGAGTATATGTATAGTCTATCATGATATTGAGTTGTTTATTTGGATAATTTGTTCAGAGTTTCAGTAACCTTGGCTACGGCATTGGTCCACCTGCGGTTCATGGCAAAGCGGGACTGCTCGTTCTGGTATATTTCCGGCCACACATTGGTGGCATGTTTCTGGTAGAATTCGAACCAGTTGTTTTCGGAAGCAGATCTGCCGTTGTGCTTCAGCCAGAGCAGGTAGAATTCATCAATCAGCGCAAGCATGGCCTGCGTTGGCGCGGCGTTGATGTCTTTCAACTCACCTCCGTCATCATCGTTGCTGAACATGCTGATAGCCTTGCTGACGGCGATTTTCCAGGCTGACTGCAGGCGTGCTCTGCATTCCTCCAGGGTGGCACCCTGAGTAAAGCGGCAGTATTCGAAATCGGGATGCGTGGATCTGGTGGACAGAGCATCCGTCAGGGCATGCAGGCGGGGCATAATCAGTGCGCGGAAGGAAAGCTGCGTGTTGAGCAGATTATCAATGGCCCCAATCAGGTGCGTTGCGCGCTCCTGCAGCGTTTCATCCAGCACCTCGCGTAAATCCTGCCAGAAAGCCGGTTGATCCGGGGTGGCGGAGACGAAGTTCAGGCGGCCGCCATCTTCGGCGGTCAGAATGCGCTGCATCTGAGCCTTCACGTTATCAGTAACAGCTTTAAGGGTGGAATCCAGAGAGGAGAAGCGTGCAATGAACGCAGAACGAAGCTTGTCCCAGCCTTCACCCATCCATTCCTGCGGGTTCTGCTCATCTACAATGTCGGATTCCAGCGCGGGGACATCTGCGTACATGGTGGCCAGCGTTTCCTGGATAAACTGCTCGAATGAGGGTACACCGGCCATGGCAACGCCGGATGCCAGGTCTGCCTGAAGCTGCAGCAGCTTGGCCGTCAGGTTGCGCAGAATCTGCTTCACGTCATTGGTGCGGGTGAAGTGGCTGATCTGGGCATTGCTTATGGTGCGCTGGGCCTTTTTCGTGAGTTCGGTGATGGACTGGCTCAGGTCTGCCAGCAGGGTATCGCAGTGGCTGCTCAGCTTCTTATCCAGCACAGGAAGTTGGTTGACGACATCTCCCAGAATCTTCTGGAAGGCCGCACCCACGGATTCCTTGTCCTTGGCATCCAGGGCAACCACGCCACCGCGAGTTGTTAATTTCCTCTCCAGTTCTTCGATATAGAGAGAGGGAACCTTCTCGTGTGCACTGCGGTTCAGGATGAGATACGCCCAGTCCGGTACATCGAAGAGGGGATAGGCTTCCCTGATGACATTGTAGAAATCTGCATCTGATTCTCTCACTTCCTGCTCCTTTTCATCGAAGCGGCGGAGCAGGAAGATAAAGTCCATGCCGTTGCCGAGTCTTTCCACCAGTGCCTTCTGGGCGCCGGGGGTAAAGTCGCCCAGACCGGGTGTATCGCAAATCATGACCTTGCCGATATCCGTCTGCGGGAAGCAGCAGTGGATTTCTGCCTTCTTGACAACGTACCAGTTCGTGTATTTTACGCGGCATTCTTCATCGCACTGGGCTACGTAGCTGCGGATATCCTTACGCTCGATTCGCAGTTCTGTGCGGCCGAGCAGCCATTCATATTGGTCATAGTTGGCCTGCAGTTCTGCCAGTCGCTCCAGCTGCATGTGCTGTTCCTTTCTGGGAAGTTCGGACTTGCATGGCAGACGCAGGGTCTTCAAATCATCCGGGGCAAATAGGCGGGGAAGGTTCAGACTGTTGGTGAACGGTGTGATTACCTCTTGGAGAAATTCATCGCGCGTATAGGGCGTGATGATGGCGTAGGCGTCTCCCTGGGCAACGGTCGGGTCATGACGGAGGTAGGAGCACGCGCCTGTCACCCATTTGAAGCCGGTCGGGATGATGGCCTCATCCAGTCCTGTCAGCGACTGCAGGAATGTGCTCTTGCCCTGCTTGGGCACACCGACGATACCGATGTTCACGGTGTCTCTGGAATAGCGGTTGAGCAGGCGCTGCAGCTCCATCCTGAGAGTGTTGATTTTCTCGCGGATGCCGGAGATGTTGCCATCGATTTCCTGCAGTCCGGCTGCATCATTACCATTCTCCTGGCTCAGGATATATTCCCGTGTGCGGTTGAGTTCCTGGAGTCTGGTGTCTAGTTCGTTGATGCAGTTGATTTTGTCCTCGATTCCAGCTTTGCTTCGCTGTCGATAGCTGACAATATCTCGGATAATGTTTTCTCGTGTTGACATATTAGTTTTGTTCAGATTCAAAAGGTAAAGGGGGAGTGTTCTGCATAATTCGACCTTGAAGAATGCCGTTGAGCAGGAAGGGTAATCCAAGTGATGCAATTCTGATGATGTTGGACTGCGGTAGCAGTGTGCCTACACCGGCCAGGGCTATCTTGCCGATAGTTTTCTGAACTTGTCTGGATTGTTTGTAGCCGACTTTGCACATGCGGCTCATATGTTCGCAGTTGTTCCAGATGAGATTGTATCTGCCCCATTCTTTCTCGTGGCAGTATATCCAGACAGCGCGGTTGCGTGCCAGTTCCCGGGATATCGCGGTATCCCGCTTGTACGGAAGGGGGCCTCCGGGCTCAGTATTCGGGGTGATGTCGCAAAATGTTGCTATGGTATCAAGCTTGATGCGGTTTTTCCTTTCCGGCACGCGGGATGTTGCAAAGTGGATGACCCAGTTGTCTTCTATGGCAATGCCGTGGTGGATGAAGTGCAGCAGCTCCGGGTTGATGGAACCGGGAAGGAGCTTCGGCAGCTTGATATCTGTGGCCTCTTCTGCGAGTTCCAGTAGTTCACTAGCGGTGTAGTACAGGGGGGTCCACCAGTGCTGACCTATGGAGGGATCTGTCTCGCAGCGTTCCATTATGGAGTGTGAAAACAGACACTCGTATACGAAATCATCTCCTGGGTAGCTTCGCAGGTTCAGATAAAGATTCCCCATGGCGCGTTCTGCCCGGTTGCTCACCGCTTCCAGGTTGTTCGCTTTACCTTCTTTATACTCTATGGTGTAGAGTGTCCACCCTATTGGGCAGAATGTATTTATGGGAGATGATGTAATCTCAAAGCGGGGGGCATGCATGTCATTGCATCGGCATTCCTGGAATATGACTTTCGCATTGTGTGATGCAATGCCGAAGTGTATCCCTGAGGAAAGGCCGAATTGCTGAAGGTCACGGATATTCTGCACTGCTACCACGGGAGCACCTGCTGCCATGGATTGCATTTTATCGAATGGCACCTTTGAGACTGCCATGTCCCCGGTTCCTTCGAGCGCATTCATGAATGTACCTAACATAACCTTTTCTTAAAAGATATATAATTGTATCTCTCTTTGCAAGCATATTGTTATCTTTATCTCTTTTTTCTTTCTGTGTTTTGGGGGATAGAAAACCTCCATCTCCATCACGATATCCTCCCCCTGCTGGCGAAGCATATGCAAGCTGCAGGGCAACATAACCCTACCCATACCGTTTAGATGAGGCATAAGACTCTCGCCTCGCCTCTGCCAAATTTGGAATTCTAGTGACTGATGGTTGACTCTTTATCACATTTTTGATAATACACCATGCGATGAAAAAAGAATTTAATCAGGATTCGTTTGTCCACTACGAAGAGCAGCGGCAGATGCTGCTGGAACTGCTGCGGGAGTGGGGGGCTCTGGTAGAAAAATCTACTGTTCTGGCAGAGATGGAGGGTGATGATCGTTACCCGGAAATGTGCCGGGATATGTTTTCGCCCGCTTTTGTGAACACGCACAAGGGGGAGCAGGCAAAGGAATACCAGATTCTGCTTGCAGCGTGTCAGATGCAGGTCCGGCATCTCGGCAAAGTCTCCGGCAAGGTTGAACACGCTCCTGTATTGATGAGTCTGCTGCCGGTAACTAACCCGGAGGAAACCATATTTGAGGAGTACAGGTCTGCCGTGGAACGCCTTATCCGGAAATACCAGCCTTGCGGCATCCGGCGGTGGCTCGGCCTCTACAACCGGAAGTATCTGATGCATGCCATGACGGCTGATTTACAGCAGCTCTTCACGCGCATTATCAACGATACGGCAAGAATGTTCCATGAGGATTACCGTTACGAATGGCATCCCCTTTCCATTGACAGCTGGATGGATGAACTCTGGGACTGCTACCTCGCGCCCACCCGCCGTGGCAGGTGCTCACGTGCCATGCTCAGGGCCGACGGAAGCTCTTCTTTAGCTTCGACGGCGGTGGAGGCTGTTCGCGAGGAGTTTTTCCTGGATTATTGGGAAGATGCTCGCCAATATGCCATCAAACTTTCCGAAACGGTGAAAGTACACCTCAAGGATGCTCAGCGCCTGCTGCACGAGATGAAGAAACTGGCGCCTGCTGATTAATTCCAGATGCACAGCAGACCGTAGAGGATGCCGGCAAAGAGGAGGATGAAGGCAAGAAGGTAGCCGAGGAATTGGAGGTAGCGGTAAAGCATGTACAATTACGAATTACGAATTACGAAGTGCGAAGTGCGAAGTGCGAAGTGCGAAGTGCGAAGTGCGAAGTGCGAATCAGCCGGTGCCGGGAGAAGGAGCCGGATGAGGGCAGGGGGCTGATGCCTTTCAGTGGTGCTGGTGGTGGCAGGCGGGGTCGGTGCAGTGGTGATGCTGTTCGTGCGAGGTATGCCGGAACAGAAGGCCTGCGGCTATTCCTCCTATGAGGAGGAGGATAAGCAGAATGGGGAACCAGAATTTGATGATGAGGGAGCGTGCGTTCATGGATGGGGGTGTTTGTTGAGGTGTTTGTTCAGGAAGGGTATGATGTGCCGGGCGTAGAGTTGCGGTTCGTGGGCAGGGTCGGCAAAGCCGTGGGCTTCATCGGGGTAGGTGACCAGGGTGACATCCTTGCCCGCTGCGCGGAGAGCCTTGTAGAGTCTTTGGGAATGCTCTGGTGGAATAAGGGTATCCTTGCCTCCGTAGTACAGCAGGAGCGGTTCTCGAACGCTTTCCGCGTGGTATACGGGAGAAATGCTGCGCAGATGAGCTCTGCCTTCTGCTGTGCTGATGTCTCCGATGGTGAGGGAATCTTCTCCTGCAAAGGGGGCATCCATGCCATTCATTTTCTGCAGGTGAAGTATGAGGTCCTGGGGGCCGAATAAGGAGATTCCGCAGGTGTACAGACCGGGGGTGAATGCCAGCGCTGCGGTGACGGCATAGCCTCCATAGGAGCCACCGAAGATGGCGATTTTATTCGGCTGTGCGATTCCTTGCCGGATGAGCCAGGGAATGGCGTCATTCACGTCTGTCTGAATGCAGCCTTTGCCCCATTGGCGGTTTCCGGCATGCATGAAGCTGCTGCCCCAGCCGCGCGAGCCGCGGAATTGGGGTTGCACCACGGCGAATCCCTGGCTCACGAGGTACTGCACGCGCCAATCGTATGAATCATCTGTCCGCATGCGCGGGCCACCATGCACGAAAATGACTGTGGGGAAGGGGCCTTTGCCGTCTGGCAAGGTGTAGTAGACGGGAATGCGTGTTCCGTCTGCTGCGGGGTATTCGGCAAATTGTGTGGGCCGGGTTGGTGGCACCGGTGCGGCAGATTTTTCTAACGGAACACAGCCTTTGCCGGCGGAATACATCATCAGTCTGAAGGGCCCGGAGCTTTCGCTTACCCAGGCAAGGAGTTTTGATTCGTCATCGGATACGGCTACCATGCGGGCTGATGATTCCTGGGGGAGTCCGTGGAGAAAGTCTGATACCAGGCCGCATGGCCGCAGCGGGTGGTATTGCAGTTTTTCACGCATGGTACAGTAGCCTGATACTGAGCCGTCGGTCCGGGGGAGAATGCCGGATATTTCTGCGTTTTTGCCATTGCTGATATTGTTCAGCTGGCCGGTGGCCGGGTCGTACTCTGCCAGTACTGCATGCTCTGTCTGGTAATCATGGAGCAGAAGTATGCGACCCCGGTCATTGATGCCGACCAGTTGCAGGCGGTTTGCTGTTGGTAACTGCAATATGGGGGTGAATGTACTGCTGCCCGCTTTATATTCGAGCGTTTTAGAGCCGTCCTTATTCCAGCGCAAGGCGGCTTTCAATATGCCGTCTGCATCTATAGCCCAGGCGATGCTGCCTGGTGCTGTATCATGAAACGGCTGAAAAGAGAGAGATGATGCGTGAGGATTGATTTTATAGAGTGGGGCATCTGCAGTAGGTGCCGCGGCTCCTTGAATGGTGAATTCGGCGGTTCCTGCATGTTCTCGCACATGCGTAAGCCTGAACCATTCTGGTGCATCAGGTGGGGTGATGATTTGCAGACTGCCAGTTGCAGAAGGTACACCGAGATGGCTTTTTCCCCCTTTATCGGTGCCGAAGAAAAACATAGCGCCGTTCTCAAGGAATACAGCTTGACGGACTGATATATCGCAGCGCAAATCATGCGTGGAATCGGCTGTGTGAATGCGTATGCTGTTGCGCCCGGGGGTAGTGGTGGCGATGGTATCCAGTGATCTGGAATATCCCAGCAGGGTGTAGCCCGTTTCTGCGTTCTGGTACGCAAGCGCGACTGCTTCCGTTGCTCCCAGCTGGGTGCAACTAAGCCATATACAGAAAATCAGCCATCGTTTCATATTTCCGGAATAAAAGAGGCAGGCAACGGAGTTTCCGCTACCTGCCCCGGAAAGGGTTGAACCTTATTTATTAATATTCGCCGATGCGACCAGTACCTCTGCACTGGTAGCAATTATAATTGCCATTGAAGCCGCTGCCACCGCAGAATATGCAGCGGACACCCTGGCAGTCAAAGGGGCGTTCGTCAGTGGAAGCGCCGATTGCAAAGCCGCTGATGGTTACGCATGCGGCCACGAGAGTCATCATGATTTTCTTCATTGTTTGTTATCCTTTCTGTTTTGAGCTAGGTATAATTCAGCTAATTGGTTTTCCTGATTTTGTCTCATTCGTGAGATGAATGTAGAATCAGGTTGCTTTCAATATAGCAAAACAAGTGCATAAGTCAACAGAAATGCGATAAAAATAAATAAAAAATAGCAACAACGCTACAATTCTGCATTTTTGCGGGGTGGAGCAGGGTGGCATGCATCCACAGTCATGCCGGAGAGGGCAAAAAGAAACCAGGCCATTCCTTATCGGAATGGCCTGAGTCATGAAAAGTTTTGGTGTTGTCCCGTAAGATTAGCGGATGGTCTTCACGGTCACAGCTTCCTTACCCACGCGGCTGCGGAGGTAGTGGAGCTTTGCGCGACGAACCTTACCACGGGTCACAACCTCAATCTTGGCAATCTTGGGGGTGTGGATGGGGAAGGAGCGTTCCACGCCTTCGCCGTAGGCAATCTTACGAACGGTGAAAGCCTCGTTGATGCCGGCGCCACGCTTGGCAATAACGATGCCCTGGAAGACCTGCACGCGTTCCTTGCCACCTTCAATTACGCGGCAGTGCACCTTTACGGTATCGCCAACGTTGAAGGGCGTTACGTCGTCCTTCATCTGCTCTTTTCCGATAGTGTCGAGAATGTTCATCTTGTCTCCTTCTTGTAATTAGTAAATGTTCAGTGAGCCTCCCGGCTCGGGTGGGTGCGACAGTCTACACGATTTTTTGATTCTTGGCAATGCAAATTTCACATTTTGAGGATTTTTTTTGCATCAGCGTGCTGAAAAGGGGGTAAAATCAGGTAGTAATGTGTGTTTTCAGGTGAGTTCTGGGTTGACAAGCGGGTAAGGGTAGTATATAACGCGCGAACAATAAAACCAACTCAGCACCATGCCCGCCCGTAAATCCCCCATTAAACGAAAGGTCCGCAACTGGACAGCCGCCGATTCTGCTGAATTGTATGGAGTGGACAACTGGAGTAATGATTACTTCAGCGTGTCAAAAGCAGGTGAGGTGAATGTGCATTTGGTGGATACGGATGGCAGCACAAGGGAAGTGAGTCTGCCGGATATCATGAAGGGGCTGGAGGAGCGCGGCACCAATGTGCCGGTGCTGCTGCGTTTCCGTGATTTGCTGCATGCGCGAATTGATGAGTTGAACAAGAGTTTTTCCAAGGCAATCAAAGCGGCCGGGTATACTGGTAAGTACCGTGGTGTTTATCCCATCAAGGTGAACCAGCAGCGCATGGTGGTGGAAGAGGTGGTGGCCCACGGCCAGAAATACCACTACGGGCTGGAGGCCGGCTCCAAGCCTGAGCTGATTGCCGCAATGGCCTACATGCGGGATGCAGAATCATTCCTTATGTGCAACGGGTATAAGGATGATGAATTCATCGACCTGGCGCTCATGGGGATGCGTATGGGGATGAAAATCTGCCTGATTCTGGAAATGCCGAATGAACTGCCAGCCATTCTGCGCCGTGCGGAGGTGCTTGGAGTTGAGCCGATTCTGGGCGTGCGTGTGCGCCTGGCTTCCAAGGGCTCCGGGCACTGGAGTGAATCTGCGGGTGATAAATCAGTGTTCGGGCTGAATGCGGCCCAGGTCATTGATGTGGTTGATACGCTGAAAGCCGCCGGTAAGCTGCATTGCCTCAAGGCGCTGCATTACCACCAGGGTAGCCAGATTTCCAACGTGTCGGTGATTCGAGGCGGGCTTACAGAGGCTTGCCGCATCTACATTGACCTGGTAAAGGAAGGCGCGCCCATGGGAACGCTGGATATGGGTGGTGGTCTGGCTGTGGACTACGATGGTTCCAAGACTAATTTCCATTCTTCCTGTAACTATTCCATAGAAGAATACGCGCGCGATATCGTGGAAGTGGTGGGTGAACTCTGCACTAAGCACGGCGTAGAGCACCCGACCCTGGTGACGGAATCCGGGCGTGCGGTGTCTGCTTACCATGCGGTGCTGGTATTCAATGTGCTGGATGTGACCAGCGCCCCTGGCAGCGAGGCTCAGCCGCCGGCTTTGCCGGAGAACGCCAATGATATTCTTCTGGCGCTGGATGAGACCCACCGCATGCTTACCCGTAAGAATATCCAGGAGTGTTACAACGATGCTATTTACTACCGTGACCAGTTGCGCGCCATGTTCCACCATGGTAATGCCACGCTGCGTGAGCGCGGTGTTGGTGAGGCTATTTACTGGCACATCATGGGGCTTATTGCCCGCCGTATTGCGGAAATGAGTGAAATGCCGGAGGATTTGAAGGAGGTGTCCGATAACATGGTGGACTACTACTACTCCAACTTCTCCGTTTTCCAGAGCCTGCCTGATTCTTGGGCTATTGACCAGCTGTTCCCGGTGATGCCGATTCAGCGCCTCAGCGAGCGCCCCACGCAGAAGGCCGTGCTTGTGGATATTACCTGCGACTGCGATGGCAAGGTTGACCACTTCATTGACCGAGAGGACGTGGCCAAGTCACTGCCGCTGCATGAGGTGGACCCCAAGGAAAATTACTATGTGGCCATCTTCATGGTGGGTGCTTACCAGGAAACCCTGGGCGACCTGCACAACCTGCTGGGGGATACCAACGTGGTGAGCGTGCATCTGGAGAACGGTCGCCCCGTGTTCACGCACGAGGAAGAGGGTGATAGCGTGGCTGATGTGCTTTCCTACGTGAAGTACGATGCCAAGGATCTGGTGGCTAAGTTCCGCGCTCTGGCCGAGCGTGGCGTGGAGCAGGGGCTCATTTCCCCGCGTCAGCGTCGCGATGCGCTGGAGGCCTACCGCAATGGCCTGAGCGGGTATACATATTATGAATTGTAAGAGGGGGAGAATGCAGATTTCAAAATGCAGAATGCAGAATAGTATGTTAGTGTGCGGCTTTTGCCGCACCAGTAAACAAAATCACCAGAGATTTCTCAGGTGATTTTCCATTGCCTCGCGAAGCCGGTAGGCTGAGCGCTTGCTGGTAATTCTGCATTCTGACTTCTGAAAAGCACAATATATATTTGCCTTGTCTTGCATACGCCACTCCGTAAAACACTTAACGCAAAAGCATAGCGATACAAGAAAAACACGCGCTACCCATGTGTCAAGGCGTGTCAAAGTGCGCCGCGCTGCGCCTGCGCCTGTCAAAAACTGTTGCCCGCTTGCTGCCCAGTGGTATAATAGGGCCATGCAGCTCACGGTGACAAAAGACTCATACAAAGGCCACGCCCGCAGCCCGTGGCTTGTTGTAGTCCCTCGCCGTCTGTCTCCTACTGGGCGCCGGCAGTATAGGCGCTTTTCTACGAAATCCAGAGCTCAATCTTTCGCCACCGCGCTCACTGCGCAAGTCCGTGCGCACGGTGAGCAACCCCTTGCTGCCGTAGCCGCAGACGTAGCCGCAGACGCCACTGCCGCCCTGAAACTCCTTGAGGGCACTGGCCTCAGCCTCACAGATGCCGTGCGCCAGCTACTTGCTTCCCCAGCTCCCACTAGCGTGGCGTTTGAGCCTTACCATACAGCTGGGGGCACGGGGGCAGCAGACCAGCGGCCGGCGGATGGAACGCAGCCCGCTGCCGCTCCGCTCACCGTAAACTCAACATTTGCCATCATCAGCGGCGCCAAAACCCACCAGGCCACCAGCACACAGCGCGCACGCCATGCTATATACTCAGCGCTATTCAAGCGCTGCCCGTGGCTGGCGAGCGCAGAGCTGCACACCTGCACGCCAACTCTGATACAGCGCGCTCTGGATGACACATGGGGACACTCACCACACTGCTGGAACTCCGGCCGCCGGCAGCTTCACTCCCTATTTGCATACGCCATCCGCCGCCGCATGGTCAACATGCAGAACCCCGTCACGCCGCTGGAATTCAAGCGCATCCATGAGGCGGAAATCACCGCCCTCCCGCCGCAGCGTCTCGCCGCCCTCTTTGCCGCATGCCGCCCAGCCACACCTGCCGAAATAGCCGCCGCCGCCCAGCTGGACAGAAACCAGCGCCGCGCAGAGGAGGCAGACCTCACATATCTCCGGCCTTACATCGCCATCTGCGCCTTTGCCGGCATCCGCCCCACAGAATGCACCCGCCTCACCTGGGCAGACATAGACCTGGAGGACGGCATCATTTCCGTGCGTGGCCGCCAAGCCAAAACTGGCGGAACCCGCCACATAGAGCTTCACCCCGCGCTCCGCGCCTGGCTCACCGCATGCCGCCCTGCAAACACCTCCCCCACAGCGCTCATCACACCATCTAAAAACCTCTCCCCGCGCCTCGCAGCCCTCCGCCGCCGCGCAGGCTTCGGCACCGGTGCACCCTGGCAAAATGACTGCCTTCGGCACAGTTATGCCACCTATTACCTCAAAGCAAAGCTGGGCACCCTCGCCCAGCTTCAGCTGAACATGGGTCACCGCGACCTGCAGCTGCTATACAGCCGCTATACCAACATGCGCGGCACCACCCGCGCCATGGCAGAATCCTGGTGGCAGATCCTGCCGGAATAATCCCCAGGGGAGCGGGGTAAATCCTACGTGGCCAGTAGGTGCACATTTTGTTCCATGACCACAATTTTGCACTCTGGCCAACACTTGCGCATACTGCATATTGTACCTACATTCAAAGCAGCCACCAGAGGATTAGCGCTATTATAACCAGCAGCAAACACCCCCGGGCAGCATCTTTATCCTGCTTTTTATTCTGCTTTTTAGGCAGCGGCGTGCTGGCTTTTTTCGCAGGCTGCTTTTGCTTGTGCACCACAGCCCAATCCATAATCTTGACATGCTGCAGCTCTACATTCCTCTTGCATATATCTTCCTCTCCGCGGTGCACCCTCACAGGATTCACCTGCATTTCCAACACCTCACCCTCACACTCCACCCTAGCCCACACATCGGGCACATCGCTGACCCTCAACCCTGCAAGCTCAATATACTCATCAGCCTCCGCGTCTGAGCTTTCCAGTCTCAGCGACATCACCGCAATCCGCGGCAGCTCCTCAAAATCCTTCAGACTATACACGGGAACTTGCACCACAGATCTGTGCGCATCCGCGTTTTCATCCTCCCATCTCACCGTCACCGGCAAAAGCATGGCATTCGCATGCATAGCCCTCCGGGCGTATTCAATAAGCCACTCCTGAAAATCAGCCACACTCAACCCTTTTTTCTCAGCAGTCGCGCACGCTTCTGGATAATCTTCAACATTATACGCCACCTGCCACACATTCTTGGAACTCGGCAAAATATTTTTGCTGAACAATTTGGCAATGAACGGAAAAACGTCTTTGGACTTCATACTCTGCCAACATAACATGCGCACGCTGTATTCGCAAGCAAAAAGCGGCAGGGCGTGCGCATCGCCCTGCCGCTTCCAACCAGCACAAAAAGAAAATCACCCCTCAGGCTTACTTCGTAGAATTCTACCTATACCATCCAACTTCGCCTCAGCTTCCAGTGCCCTCTCTTTCCACTCACTATCAAACTCATCCCCATTCGCCCGCCGGTCATATTCGGTCATAAAAACCTGCTCAGCAAACAAGCGCCGCTGATTACTGAATACCCCCTCCTCGCCATCTTCCATCAAGCCCTCCAACTCCCCCTCGTCCAACTCCACCACCACACGGCAGCCATCGCGCTCAAACAAAAAGCGCTCATTCAGCCCATCCTCTCCACCTGCATCAAAGCCGCCCGGCACCTCCTTATATCGCTGCGGCACATAAAGCATGCGCAGCACCTCATCCCTTAATCCATTCAGAATAAACGCGCGCACACACTTCTCTATATCCGTATCAGGCGGGAACAACTTCACAACCCTCTCCCATTCCTTTTCCGAAAATCGCACCGCTATCCCCACATTCTTCGGGCTTCCGCTTTTATAGGCAGCAAACTCCACCTCATCGGGATACACCACCTTGCTCCAGTCTCCCGGCGCGTTCTCTCGTTCAAAATCCAACTGTTTCAAAGCCCTCGCCAACTTCTTCCACACAGCACGCGTTATTCTCTTCTCTCCCGTTGCATACTTCTCCACATCCGCAAGCGTTATGTTCGCCGCTGCCGCAACATCCGGCAGCGAGTGCGGCCTCATCCACTCGCGCAATTCTTCTGCTTTTTCCTGGCTGTACTCAATATCTTCCTCTTTCATATTTAATCCTTTCTGTTTGCGTTAATTAAAAGGCTTGCCATCTCCTCCGCCAGCTGCGCCGCGCACCGGTGCACATACTCCTCCGCGCTCACACCCTGCGCCGCTGCCAGCGCCTCCACTAGTCCCCATATCTCTGCCGGCAACTTCAAGCGCATCTTTTCTTGCGGCAGCTCGCTGCTGTCAGTGCCCGACATTATACGCTCAAGCAAGGCAAGCCGCGGCGCGGTTAATTGCTGCTTGCCTTGCAGCCAACGATTTAAAGTTATAACATGACAGCCTAATCTCTCAGCTAACCATGCTTGACTGCGTTTATTAGCCTGTAACCAGGCACGCGTAGTAGATGCGGTGATGCTCATGTGCTTATTATGTCAGACGATAATAACTTGTCAAGCTTAAATTATCGCATGGCGTGGCGGGCGATAATTTAAGACTTGCAAGGAAATATCGCCACGATACAAAATTACGCTTGACTTCTTATTATCGTGACGATATATTCACGACATGGATACCATACAAACGATAAACATCACCCCCACGCAGTACCACATTCTCTCCATCGCCGCACGCGGAAATGGCCAGACCGTGGAAGAATACACCGCCGCCACCCTCACCCGCCTCTTCAAAGGCCTTGCAGACCTCAAAGGCCTGCGCCCCGTGAAGGTAAAAGCCGCGCAAGTCACCCACCACCAGCCGGAGCTCCCCCTTGAGCTTCCGCCCGCCGCGGAGCCCCCTCAGCCCGCCGCCGCACCCAGCGCGGGCATGTTCGATATAGCCTGACCTTACCCCACCACCGCCATGCCGGACAAATACACCCAGTACCTCCTCCAGCACCGGGAAAGCATCGCCAGGCTCATCACACAGCACGGCGCCAGCCTTCCCGCCAGCGCAGAGGCAGACACCATCCGCCGCCACCTCCTGGACCACATCGCCACCCTCAGCGGCCTCCGTGGTCCGGTAGACCCCGTGCAGCTCTGCAACGATACATACACCCTCCTGGGAGACATCGGCCTTGCCCACCAGGCAGCCCACGGCTGCGCCAGTGCCGGCTCCAGTGCCTGCCCCTACCTCAAATCCATCCACGCCCGCCGCGCCTCCATGGCCCGCGCCGGCATCATCTTCCCCCCGTCCACTAATCACTAATCACTAATCACTATTCACTATTCACTATTCACTATTCCCTCCTCATGTCCCCCTCACACATCCTTGCCCTCATTGGCATCCTCTCAGCCCTGGGCTCACTCGCCGCGCAGCTCATCTACCTGCGCGCCAGCCACCACGGGCTCCATTTCACAGCCAGCGCAGCCCTTGCCGCCGCCGCCGTGCTCTGCACCATTGCCGTCACCATCACCCTCACCATCACCCTCCCATGAACACACAGCCATTTGCCACCATCCCCGGCGTGAAATACCCCGCGCCGCCCCGCCAGCGCCAGCAGCTCCCCCCAGGCTGCCCGAAATACGTTGCCAACCTCGCCAAGCTCGCCCCCTGGGTAGCTGCTGCCGGCCTCTGGTCCACACCACCCAGCCGCAGCACCCTCATGCGCTGGAAAAAATACGGCCTCATCGCCACCCGCAAAGGCGCCACCGGCGTCCAGCTCATAGACGTAGCCGCCACCCTCGCCCTCCTCACCCCCAAAAACCAATAGTCAATAGTCAATCGTCAATCGTCAATCGTCAATCGTCAATCGTCAATCGTCAATCGTCAATCGTCAATCGTCAATCGTCAATCGTCAATCGTCATGCCCCGCAAACACTCTATCGCACCGCGCGCCTGCAAACACCTCTTTGAAGGCGTCACCCCCGCAGCAGAAAAAACCGCGCAGCCCTTCGCCCTCCCCGCATCATTCCCCGCCCACTGCCTGGATGATGACCAACTCCTGGAAATAGAAAACTGGTTCGACACCTGGGCCGCAGACCTCCTGCACACCCTCAAGCAGGCACTCCTCTGCGCCCGCACCCGCTCCACCAAAGCAGATGCCGCACCACCCGTCAACCTCCAGAACCTCATCATCCACTCCGCCGTGCTCGCCCACCTCCTGCGGCTGCACCCCAGCGCGGAGGCCACCCTGCCGGAGCTCGCCAAAGCTCTGGGCGTATCCCGCTCCAGAGTCTACTACGCACGGGATGCAATCTTGGAGCAACTGGGCGCCGCAGCCATTGCCGCCTTCCGCTCCACCCGCGCCGTGCGTGATATAACCCTGGACCAACTCACCCACCTCACCCAGCTGGACCTCCCCGGCGCCACACGCCCCGCCGCCCGCGTCCTGCTCATCCCATTCGCCGGCTACCACGGCGTGGCCGCCCGCTTTGCCACCGTGCAGCACATCGCCACCCTCCCCGGCGTAGACACCGTGCGTGAGGACATCACCCACGATGACCGCCACGCCGTCCGCATCACCCTCAAATCCTGACCCCCCAAAACACACCATGAAAAAAATAACACCACGCTACTACCACCTCCACGTAGACAAAGACCACCCCCTGGAAGATAGCCTCATCGACCTCACCACCCAGATTCTCACCACCCAGCTCCGCGAAAACCCCAGCGGTCTCGTAGATCTCATGCACGCCCTCATCTACACCACACTCCTGGCAAACGCCCGCGCTGCCCGGCATCAGGTCAACCCCAACACCCTCGCCACCATCGCCGTCACCGCCGAAATCTTCAAAGCCGCCGGCTTCACCCTCGACCTCACCGGCTTCGCCACCCGCCCGCCCCAGCAAGACCACCTCTGAACCCCGGATCAACCT
>JAZRJB010000069.1:0-6308 GCA_045645565.1 Akkermansia sp. | reverse complement strand
AAGGGTTCGCCCCAGTAGCGCTGGCGGCTGAAGAGCCAGTCGCGGAGCTTGTAGTTCACCTTGCCCTGGCCATAGCCCTTTTCTTCGAGCCAGGCGGACATCTGCTTCTTGGCCTCAGGCACGCTCAGACCGTTGAAATGCTCAGAGTTCACCATGGTGCCATCGTACCCGCAGAAGTTCTGCCAGGGGGTGTCGGCGGTGTCCGGCTGCACCACCTGGATGATGGGCAGTTCAAACTTGGTGGCGAATTCAAAGTCGCGGCTGTCGTGGGCGGGCACGGCCATGATGGCGCCGGTACCGTAGCCGGTGAGTACATAGTCAGCAATCCAGATGGGAATCTGCTTGCCGTTTACCGGGTTGGTAGCATAAGCACCGGTGAATACGCCGGTTTTCTCCTTGCTCAGTTCGGTGCGCTCCAGGTCGCTCTTTGCGGCGCACTCTGCCTGGTAGGCTTCCACAGCGGCTTTCTGCTCGGCTGTGGTGATGGAGGGAACGAGTTCATGCTCCGGAGAAAGCACCATGTAGGTGGCGCCGAAGAGGGTGTCCGGGCGGGTGGTGTAGACGGTGATGGTGTTGCCCTGGCAGTCGAAGTTGACTTCTGCGCCGGTGGACTTGCCAATCCAGTTGCGCTGCAGGAGCTTGATGCTTTCCGGCCAGTCGAGCGGTTCGAGTTCATCGATGAGGCGCTCGGCATAGGCGGTGATGCGCAGCATCCACTGGCGGAGCTTGCGGCGCTCTACGGTGTGCCCCTTGCTCTTCCACTCCTCGGCTTCTTCATTGGCAAGTACGGTGCCCATGTCGGGGCTCCAGTTCACCATGCCTTCTGCCACGTAGGCAAGACGCACGTTGTCAATCTGTTCGCGGGTCCAGCCCTTGGCTTCCAGTTCGCTCACCGGGCAGGCCTTCTTGAGTTCCTCGTTGTAGTAGGAGTTGTACAGGCGCAGGAAAATCCACTGCGTCCAGCGCACATAGCGGGGATCCGTGGTGGCAACTTCGCGGTCCCAGTCGTAGGAGAAGCCCAGCATCTTGAGCTGGCGGCGGAAGTTGTCGATGTTGGCGTAAGTCGTGATGCTGGGGTGCTGGCCAGTCTTGATGGCGTACTGCTCAGCGGGGAGACCGAAGGAGTCCCAGCCCATGGGGTGCAGCACGTTGAAGCCATTCATGCGCTTGTAGCGGCTCACGATATCCGTGGCGGTGTACCCCTCAGGGTGGCCTACGTGCAGACCGGCACCGCTCGGGTAGGGGAACATATCCAGGATGTAGCACTTGGGCTTGCTGGCGTCAAAACCATCCTGGCCGGGGTTGAGTACTTTGAAGGTCTTCTCTGCATCCCAGGTGGCTTGCCACTTGGGTTCAAAGATATCGAAAGGATACGGATTCTTGCGTTCGGACATGTCGCGCGCGACTATAATACAGCCTCGATTGAAAATCAAGCCTTTTGTCGCCGTTTAACCGCGCCAGTTGCGTCAGCTTGCAAGCTTCTGCTGGTTTGCCAGAAAGGCGTTGAGTTCTTCCAGTTCCCGGCGCTGGGTGGGGCACTGGCGCTGCCGCGCGCCGAGTAGCTTGCTGCAGGATTCTGTCCCGGAAAATTCGTAGGTGGTCAGACCCAGGCGCCGCAGGTGTTCGAGCTTTTGCTCTAATTGGTTGTAAAAGAACAGGGGAAGCGGACTCTGCTCCGCAATTTTATGCAGGTTGATGAGTACGGGCGGGGTCTGCAGCCGCAGGTGGTCGGCTATGCGTGGTAATCCGGCTTGCTTCAGCATGCTGGCAATGCGCTGGAACAGGTAATCCAGCGGCATGGCGTGCAGCGGGTAGCTTTCTTCCAGATACAGCAGAATGGCTTCTGCTATTTCCTTGCGGAACGGCAGGTTGACCCCGGCGGCATCTGCTGCTTGCTGCAGTACGGATTCCAGCCATTCCCGCCCGTAGTCGGAAATGACGCAATGCCCGGTCTGCAGCAGCGGTTTCTTGCTCTTGAACGATATCATTATTCCAGGTCCAGTTTGCGTTGTAAGGGGTCCTGCACGGTCTTGATTTCCATGCGCCGTACTAGTTCGATGAATTCTTCCACCGTGCGGAATTGACGATAGACCGATACGTACCGAATGTAGGCTACCGGGTCTATTGTCTGCAGTTTCTCAATGACTTTCATGCCGATGACGGATGACGGCACTTCCCTCTGGTGGTCGCGGTGCAGGTCTGCCACAATCTCATCTACGGCGATATCGAGCTGATCCATGCTCACCGGGCGTTTCTCACAGGCTTTTACCATGCCCCGTAGTATCTTTTCCCGGTTCAGCGCTTCGTGCAGATTGTCTCGTTTCACAACGCGTAATTCAGTGCGCTCGATTTGTTCGTATGTGGTGTAACGGTAGTTGCACCGCAGGCATTCACGCCGGCGGCGTATGCACGTCCCGTCTTTCGACATGCGTGAGTCTATGACTTTGTCATCCAGGTATCCGCACTGTATGCATCGCATGCGCTCAGATTACCACAATTTATGGCACCGTCAAGCAGGAAATTGTCCCATATATGGAATATCAAGCCGTTATGCAGGTGCCTATTCCTTCAGCTTTCCGTAGCTTTTGCCCAAGAGCTGAAAAAATGGGATTAAATTAGAAAAATTCCAAAAAGATTATTGACATACCAAAACGGTAGTGATATAGTGTGAGCAGTTCCATAAACAGGTAAGAAATACAGAACAACCAAGAAAACGAAAGGATAGACGAACATGAAGAAGTACCAGTGTACAATCTGTGGGGAAGTGATTGAGAGTGAGACTATGCCCGAGGTTTGCCCGGTATGTGGGGTGGATACCTTTGTCGAGCTGGAGGAGACGGGGGAGAAGGTGTATGCAGATGAACACCGCGTGGGTGTAGCCCAGGGGCTGGATGAGGAAGTCGTGAAGGGGCTGCGGGACCATTTCCAGGGAGAATGCTGCGAGGTGGGTATGTACCTGGCGATGAGCCGGCAGGCTGAGAGAGAGGGGTACCCGGAGGTGGCAGAGGCATTCCGCCGTTATGCATGGGAAGAAGCCGAACACGCCGCGAAGTTTGCCGAACTGCTGGGCGAGGTGCTGACCGATAGCACGGAGAAAAACGTGGCCATGCGTGCAGAGGCCGAGTTTGGCGCCTGCAACAGCAAGCTTGCGATTGCGAAGCGGGCCAAGCAGCTGGGTTATGATGCGGTGCATGATACCGTACACGAGATGTGCAAGGATGAAGCCCGCCATGGTAAAGGGTTTGATGGTCTGCTGAAGCGCTACTTCGGTAAAGCCTGATACAGATTTCAGTTTCAGCATGCAGAGAGCAGGAGGGTTGCTCTCATAACAATAAAAAGCCTGAGCAACTGCTCAGGCTTTTTATTTGATTTATCAGGAAGTGGGAACTCAGGCGTTGAGCGTGGCGAAGGTATCGCCGCAGGGGCAGTCAGCCATGTTCCATGTAGCCTTACCGGACTCTGCGATGTGAACGAGAGCGTGGTAGGTGTCCTCTTCATCCGTGCCGAGCTTGGCGGCAATTTCACCAGCGGTGGAGGGGGTGCTGCACAGGGCGCCTTCAGCGGCAGCCAGGAGCTTGAGGAACACATTGGCAGCCAGCTTACCGGCCTGCACGCCAGGCTGGTGGTAGGCGTTGATGTGAATGAGGCTGGCGTAGAAGCTCACGGTGCGTTCAAAGAGGGCAATGAGCATGCCGAGCGTGTAAGCATTGACCACGGGGATGGAAATGGTGATGCTCTTGCGACCGCTTTCGGAAAGAGCCTTGCGGGTGCCGCGCAGGAAGCCCTGCAGGTAATCGCCGGCGGTGAAGTTGTCCTCCACCTTCACCGTATCAGTGGGAGCCTGGCGCACTTCAATGAAGGTGACGAAGAAGTTGTTGATGCCGTCGCGCAGCTGCTGCACATAGGCATGCTGGTCAGTGGAGCCCTTGTTACCGTAAACGGAGATACCCTGGTTGACCGTGTTGCCATCGAGGTCAAGTTCCTTACCCAGGGATTCCATGATGAGCTGCTGGAGGTATTTGGAGAAAAGAACCAGGCTGTCCTTGTAGGGAAGGACGACCATATCTTTCTTGCCCTTGCCTTCGCCGGCTTCGTACCAGGCGAGGGCGAGCTTCATGGCCATGTTGGAAGCCGTGTCTGCAACGCGGGTGTGGGCGTCCATGGCGGCGGCGCCTGCCAGCAGACTGTCGATATCCACGCCTTGAAGTGCGGCCGGAACCAGGCCCACCACGGAGGTTTCAGAGGTGCGGCCACCTACCCAGTCTTCCATGGGGAAGCGCTTGATCCAGCCCTCGCTGACGGCAACTTTGTCCAGGGTGGAATCAACACCGGTGACGGCAACGGCCTGCTTGGCAAAGCAGAGTCCCTTATCCGTGAAATACTGCTGGGCGCACACCATGCCATTGCGGGTTTCGGGGGTGCCGCCGCTCTTGGAGATGACAACAGCCAGAGTCTCGCTCAGGGGCAGGGTATCGAGTACCTTGTACATGCCGTCCGGGTCGGTGTTGTCCAGGAATGCCATCTGCAGACCCTTTGCCGGCAGGGCATCTGCCACCAGCTCCGGACCCAGGGCTGAACCACCAATGCCGATAACCAGACAGGTGGAGAATTTCTTGCCGTTCGGAGCCAGGATGCGGCCTTCGAGAACATCGGCGGCAAATGCCTTCAGGTCAGCCAGAGGACCGTCAATTTTAGCGCGGAGTTCCTCAGTGGGAGCAATGGCGCTGTTGCGCAGCCAGTAGTGCCCTACCATGCGGTTTTCGTCAGGGTTGGCGATGACGCCGCTCTCCAGAGCAGCAATGTCAGTATAGGCGCGGTCAATCAACGGCTTCATCTCAGCCAGGAATTCAGGCGTGAGCGGAAGTTTGGAAAGATCCATGGAGATTCCCATTTCGGGGTAACGCAGGAGCTGTGCGGCGTACTGTTTCATAACGCGCGGCATTATACTCCTACTCATCTCATTGGGCAAGCTCAATCCGCCGCTCTGCATCTTCAGTTTGTCATCCATTCAAAAATAATTGTGGGATTGTATTATCCTGAAAACAAGCAATGGTGCGGGTTCCGGGTGTTTTGGTGAGGGATGCGGGCAGAGCGGTGCCGGATTATCGGCTTGCATTGGAACGGTCTATGTGATAGCATGCCGCGCGTTCATGATTACTGATTCTGAGGCTCTGTTTGAATGGAAGAAGCGCGCTGCAGCTCAGCCGCAGGGGCGGGTTGTTCTCGATTTGGAGGCAGACAGCCTGCACCGCCACAGGGAAAAGCTGTGTCTGATTCAGTATGCTGATGCCCAGGGTGTGCTTATCATAGACCCGCTGGCCATTGAGGATATGACCCTTTTCACGCTTTGGCTGCAGGAGGCTGATGTTTGGATGCATGGTGCTGATTATGATATGAGCCTGCTTCAGAATGCGTACGGAGTGCTGCCGCACATGATTCTGGATACGCAGATTGCGGCCCGCCTGCTGGGCTTTCAGCAGTTTGGGCTGGCAGCGCTTGTGGAGCATTATTATGGAGTGGTGCTCAGCAAGAAGAATCAGCGTGCCAACTGGGGGCTGCGCCCCATGCCGGATGACATGAAGGAATACGCCCAGGGCGATGTGAAATACATGCTTGAGATGGCTGATAAGCTGGTGGCAGAGCTTGAGCTGACCGGGCGTTATGATTGGTTTATCGAAAGCTGCCAGTGCAACATGGAACATGGTCGCCAGCGGCATGCTTCCTGCAACCAGTCTCCCTGGCGTATCAAGGGGAGCGGCAAGCTGAACCGCCGCGGCCTGGCTGCCCTGCGTTGCCTCTGGACCTGGCGTGACCACGAGGCTGCTGCCATTGACCGCCCGGCTTTTGTTGTCTGCTCAAATGAGGAACTTATCCGCTGGAGTAACGCTTTGCAGGAATTCCGCTCGGTGTACCCCGGCAGCAATATGCACCACCACCGCGCTGCTCGTTTCCGCAAGGCTGTGGAGCATTTCCAGCTGATGGATGAGGAGGATTATCCGGAGCTCATCAAGCGTGTGCATCATGAAACTGATCCGCTCTTTGATTCCCGGGTGGAGCGCTGGTTAACCCGCCGCAATGTCATTGCTGAGGAGCTGGCGCTGGATTCTTCCCTCATTGCTACCCGCAGCCAGATTGAGTCCATTGCCAATCATGAAGAGAAGGGGCTTGCCGCCCTCATGAACTGGCAGCGCAATCTGCTGACCCGGTAAAGGGGGCGTGCTGTATCTGAATAAATGACAGGCGGGCATTTGCCCGCCTTTTTTTGTTGCCTGGTATCCACCCTCCGTAAAAAAAAGTACCTTTCCCCG
>JAZRJB010000068.1:0-11307 GCA_045645565.1 Akkermansia sp. | reverse complement strand
CTTCGGCTTAGTGTTTTAGCAGCGCCTCCCTGCCACCCCTCCACGTTGGTCGGGGTTCCGGTTATGTTTTATTCCAAACCCAGCGTTCGGGGCTTCGCGTCTCGCGTTGCTCGCTTGCTACGCCCTCGCAGGCCGCCGCGTTGCGGCTCCACGCTGGGCTATGATTATGCCGCCCTGACGGGCTCAATAGGCGCTCGCTGACGCTCGCAAACTAATCGACAAAGTCAATTTATCGAGCTCCGTACTCAAACTTTGGGACACGTGTGCTTATCCCCCCAGCAGAGCCTGCTCCAGCGCAGCTACGGTTTCGCAGCATGGTGCGGGCCACGCCCTGAGCGCAGCCGGGTCTGCCGCGTACCCCCAGCCCACCAGCACCAGGCCAGTGCCGGCATTTTCCGCACAACGGGCATCAAAAAGGGAATCTCCCACCAGGGTTATCTCAGAAGGAGAAATCCCCCATTTATCCGCAATATAGTGCATGGAGGCAGGATGCGGCTTACGGGGAAAATCCAGGGTATACCCCAGCACGACATCAAAGGGAACAGTGGGGAAAATATGCCTCACCATGGGTTCTGTCACCTCATGGGGCTTATTGGAAAGCACAGCCATGCGCACCCCGGTCGCTGCCAGTTTCTCCAGCAGGGCGGTCATCCCGTCGTACGCGCAGGTGTATTCATCCCCGCACCAGCAGTTCGGATACTCCCGGCGAAAGGCTCCATGCACAGCCTCCAACTCAGCTGCCGGGGCCTCTGCGGCATCGGCATAACCAATGGCGGACGCACACAGGTTAGCCGCACCACGACCAATCATCCCCCGCACCACCTCCGGCGCGTGGGTCGGGTACCCGCAGGCAGATAATGCACGGTTGATTCCCGCCGCAATTCCGGGCAGGGAATCAACCAGTGTACCATCTAAATCAAAAACGAGATATTCAGTCATCAGCGGGCAAAACCACGCTGGGATGCGCGCAGGAAATCCACCATGTATTGGATATGCGGATTACTGCCATACTTTTCATCAGCCAGCACCTCAGCGAATTTATCTTCCATCTTTGCAGTTGAATCCTTGTAAAGGAAGAGCTTACGATACGCAAAACGCAGAGCGCGTATATCTTCATCTGCAAAACCACGGCGGGATAACCCGACGGTATTGATCGCGCGGAGGGACGCCGGAACACCTTCTGCAATGGTGTAGGGAGCCACGTCCTGCGTTGCCTTGGCCATACCGCCTACCATGGCATGATCACCAACTCGTACAAACTGATGCACGGCAGCGCAACCGGAAATAATCACCCAGTTACCAATTTCACAATGCCCGGCGCAGGCAGCATAACCAGAGAAAATGTTATGGTCACCCACAATGCACTCATGCCCGCAGTGAGAATTAATCAGGAAATTGTTGTATGAACCAATCACCGTGCGCAATTCAGGCGTAGTGGAACGGTTGATATTGCAATTCTCACGGAACACATTGTAATCCCCGACTTCAAGCGTGGTGGGCTCACATGTGTACTTCAAATCCTGCGTCTTAGTTCCAATGGCGCAGAAAGGAAAGAACTCATTCCCCTTGCCAAACTTAGAAGGACCACCAATCACCACATGGCTGTGCAGCACGCAACCAGAACCCAGCTGCACATACGGTCCGACCACACAATACGGTCCAATCTTAACGTCATCTGCAATCTCGCAAGTTGGATCAACAATAGCTGTTGGATGAATATCTGCCATACTCCGCATTCTACACCCCGCAACACGCCGCATCAAGCCAAAAATACAGCCAGAACCAGGAAAAATCGGATTTACACACTTGCGGGCACGCAGCTCCTGTGGTAGAATGCTCAGCAGATAATTATGGCAGAACGAATCCCCGTACGCAACCCTAACGAAATCAGTAAACTCCGCAAAGCCGGCGAGGTATCGGCCCGCATTCTTATGGAGTTGCAAACCATCATCCGCCCTGGCATCACCACCAAGGAAATTGATGATTATGCTGCTGAGTTATTCCGCAGAGAAAAGTGCGGTAACGCTTTCCTTGGCTATGCCGGGTACCCGGGGCAGCTCTGCATCTCTGTCAATGAGGAAGTGGTTCACGGTATCGGTGGTTCCCGCGTGCTGCGAGACGGCGACATCGTAAGCCTGGATGCCGGCGCTATTGTCGATGGCTGGTATGGTGACAATGCCATGACGGTGGGCGTTGGCCAGAACGTGAGCGAGGCGGCTCGCCGCCTGATGGCAGTAACGGAGGAGGCGCTTTTCCGCGGCATTGCAGAAGCCAAGCAGGGAAATTCACTCATGGATGTCTGCGGAGCCATTGAGGACTATGTGCGTCCCTTCGGCTTTGGCATTGTCCGGGATTTTGTGGGGCACGGCGTAGGACGCCACCTGCACGAGGAACCGCAAATCCCTAATTACCGTCCTAATTACCCCCTTCCCCGGCTCAAGCGCGGCATGATTCTGGCCATTGAGCCTATGATAACCCTGGGCTCCTACCGCGTGCGGGTGCTGGAGGACGACTGGACAACCGTCACCACCGATGGTTCCTGGTCAGCTCATTTCGAACATACGGTATCCGTAGGCTCCCACGGCGGTGACATTCTTACAGAACGCCCCCGAATTGCCCTGCCGGAGCAACTCGGCATTACCCTGTAACGTGCATGCGCAACCGTTTTTTCCTGCTAGCGCTACTTGTCATCATCCTGCTGATGCAGGCTGTATTACGGGCAGCCGCGCAGGCAACCCCATTCAGCGGCGGCAGCACCTGGGGTAATTTCAGTTTCTGGGAACTCAGAGGCGCCCTGCCCTTAGGGGTTTTCGCCATCGGCACCCTGTTCATCTGCACCGCTGCCATTGCCAGACTGTTTCAGGCAAGTGTCCAACTGACAAACAGCAAACACCCGCTTATCCGGAAAAGCAGTTCTATCGCCACGGCCTGCCTCTGGTGCGGTGTTCCCTGCATGGCCAGCACACTCAATGCGCTGCCCTATATCTTTCCCTGGATGAATGCTCACGATCCGGGCGGATGGCAGACTACAGATAATTTACACCTTGTCCTCTCAGGTTGCATCATTCTGCTGATAATTTGCCACTTCCTCCAGCACATACAAAAACTCATCCTGGCTTGTTTCATCATTCCCGCCAGCCTGCTCTGCCTGCTGAGCTTTGGTAAAATGGGGTTCAATCTGCCTTTTATCCTCATTCCATCCGCCGCAGTGGCATTTGCCGGGATAACGCTGGCAATGAATCGGCGCCGCGCATGGGGGTGTATACTCATCCTGACGGCAGCATTGCTGAATGCCCTCCTGTTCCAACTCACCGCGCCCGCCCTGTCAACCACCCCGGCTTCCTGGGTAATGCAAGGCGCCCTTCTCTTGGTGCTGGCTCTGCCTTTTTACCTCAAATCAGCCCCAGCCTCCCGCTAACCAGAAGCCTGAGAGAGCTGCTCAGCTGCAAAATTGTGCTGAAAATCCCGTCCGGGCCAGAATGAAAGATTGCAATCCCCGGCGGAATATGTTAAGGGTATAGGGTACGTAGTTAAATCTCTCATCACTCTGCATACTATGGCTACTCCGAAACTAAACACTGGCAAGGTTGGCGCAGCTCCTGTGCGCACCCTGCGTCCCTCCGGCTCTGCGCCTGCCAAACAAATCAAGCTCAAAGGAGCCACCGGCAAAACCATTGAGCCTAAAAAAGCAGCCCCCAAGCCTGCAACTGAAGCCTCCGCCAAGGAAGAAACCGTTGTTCCGGCACCCGTGGAGGAAACACCCCTTCCCGTTGCTGAAACCGCTCCCGAAACCATCGAGACGGTAGACCCTCAGGCTGCAGCAGAGGCGGAAGCCGCCCGCCTGGCTCAGGAAGAATACGAACGCCAGATGGAGGAATACAACCGCCAGATGGAGGAGTACAACCGCCAGATGGCTGAATACCAGGCCGCCGCTGAACAGGCTGCCGCTGAGGAAACGCCCACTGAGGAAGTTCCCTACGATGCCACCACGGATGAAACGGTGGAAGCCATTCAAGAGATAATTCCGGAAGAACAGCCAGACAAGCCGTCCCCCACTGAAAAGATTCGCGCGGCCAAGGGCAACAAGCCCAAGAGCAACATTTCCGTGGCTGGCGGCAAAAAGAAGAAGAAGACCTCTTCCACCAGCAGCGATTCTGACATCAGCGATGAAGAACAGGCCACCCGGGATGCATACATGCGCGCTCTTGCTGAAGAGAATTCCCGCCAGCCCGTCTGGAAATCTGTTCCGTTCATGGTTGGCGCCGGTCTCCTGGTTGTCACCATCGGAGTCTGCACCATCTTGGTTGTTCAGAAGCAGGCGGAAGATGCCCGCATTCAGGCACACATTGATTACACCAACTCATTGCTGAAGCGCGCACAGGCCATCAACATGCAGGCGGTTGAAAACCTGACAGACGCCGCCAAGAAGGGTGTTGACGTTTCCTGCAGCATGGATGATGCCAAGGCCCTTATGGAAGTGGTGGTTGACCCGTTTGTTCTGGGTGAAAACGGCAAGCCCCGCTATGGCGCCCGCGCTGAGGGTGTTGCACAGAACGCATGTCTTCTTCTGGGGCTTGCGGCTGAACAGGACGAGGCCATCCGCGACATGATTTTCGATACCATGGGTAAAAACTGCAACAAGATTACCCCCTCCCTGTTCCACTGGTTGCTGCAGCGTGTTGCTATTTCTGATGCCAAGAACATCAACGCCACGCTCAAAAAGCTCTCCAAGACGGTGGCAGAAAAGAAAACCGCCAAGCCCTGGCTTAAGAAGAGCCAGATTCTGGGCTACATCTGGGAAAGCATCGGGCTCCGCGTAACAGCCAGCGATACCAAGGAAATCCTGGACCTGCTCAAGTCTGACATTGCAGATAACACCCTGGCACCTTACCTCTGCAACTGTCTTGATAACATCCTCATGATGATGGATGATGCCGACGAGAAGGCCAAAATCGGTGACGAGATTTTCACCAACATGCCTGAAAAGCTGCGCACCAACCTCACCATTGCCGGCACGCTGGCTCGCGCCTGCTCCCCCAAGGCTCTGGAATTCTACAAGAGCGAAATCGAAGGTCCTAAGGGATGGAGCGGTGTGGCTCCCGCCTTCATCGGCTCCTGGGGCAGCGATGATATCCTGGACTACGTACTCGCGGCCAAGGAAGCCAATGCCAGCAATGCCAAGGCATCTGCCACCATTAAGGAAGTGATTGGTACCATCCTGAAACAGGATCGCCCCCGCAGCATTGAAGCCGCCAACAAGCTGCTCTCCATGAGCTTCGAGAACCCGTTCGGTGACACTGCCAACATTCAGGACATCATCAACAAGACTGATGCCATGTCCACACTCTACATTGGTGATGACCACCCGGACCTGCCCAAGCTTCAGGCACAGCTCAAAGAACTTGAGGCTCTCCGCAAACAAAAGCAGGTTATCATCCGCGTTCTGAATTCTCTGATGGATCATGAGTGGGTCGTGAGCATCCTTGAACGTTATAAGAACGACAAGGATGAGGATATTCAGATTGAAGCAGAGAAGGCGCTGGAAAATGTTCGCGCTCACTCTGTTCACAATGCCAAGCTGCGCGAGGATTACAAGAAACGCAGCAAGGATTAACCGTAATCCTCCACAGCAGGATTTATCTCTCCATTTCCAGCAAACTATTACCTGGCACCCGGTCGCCCACCTCGCGGCCGGGTGTTTTTTTGCCATTTTCCAGCAAATATAAAAATTTGTACTTGCAAAAGACAATTTTATATGTATAATTCCCCCGGCTTACACAGCGAGCTGTAGCGCAGGCTGGTAGCGCGCTTCGTTCGGGACGAAGAGGTCGCAGGTTCGAATCCTGTCAGCTCGATTTTTCTTTTTCCGGTACTCACCGGCAGCTGCTGACTCAGCAGCAGCGCAGCGGAGATTGGTCTCCGCCCTGGCGCGGAATGGGAGGGGGATGTGATGTTCACCCTGGTTCACAACAGAAACCACCCCGCCTTCATTCATTTTCACCCCATACATATCAATTATGTCCGGTCATAATAAATGGTCCAAGATTAAGTTCACGAAGGCTGCTGCCGACGCGAAAAAGGGCAAGATTTTTGCTCGTTTCTCCAAAGAAATCACCCTGGCTGCCAAGAGCGGCGGCGGCGATATAGATACAAACCCGCGCCTGCGCACCGCCATTGAAGGCGCCAAAGCCGCCTCCATGCCCAAGGATAACATTGACCGCGCGGTCAAGAAGGGCACGGGCGAACTCCAGGGCGAAGCCATTCAGGAGGTCACGTACGAGGGTTACGGTCCTGAAGGTACTGCCATCATCGTTGAGGTGGCTACTGACAACACCAACCGCTGCTCCTCGGAAATCCGCACCATTTTCTCCAAGAACGGTGGCAACATGGGCACCCCCGGTTCTGTTTCCTACCAGTTTGACCGCAAGGGCGAGGTGCGCATCATTGATGCTGGCATTGACGAAGATTCTGCCATGGAACTGGCAATGGACTGCGGTGCAGATGAATTTGAGGCTGGTGATGAAGAGGGCGAATGGGTATTCACCTGCGGTCCCACGGATCTGGGTACCGTTTCCGAAGCTCTGGGCGCAGCCGGTAAAAATGTGACCGGCATGAAACTCATCTCTGTTCCCCAGAACCCCACCATGATTTCTGATGTGACCGTTGCCCGCAAGGTGATGAAGCTTTATGACCTGCTGGACGACTACGACGACACGATGAACGTGTTTGCCAACTTTGAAATCGATGAAGCTGTGCTGGAGCAGCTCTGATTCTCATCCTATTCCATACACCCAGAGGGCGGGCGGTGCTTAAAACTCCGCCTGCCCCTTTTAGCTAACACTTTGTTTAACTCTGAAGGCCATGACCGCACCAGAAGAGAGCCCTGATACCAAACGGCAGCAGCGCCCCCAACGGCGCCACTTTAACCGCAAGCCGCGCCAGACGGGCGACAATAACCACAAGAACGCCCAGGATGAACGCCAGGGTGGCGGTCAGGTGCGCCGGGAGTCTTTCAACCGACACAAGCCCCAGCAGAAGCACCACCACAAAAATAAGCAGCAGCAGCAACCCCAGGGGCGCGCCTTTGTGCCGGTCGGAGAACCTGAGAGCATTACCGGTCTGTTGGAAATCACCAACAAGGGTTTCGGCTTTATTCGCACGAAAGACAACGACTGGGCTCCTTCTGATTCCGCTATCTATGTGCCGGCAGACATCATCTCAGAACTCCGCCTGCGCCCCTTTGTACAACTGACAGGTATGGCCCAGCGGTATGAACGCGGGCACCAGCTCATTTCTGTTCAAAAGGTAAACGGCATGGAGCCTGCGGAGGCTGCCGCAAGCCCTCACTTTGAAGACCTGAAGGCGGTAAACCCCACCCACCGCCTGGCTTTTGAAACAACACCGGCCCGTTTCACAACCCGGACGCTGGACCTCATGGCACCGGTGGCTCGTGGACAACGCGGGCTCATTGTTGCCCCACCCCGAACCGGCAAGACAACCCTCCTTATGCACATTGCTGAAGGCGCCATGGAAAATTACGGTGAGGATCTCCACCTCATGGTGCTGCTCGTGGATGAACGCCCGGAGGAGGTGACGGAGTTCAAACGCGCCCTCCCCGGCGCAGAGATTTTCGCCTCAAGCAATGACAGCAATGTACGCGAACACTGCCGGGTTGCAGAGATGGCCATTGAACGAGCCAAAAGGCTTGTAGAGACCGGTAAGCATGTTCTCATTCTCCTGGACTCCATCACCCGACTGGCTCGTGCCTACAACAACGCAGAACGCGGCAGTGGCCGCACCATGAGCGGTGGTATTGACGCCCGCGCGCTGGAAACTCCCCGCCGCCTTTTTGCAGCAGCCCGCAACACTCGCGGCGCTGGCTCCCTTACCATCCTGGCCACCGCATTGGTGGAAACCAACAGCCGCATGGATGAGCTCATTTTCCAGGAGTTCAAGGGAACCGGCAATATGGAGCTGGTGCTCAACCGCCGCATTGCAGAAATGTATATTTACCCTGCGGTGGACATTCTGAAGAGCGGCACGCGCCGCGAGGAGCTCATCCTTCCCGAACTCTGGCTTGAAAAAGTGCGACTCATCCGCCGCGGACTGGCCAATCACAAGCCGACCGAAGCCATGGAACGCCTGCTCTTCTTCCTGAAGAAATGCCACACTAACGCACAGTTGATGCAGGATTTGAAATCACAACGCTAGACAAGCAACCGCAGTTTTTTAACTGCGGTTCTTTTTTACCCAGCGGAACAGAGCCACCATCCCCAGACTGTAAACATAGGTGACAGCAATCAACATAGCGGCCAAACGGGCTACAAACAGCCCCTCCCCTAATAACGTCTCCGCATCAGATCGACCAAAGCTCGGCGATGCCATATCGCTCATCAGCATAAAGAAGAAAGCCATGACAGCCAGGCATGGCACAAGAGCCACCCAGTTTGCAACGGGCAATGAATCCGCCCATTTCTTACCGCCCGGCCAGGGAAAGGCCAGAAAGCAGACCACCAGCGCCGGGGTCCAGACCAGCACCGCTAAAGCCTGAATCGTCTCCGGATATTCCAGAGACGATTCCAGTACATAGTGGCTGCCCAGCGCCGCATGCAGCAACGACCAGGCAGTGAAAAGCTTCCGCATATCAGTCGCCGCTCTTCAGCACATTGATGAAGGCCTCCTGCGGGATGCTCACCTTACCGATGGCTTTCATGCGCTTCTTACCTTCCTTCTGCTTTTCGAGCAGCTTACGCTTACGCGTCACGTCACCACCGTAGCACTTTGCCGTCACGTTCTTACGCATGGGAGAAATGCTTTCACGGGCGATGATCTTGCCGCCGATGCAAGCCTGAATGGCCACGGTGAAGAGCTGGCGGGGAATCACATCCTTGAGCTTGGTGGCAAGCTCGCGCCCCACGGATTCAGCGCGGTCACGGTGAACAATCATGGAGAAAGCATCCACCGGCTCACCGGCAATCATCATGTCCATCTTCACCAGCTTGGCGGCCTGGTAGCCGTCATACTCATAGTCCATGGAACCATAACCGCGAGTGGCGCTCTTGAGCTTGTCATTGAAATCCACCAGAATTTCAGCCATGGGAATACGGCAGGTGAGCATCACGCGGGTATCATCAATCGTCTCCGTGTGTGTCAATTCACCGCGCTTTTCCATCACGATGCTCATGATTGCACCAATATATTCACTCGGAATCATGATGAACACCTTGACAATGGGCTCACGAATTTCATCAATTTCCTGCGGGTCAGGAAGAACGCTCGGATTATCTACATTGATTTCCTCACCATCGGTTTTACGCACCTCATAAATCACTGAGGGGTAGGTGGAAATCACATCCATATTAAACTCGCGGCGCAGGCGCTCCTGGATGATTTCCATGTGCAGCAACCCAAGGAAGCCACAGCGGAAACCAAAACCAAGAGCCACAGAGCTTTCACCCATGTATGTGAACGCGGCATCATTAATCTGCAATTTAGCCATTGCAGCCTTCAATGCCTCATAATCGCCGGAATCCACAGGGTAGATACCGGAGAAAACCATAGGACGAATCTCCTTGAAACCCGGAAGCGGCTCACTGCAGGGGTCTGCCAGGTTGGTGTAGGTATCACCAATCTTCACATCGGCAGCGCTCTTCATATTGGCAATGATGTAACCCACATCTCCGGTATGCAATTCGTCCGTTGCCTGCATCTTGGGGGTGAAGATACCGACTTCCTTCACTTCGTATGTTTCATCGGTAGCAAAGAGCTTCACCTTCATACCGCGAGAAACACGACCGCTGACAAGGCGCACATAGGACACCACACCACGGTATGCATCATACACAGAGTCGAACACCAGAGCCCGCAGGTGGTTATCATCATCCATGACCGTGGGGGCAGGAACGCGAGTCACGATGGCTTCCAGCACATCTTCGATACCGATACCAGCCTTAGCAGAGCAGAGAATGGCTTCCTCCTTGGGAATGCAGATGATTTCCTCAAGCTGGCGGTAAACCTGCGGCAGGTTCGTGCTGGGAAGGTCAATTTTATTGACCACAGGCACAATTTCAAGATTCTGCTCCACAGCCAGGTGCATGTTGGCCAGAGTCTGGGCCTCCACGCCCTGAGCAGCATCCACAATGAGCACAGCACCATCGCAAGCTGCGAGAGAACGGCTCACTTCATAGGAGAAGTCCACATGGCCAGGAGTATCCAGCAGATTAAGCTCGTACGTGTTACCGTCCTTGGCCTTGTAACGCATGGTAACGGGGTGAGACTTGATGGTAATCCCCTTCTCTCTTTCCAGATCCATGGCATCGAGCAGCTGGTCCTGCTTGTCTCGCTCGCCAATAGTGTTAGTGAATTCCAACAGTCGGTCAGACAGGGTTGTCTTACCGTGGTCAATGTGGGCAATGATGGAGAAGTTCCGCTTGAATTTAATGTCCGTTGCCATGCGCGCGCAAGGATACGCGACAAGTGACCATAAGTCAAGCGAATTCGCTTATTCCCAAAGGTAGGACTGCAAAGAGTCCACTAATTCACCATCACAATAGAGATTAACCTTCCAGGTCATGATGTCTCCGCGTTTTGCACGTTCCTCACCGGAGAAATGAAAATTCTCCTTACGGGAACCGGCGGATTCTCTGGGAGAATTATATTCCACCGTGCGGGTGAGGACATCTGCCCCGGTGAGAGCCTGGGTATACAGCATCTCAATGCGGACAGGCTTCTGGGGCTCGGCATCATACCAGCTCAGGAAGTAATAATCCCCAATGCGGAGCCGGCGTTCACGCTGAGAATTTGCCCCATACAAAACATACTGGGCATTAGCCCGCAAAGGAGCCTCCTGCCAGCGTTCATTCGGCAATTCCGTTGACTTGAGCGGCAGGTCTGCCATTCCTGTGATATGCGTAGTCTGCACCTGAGAACATGACGCAAACACCATGGCAGCAACAAGGGTAAACAGAGAACAGTTTCGCATACCATTATTCAATACCATTACTCACCATTTGTCAATGTAATTTATTCGGACAAGACTGCTGCTGCCCACCCTGCTGCCACATGTGTCCCAAGGATTTCACAATTGACTGCATTATCAACACCGTTTTGAAGCCTGACTCCCTCTTTATCCGCTAAATGGCGATTTGTCTTACTGAACCCAGCAAAGCTGGGTTCAATTTCGACCGCTGCAGGCGGATTTCGATACTCCGCAGGAGTAATTTCGATTGCCGAAGGCAAATTTCACTGCCCGCCTTTAAGCAGGCAATGTAATCGTAACAGAATATCTTAGCGTAGACGTATGTCTAC
>JAZRJB010000067.1:0-12960 GCA_045645565.1 Akkermansia sp. | reverse complement strand
TCATTTGATTACTACTCTTGGTGTTCCATGGCATAATGAGATTATGCCACATGTCTATCCAAAAGTGTAACCTATGTCCTGGAACTTGTGTTACCTATGTGGTGGTATTTTTTTGTTACCCCTGTCCTGGGCGCGCGCCTGTATAGTGGTTTTATCGGCTAATGACGGCTAATTATCGGCTAAATTAGCCGATAATTAGTTGACAAGTGATGATACCGTGCTACAATCATTGTATGAAACGTCGTAGTGCAGTTCCTGTTTTTCAGGAATTAATAGAGCGAGAAACGGGAAGTCTCGTTGAAATTATGCAGAAAGCGTTGCCCGAAGCACTGAGCATGGAGCGCTATTTGAGTTGGCAGGAACTGCGATACAGAAAAGCGCCTGATGGACTCAGCAAGGAGCAATGGTGGTTAGGGGTTAAACTTCATCGTACACAGGCTCGGCAGAGTATCCCCTTGCGAAATGCAAGAGGAAAGTCATTTAATTTTGCTTCGACTCAATATATTCAACAATGTCTGCATAAAATTGACCGAGCGTCAGGAACGATGCTGCTGACCGACGCGAGTACTGTGTTTTCAGTAACAGAACGCGACAGATACCTACTGACCTCACTGGCCGAGGAAGCTATAATGTCCAGCATGTTGGAAGGAGCCGTTGTTACTCGTTCCGAAGCGAGGGAACTTATTCGCAGTAATCGACCACCGAAAGATGAGCATGAACAGATGGTGATGAATAATTATCGTACCATGCGAATGATATTGCAGCACAAGGACGAACCTCTTACTCCGGCGTTTATTTTGTCCTTGCATCGAAGTATGGTGGAGGGAACACTCAGAAATCCGGGTAAATCCGGTTCCTTGCGGCAAGAGGAGGATAAGGTCTGTATAGAAGATACCCGTAGTGGGGATATTATCCACATGCCGCCAGCAGCGGACAGCCTTTCTGGGCGTCTGGAAGAACTTTGTCGTTTCGCGAATGGTGAAGACGAAGGGGAATATTATATCCACCCTATTATCCGCGCCATCATTCTGCATTTTCAATTAGCATACGATCACCCCTTCGTGGACGGTAACGGCAGAACAGCCCGTTCCTTATTTTACTGGGGTATGCTGCATGCTGGATACTGGCTGTTTGAGTATATCTCCATATCGAGAGAAATATATGCGCATTCGCGGAGCTACTATGAAGCATTCGTGAATACGGAGGAGGATGATAATGATCTTAATTACTTTATTATCGATCAGTTGAATACTCTGTATTCTTCCATAGAGAGTCTGGTGAAGCACCTGCGCACCAAGCAGCAGTTGAATGAAAAGCTTCGCCTTTCTCTTTTAAATGTTGCCCTTCTTAACCATAGGCAGAAGAATCTGCTTTTGCATTTTCTTCAGCATCCGAATGCCAGCACATCAGTCACAATTCACTGTGAAGAATATAAAGTGGTTCGCCAGACTGCCAGAACTGACCTTACCTGCTTGGAAAAACTGGGTTTCCTGTACTCAGAGTGTATTTCCCGGGAGTTTATATTTAAGCCAGTTCCAGATTTAGAACAACGCATTAGTGGTTTTATCGGCTAATGACGGGTAATTATCGGCTAAATTAGCCGATAATTAGCCGGGAAGATGTACATGGCGTGACTGAACCTCGCAACGTGCTATTGTCTGCCTGAGGCTTAAGGAATATTCTTCACCGCTTCGAGGAAGCTCAGCATCGTGGGAAGTTGGCAGAAACGCCTCCAGTCTTCATCGCGCAGAAGGATGAAGGGTTCCTCCCAGGGCGGGGTGTCTTTTCTGCATAAATCGAGAACGTGAACCTTGGATAGCGGGCTGATGTCATCTTCATAGGGACTGAGCTCGGGCACGATTTCGTTGCCCTCTGCATCATACAGACACAGCAGATCCACCCGGTCGTCTATGAAGGTTTCATGGGCAAACTGCCGCTCGGGGCAGTGAACTACCTCGCCTTGCTCGTTCAGCACAAAGGGTTCTATGCCGGGCCTGAGCTGAGGCGTTCTGCCGGGACGCGCATCGCTCAGAATAGCCACCAGTTCCTTCACCTCATCAGGGCTGAATTTCCTGATGATGGTTGGGGTGGGGTTCTCTTCCGTAGGGGCTCGGTGTACCAGTTTTGCTGTCGTCACGTTGCTGAGCGCAGCTTTCCATGCTTTGAAGGTCGCTGTGTGTTGCTCAATTTTGCGTTTGTGTGCCTGCTGCCTCCATTCGGCGCGAACCTGGTTCAGGCGCGCCTGCTGCTGTTGTGCAATGGGGGTACAGGCTGCAAGCAGAAGCGGAATGCACAGAAAGAATCGGCCTTGGCTCATTGTGTTAATGTTCTGAGCCTTCTTCAGGAGTTTCCCCCTGTGGCCTGCGGGGTTTGTAGCTGGTCAGCCTGGTCTTCTTTTTCTTTTTCGGAGCAAAATATTCCGGGTGGGCGGCAGCCCATGCTTCGTAGAGGTCGGGGCGGTTGCTCTTGGTGCGTTCGATGGATTTCTCCAGCTTCCATTCAGCAATGGCTTTGTGGTTACCGGAAAGGAAGACGGGGGGGACCTCCATGCCGCGGAAGACATTCGGCTTTGTGTAGGCGGGGGCTTCCAGCAGACCGTTGGAGAAGGATTCCTCCACGCTGCTGCGGTCATCACCCAGGGCGCCTGGCAGCAGGCGGGCAATGGCATCAATGACCACAACGGCAGCAATGGCTCCGTTTGTGAGAATGTAGTCCCCGATGGAGATTTCCATATCCACCAGTGTGTCAATAACGCGCTGGTCAACGCCTTCGTAATGCCCGCAGAGGAAGATGTAGTGGGCATCCGCCCCGTTCATGCAGGGTGCTGCCAGCTCTTCTGCCACCGGTTGGCGGAAGACTCGCCCCTGGGGGGTCATGAGGATGACCTTGGTGTTCTCCTGCCGCAGTTCCTCAATGGCTTCGAAGATGGGCTCGCACTTCATGAGCATGCCTTGCCCGCCACCGCAGAGGTAGTCATCCGTGCGGCGGTATTTGTCATGTGTCCAGTCGCGCAGCTGGTGTGCGCGCACTTCGATGGGCCCGGCTTCAGCCGCACGCCCCATGATGCTCTGGGAAAGCGGCACGGAGATGAGCTCAGGGAAAAGAGTGAGAACGTCGATTTTTAACATGGTTAAAAGTACGAATTACGAAGTACGAATTACGAAGTATGAAGTTCCGCTCGCTGATGCTCGCATGATTTTACTTCGTACTTCGCACTTCGTACCTTGTACTTAAGCATTGGCATTGTGGCGGAGCATAGCCTCCACGTAGCCGTCAATGTTGCCGTCCATCACGTCCTGGATGTTGCCGCACTCGAAACCGGTGCGCAGGTCCTTTACCATCTGGTAAGGCTGGAACACGTAGGAACGAATCTGGTTACCCCAGGCAATGTCACCCTTTTCAGAGTACTGGCGGTCAGCCTCGGCGCGCTTGCGGTCTTCTTCCAGCTGAATAAGGCGGGCTTTGAGCATGCGCATGGCTTCTTCACGGTTGCGGAGCTGGGAGCGCTGGGTCTGGCAGGCCACGATGATGCCGGTGGGCAGGTGGGTCAGACGCACGGCGGTTTCCACCTTGTTAACATTCTGACCGCCTTTACCGCCGGAGCGGTAGGTGTCCATCTTCACATCTGCTTCCTTCACTTCGATTTCGATGTCATCGGAAATGTCCGGGGTGGCATCCAGTGAGCAGAATGAGGTGTGGCGCTTGCCGGCGGAGTCAAATGGGCTCATGCGCACCAGACGGTGAATGCCGCGCTCGTTCTTGAGGTAGCCGTAGGCATACTCACCGTCAATCTTGATGGTGACGGAGCGGATGCCGGCTTCATCGCCATCGGTGCTTTCCATGATTTCCGTGGTGAAGCCGTGGCGTTCGCAATAGCGCAGGTACATGCGCAGCAGCATGCTGGCCCAGTCGCAGGCCTCGGTGCCGCCGGCACCGGCGTGAATGGTCACATAGCAGCCGGCGTTGTCGTGCGGCCCGTTCAGGAGGGTCAGCAGCTCAAACTCTTCCAGACGCTTGAACCAGGCATCATACTCGGCTTTGGCTTCGCCTGCCATGTCCGGGTCTTCATCAGCCATTTCGACCGCGACGGATACGTCCTCCAGTCCGCTTTCGAGGCTGCGGAATTGTTCCAGGCGGCGCTTGAGCGGGTTTACTTCGTTCATGAGGGCGCGTGCGGCCTCCGGGTTATCCCAGAAATCCGGTGCGCTCATGCGCGTATCCAGCTCTGCTACTTTAGATTCAAGGCTTCCGAGGTCAAAGATAGCTCCCGAGCTCGGAAAGACGGGAGCGCATGGCTTCCGTGTCGAGCGCCGAGAGATCGATATTGGTCGTCTGGTTCTCCATAACGCGCGGGAGTATACAGGCTTTCGCTTTGTGTGTCAATCCTCAAATTGAAGGAGCAGGCAGGAGCCGGGGGGAGCAGCTCAGAGCCCCCGGCGCCCTTCAAGTGCCCGCATGAGGGTGATGGCATCTGCATGCCCCAGGCCGGCGCCAGCGGGCATGCCCTGGGCCAGGCGGGTGCAGCGGCAGGGAAGCTGGCTGAGGAGTTCCCCCAGGTAGAGGGCGGTGGCTTCGCCTTCCACATCACTGCCGACGGCGAGGATGACTTCGCAGCCGGGGTTGGATTTGACGCGTTCCAGCAGTTTATCAATGGACAGGTCCTCGGGCATGATGCCGTCCAGCGGGGAAATCTTGCCCCCCAGGCAATGGTAGAGCCCGCGGAAGGTGCCGCAGCGTTCAATGGGTAGAACATCAGTGGGTTGCTCTACAACGCAGAGTAGGGAGGCATCTCTCAGCGGGTCATCGCAGGCGGTGCAGCGGCAGCCTTGTTCGGCAAAGAATCCGCATTCAGGGCAGGTGCTCACGGTATCTGCCGCAGTGGTGAGGGCTGTGGCCAGCTGGCGCGCTTCGTTGCGCCCTTGTTGCAGGAACCAGAGCGCCAGGCGCTCTGCGCCGCGTGTGCCTACTCCGGGCATGCGTTTGAGCGCGGCTATCAGGTTGAGAACGGGTTGCGGGTAGTTCTGCGCTTTCATTTGCGGGGGCGGAAAAGGTGGAGTATTTCAGCGCCGCACCAGCAGGCCAGCGCACAGATGACTGGGGCGTTCATGTTCAGGACGCCTCCCCACAGTACGCAGAGAATGCCGGGAAGCGCCAGTGCGGTACTCGCCAGAATGGCAACCAGCAGTCTGCCGGTGAAGTGTTTTTCCCTCAGCTGCACCAGGGCCAGGTAGAAGGTGACGCCCATGCACAGGGCAAAGGTGCCGGCTGGTCCCAGAAGGCTGATTTGCGCTTCCTCAGCTCCAATGTAGAAGGGGTTGCCCCCAAGGAAGCGGATTTGCTCCAGTTCCAGGTATTCTATGACCCCGAGTGCGCTGAGCAGTACAATGAGTACCAGTACGCACAGGCTTAACCCCGCCCAGCGGAGCAGCAGGTGGTCTCTGCGCCCCATCTGACCGGCGGAGCAGAAGCAGGTGGTGATTTTTTTCAGCATGTGTTGACTCCGGGTGCAGACACGGCGACCATGGTTGCCCACAGCCGCCGTGCGTAAAGTGTGTTATTGGTGCAGCATCAATGCTTAGTCGATGAAGCGCTTCACGATGAGGGAAGCGTTGTGACCGCCGAACCCGAAGGAGTTGCTCAGGGCTACATCCACGGTCATGCTGCGGCCCACGTTCGGGCATACATCAAGATCACACTCGGGATCCTGGTTGAATACATTGATGGTGGGCGGTACGAAGTTGTTCTCGATAGCCTTGACACAGGCCAGAAGCTCAATGGCACCGGCGGCACCCAGAAGGTGACCGGTCATGGACTTCGTGGAGCTGACCACGAGACCATTCTTGGCGTAGTCACCAAATGAGGCCTTGATAGCCTTGGTTTCGCAGATATCACCCAGCGGGGTGGAGGTACCGTGCGTGTTGATGTACTGGATGTCGGTCGGCTTCAGGCCGGCGTGCTTCATGGCCATGTCCATGCAGCGGGCTGCGCCTTCGCCGTCCGGCATGGGGGAGGTGAGGTGGTAGGCATCTGCGCTGAGACCGTAGCCAACAAGCTCTGCCAGAATCTTGGCGCCACGGGCTTGCGCGTGTTCCAGGGTTTCCAGAATGATGATGCCGGCGCCTTCTGCCATTACGAAGCCGTCGCGGTCCACATCGTACGGGCGGGAAGCGGTGGCGGGGTCATCATTGCGGGTGGAAAGGGCCTTCATGTTGGCGAAACCGGCAATGCCCACAGGAATGACAGCGGCTTCTGCACCACCGCAAATCATGATATCAGCATCACCAAACTTCATGATGCGCCAGGCCTCACCGATGCAGTGGTTGGCTGTGGCGCAGGCGGTGGAAATGCTCATGTTCGGACCGCCGAATCCGTATTCGATACTGACCATACCGGAGGCCATGTTGGTAATCATGTACGGAATACAGAACGGGCTCACGCGGCGGGGACCGGACTGGATGAGGGCTGCGCACCCATCGCCATGAATGCCCAGACCACCAATGCCGGAACCAATCATGACACCGACGCGGGTCTTATCAACCTTTTCAACGTCAAGCCCGGCGTTTTCAATGGCTTCTGCCACTGCGCCCATGGTGAGCTGTTCAAAGCGGTCACAGCGGCGTACAGCCTTGGGATCCTTCTTGAAGTAAGGAGACGGGTCATAGTTGCGGACCTGACCTGCAATGTGAATGTTCAGGGCACTGTCATCAATACCCTCGATATTGGTAATACCGGAGCGACCGTTTTTCATGCCTTCCCATGTTTCCTCAACGCTGTTGCCAAGGGGGGTCAGGGCACCCATACCTGTAATTACGATGCGACGTTCAGTCATAATGCTTGGATACACGTTACCCGATGGGTGGAGTTAAGTCAAGCATAAAAGATTATCCCGGGGGGGAATTTTCGCAACTGGCGCATATTACAGGCAAAAACCCCGCGCAGCAGCGGCTGCGCGGGGTATAAATTGAGGGATGCAGGTAATATTACTTACCGAAGGCAGTCTTGTAGACAGCCAGAACTTCTTCCCAAGTGCAGGGGCGGGGGTTGCCACCAGTGCAGACGTCAGCCATGGCGGCATCAGTCAGGGCGGAAAGGTCTTCCTCCTTCACGCCGATTTCGGCGAGGGTCTGGGGAATGTTCACGTCGATGGAGAGCTGCTTGACTGCATCGATAGCAGCCTTGCGGTATTCCTCCTGGCTCATGGCGTCGACACCCTGCACGCCCATGGCGCGGGCGATTTCGCGGTATTTTTCGCCGGTGTAGGCAGCGTTGTACTCCATGACATAGGGCAGGAGCACAGCGTTGGCCACGCCGTGGGGGGTGTTGTAGAAAGCGCTCAGGGGGTGGGCCATGCCGTGTACCACGCCAAGACCAACGTTAGAGAATGCCATGCCGGTCATGTACTGACCCAGAGCCATGCCTTCGCGGCCATCGGGGTCATTTTCAACAGCCTTGCGGAGGTTCTTGGCAATGAGTTCAACAGCTTTGATGTTCAGCGTATCAGCAAGTTCCCAGGCAGCCAGGGTGGTGTAGCCTTCGATGGCGTGAGTGAGGGCATCCATACCGGTGGCGGCGGTGAGACCCTTGGGCATGGAGCTCATCATGTCCGGGTCAACCACGGCAACAACGGGGATATCGTGGGGGTCAACGCAGACGAACTTGCGGCGCTTGGCCTCGTCAGTAATCACGTAGTTGATGGTGGTTTCAGCGGCAGTGCCGGCGGTGGTGGCCACGGCAATGACGGGAACGCACTTGTTCTTGGTGGGGGCAAGACCTTCCAGGCTTACAACATCAGAGAATTCCGGGTTGTTGATGATGATGCCGATGGCCTTGGCGGTGTCCTGGGGAGAGCCGCCACCAATGGCAATCATGTAATCAGCACCAGCGGCCTTGAAAGCGGCTACACCGGCGGTGACAACATCCACGCTGGGGTTGGCCTTCACCTGGTCGTAAATCTCATAAGCGCAACCAGCGGCGTCGAGCAGGCTGGTTACCTTGGCAACAACGCCGAACTTCACCAGGTCAGCATCTGTTACTATCAGAGCCTTGGTGAAACCACGACCCTTGACTTCGGTTACAATGGCTTCCACAGCACCGTGACCGTGGTAGCTTGTCTCGTTCAGAATAAAGCGTTTTGCGGACATGCCCACACTTTAGCATGTTTTCTCCCTAATGCAATAAGAAAATGCAGCTCCATGCGCAATTGGCTTGCGCATGGAGTTGCAGAATCGGGTTGAGGATAACGGGTTAGAACTTGAAAACACCTTGCATTTGCATAACGAATGCGCCGTCTTTATCCGTTCCATGAACCGGGTTGAAAATATACTGCAGATCCGGTTGCAGGAAGAATGTGGGGGTTACCTGGACCACTGTGCTGAGTTCCAGACCGTATTCATCCTTGTTTTTCATGGGTTTTTCGGATGATGCAGCGCGTTGCCAGAGGAAACCGAAGGAAATGTTTTCGTTATTGCTGCGGCTGCCCCATCCGCTCTGGGTGAACGGCGCCTGCAGGACAAGACCTGCGGTGGCGGCGCATTTGACACCGGTCAGGCGAGCGGCGTCCTGGTCCATGAAACCGCAGCGGGTAAAGAAGCCCAGGGGGGAATTCTTGCCGAGCTGCTGCTGGATATTCAAGCCACCGCCCAGGCCGAGGTTCCCGCTGTGGTCAGTCATCGTATACTGCAGGCGGTAGGTGCCTGCGCCCATGCCGAATACATCATCAATGATGAAGCCGACCTCAGCAATGTGCATCCAGTAATTGGCGCTCAAATCCGAGAATGGATTGTGGTTTACCGGAGTATTCGTGCTGGCGGTGGCATACATGGCATAGAAATTGTGGCAGGGCTGCCAGGCGGTCAGGAACCCGAAGTTACCCCAGGTGAGGGGCAGGCAGGGGTTATAGACAAAACTCTGGTTCATGAGACCGCCGGCCCAGCTGCAGGAATAGGCGTTCTGGTCCAGGTAATTGCTCAGATCCAGGGTGCCGACCATGGCTACCCACTTGCCGTCAAACCCGCTGTAACCCAGTGCTACCTGCGGCAGGAACACGCCTTTGCCGCCGCGCAGGCTGCCCTGCGGGTTGGAAAGGGAACCCAGGCTCATCTGGGCGCTGCTGTGGCGCTCACTGAAGTTGGTGCCTTGTCCCCAGTCTGCCTCAAAGGTAAGGAAGACCCCCTGGCTGTTGTCACAATCCTTGGCCAGGAACCAGGTGCCGGTGAGTGAGGAGTTGAATGAGGAGAATTCACTGCGGTGCCCGCGCGGTTTGTGGTGCAGGGCGCTGTAATTGTAGGAGATGGTGAGGTCATACTGCATGCCGTAGAGGCTCAAAGCGTGTTTGAGTTTCTGGGCGCCGCTTGAAATCAGGTCCTCGCTCACCCATTCGCAGGGCTCAGCGCAGGTGTTGCCGGGTACAAACAGGCTATCCAGGTACGGCATGAATTTCTGGGGCGTGGAAGGCATGAAACGCCAGCCGTGGCATGCGGTTTTGGAGGTGTCTTCATCGCGCTGGCGTGTCTGGTGCAACACGCTGTGGGCAGTGGGAACACCCTGGTGTCGGCGTGTCAGTTGTGCCTGGGGTGTTATGCCTTGGCGCAAGCTGCCGGGTATATGGGTTTCTTCCATAATGCCTGGACGCCAGCCGAAGGCTGTGTCAAGATAACCCGGTAGCTCTTGAGCCCCGGCGATTCCGACCACGGATGTGGCCGCCAGCATGTAGCAGAGTGGTGTTGCTTTCATGGTTGCGGTATAGACGCAACATGATGCAGCCGGTGTTTCAAAACAAATAGATGATTATACGCTCCACAGCTGGATGAGTTCCTGGGGCAGCGTGGTCAGGAACCGGGATGGTGGTGAGTATTGGGCATCGTAGCTGCGCCCATTGTAGCGTGGGAATGAGAGGTACAGTTGATCCTGGGCACGGGTGACTGCCACGTAGAATAAGCGTGTTTCCTCTTCTATTTCATCAGTGTTGCCGCTTTCAATCACTCTGCGGTGGGGGAATTGACCTTCGCCCAGGAAGATGATGAAGACGATTTTCCATTCCAATCCCTTGGCCTGGTGAATGGTGCTGAGCGTGACGCAGTCATCATCATCTGCCGTGGGGGTGTCCACTTCGCTCAGCAGGGCAATTTGTGCCAGAAAATCATCCAGACTTTCTTCCTGACCCACGTTGCGGGCAAGTTGGGCCAGGTCTTCTGCGCGTTCTTCATAATTATCGTACGCGTGCGAGAGGTAGGGAATCAGGTAGGCATGGACGGTGTGGACCAGCTCCGCCGGCAGCAGGGTGTGCCCGGCCGGGTGCAGGCTGTCCATAAGGCTCAGGAAGGCAGCCCAGTGCGGGCGAACGGCCGGCTGCACCTTGACTGCGGGTTCAAAGATGCTGGTGTGGGAATCTGAAAGCGCGGTCTCACCCGGGTGCCTGGCGGCCCAGGTTTCGTATGCGCTGAGCCACTGGGCCCACATGCGCCCGGCGGTGGCATCCCCCACGCGGGGGAAGGTGCCGGCAATGCGGCGGAAGGCAATTTCGTCCCTGGGGTTGCAGAGCAGCCGCAGAAAGGCAACAACGTCCTTGACGTGAGCTTGCTCAAAGAATCTCAACCCGCTGGTGATGCGGAATGGAATATGCGCACGGGTGAGTTCCATCTGCACATCCATGCTGTGGAAATGCGCCCGGTAAAGCACGGCAATATCCTTGCCGGGAATGCCGCCTGCCATCAGTTCATCAATCCGGTGTGCCAGCCATACGGCTTCCGTCCGGTTGTCCGGCGCCGGTACGACAACCGGTTTGAACTGAGCCCCGTGGCGGGTGGCTTCCAGTTCTTTGACAATCTGGTTTTCGTTCTGGGCAATGGCGGCGTTGGACAAGGCTAGAATGGGGGGTAGGCTGCGGTAATTGGTGGTGATGTGGTAAATCTGCGCCTGCGGGTAGGTTTCCTGGAAATGCAGGATATGCTGCACATTGGCCCCGCGCCAGGAATAAATGCTCTGGGCGTCGTCGCCCACAGCCATCAGGCTGCTGCCCTGGCCGCCACTCAGCAGGCGTATGATTTCATCCTGCGGGGTGTTGGTGTCCTGGTACTCATCTACCAGGATATGCCGGAATCGTTCCTGCAGCGCGGTGCGGATGTCGGCGTGTTCGCGGAGTAAGCGCAGCAGGTTGATGAGCAGGTCATCAAAATCCATGGCGTTGAGTGCGCGCTTGCGGGTGGCGTATTCTGTGTAGATTTTGCCGATGATGTCTTCGTGCGGCTCAAGGTAGGGGTATTCATCACTCAGAACCCGGTGCCAATCCGTAGCGGTGTTCGCGGCCAGGCTGTGCAGCGAAATCAGCAGCTCCGGCTTGGGAAAGCGGTCTGCCTTGGTCATTTTGCCGGCAAATTGTTTGACCAGGTTCTTCATGAGCGCCCGCTGGTCATCAGAATCAAAAATGGTGAATCCGGGCAGGTAGCCCAACCGGTCTGCATGGCGCCGCAGCAGGCGGTTAGCTATCGAGTGGAAGGTGCCGCTCCAGAGTTGCCCTGCATCTGCTCCGGTGAGGGCGGTGACGCGCTCCAGCATTTCGCGGGCGGCTTTGTTCGTGAAGGTGAGCAGTAGAATGCGCCATGGGGCGGTTCCTTGCTCAAGCAGCCATGCGACGCGGTACGTCAGGGTGCGGGTTTTTCCGCTTCCTGCACCAGCGATGACGAGTGCCTGTTGTGCTGTGGTGGTGACAGCGACCAGTTGCTGGGGGTTGAGTTCTGCGGCGTAATTGTGCATGGTTGTGCGGTGTTACAAAAGAACCGGGGTGAATTTCCCCGGTTCTTTTGTGATGAAGGGTAAATGGTTGTGATTAAGACTCGAAGTCGAGGTAGATTTCGGCGCGGCGGTTCTCACCGCGGATGTAGTCAATCTGCTCGGTTGTGTCCTCAGTGGTGTAGAAACGGCGCGGCTGGCTCTTACCCATACCTTCAGTGGATATCTGGTTGGCATCCACCCCGAAGGAAATAAGGGCGTCCTTCACTGCATTAGCGCGGCGGATGGAGAGCTCAAGGTTGTATTTTTCGGAGCCCACGTCGTCCGTATGACCACTGATCTGAAGCACACCCTTGCTGGCCTTCAGCAGCTCAGATACAATCTTCAGCTGGCGCATGGAACGCGGTGTGAGTACGGATTCATTGAATCCGAAGAACAGAGCCAGGGAGTCGCCACCCTTTGGGTTCTTCACAATGGGGAAGTAGTGGCCACCTTCTTCTGTGGCGATGCTTTCGTAGCTGCTCAGCAGGGCATCAAGCGCCACGGCTTTGATGCGCCAGAGGCTGTTGTCCAAGCGGGTGAGCTCCATGCCGACGTTCGCCGGGCGGGTGCTGATGGGGGAGAGAACGTACACGAGGTAACCAGCGTTCTTCTCTGTGGTAAACGTGTTGCGGATGGGGGCCTGAGTGCGCAGTTTGAACTCGCCTTCCTCAAAAATCATGCAAAGACCAGCTACTGTTGCATCAGAAACTTCGCTGCCGGTAATCATGGTGCGTGCCACGGCCATGTTGCCCAGGCGGACGGCCTCTACAAAGCCTTCTGCAACGGTCAGGGAGTCAGCTTCCGGGTTCAGCTTGGTTTTGTCGGACGGGGTGGTTTTGGCGGATTCGATGTAGGTCTTGCCATCTTTTGTGCTGACGACATCAATGAGAAGGTCGGTTGTGCCATCCTCTGAGATGAGGCGGTAGCGCGTTACGCGGTCGCCATTCGGGCGGCGGCTGTTGCCGACTTCTTCCACAGCCTTGATTTTGTGGCGTGTAGCCCAGGCGGCCAGTTGTTCGGCTGCCTCCTTGTTGATGGTTCCTTGGTCCACGAGCTGCTGAAGCATAGCTGCGGGGTCTTCAGATTCCACGGCAGCAGCTGCGGTGAGCGCGGCTTTGTGTTCCTTGTTGCGGGGCGTTTCGCGCAGTGTGAGAGAATCCGGGTTGGCAGCGGGTGCCGGCGGCTCGGGGG
>JAZRJB010000066.1:0-44490 GCA_045645565.1 Akkermansia sp. | reverse complement strand
GTTCGTTTGCGGTTTAGGTTAAGCAGCGGGATTTTGAGGCTGAGACGAGGCTCCCTGCAGCACATCTGCCGCGAGTTGAAGCTTCTCCGGGGAAATGTAAGCCTTAGCGCAAATACCCTCCCATTCGTCGGAGAGGTCCATAGCCTTGGCGGTTACAATTCTGAGCAAAGATGCTTCAGAGGGGAAGATGGAGATAACGTTTGTTCTGCGTTTGAGTTGTTTGTTAATGCTTTCCATGATGTTGGACGTTCTGGGCCGTCGCTGTACCTCGGGTGGGCAATCAATGTCGGTAAGGCATTCTTCGATGTTTTCTTCGAACCAATCGGCCAGCTTGTATTGCTTATCTGCCCTAAAAATAGATAGGGCATTTTGAATCATCAGCTTGGCGGATGCTCGGTTCCCGGCGTTGAATACGTTTCGAATATGCGCAGCCGCGATACTGCGCTATCTCACGCTCGTCACATGAGCCTGTGCATTCTGTTGGAAATGGAATTGACAGCGCAAATAAATAATCTTATTGATACTCAGATGTTTGAGAATCATCACGAAGAAAAGGCTTGATTAACGCGTCGAATATGGTAATTTTGTCTTGTTCGTTCAGTGTTTTTGAGTTAGTTATGAGCAAACAAACAATGCAGCAATTGACCGAACACTTCAATTTTTCATCCAGACATGGCGATGTAAAAGCATCGTTCAGCCAGCGTCCCATCCTGCGCAGGATGGAGGCTGTAGATGAAAACATAGTGCTCATTTGATTTTACAGAAAGAAGTTTACACTAGCTTTTTTAATAAAATCTCCCTGTTTATACTTATAAATCGAAACTATTTATTCACATGAAGAGATTATTTATAAAAGCATTAAAGATTCAACACCAACAAGAAGCTCTGTTTGTGTTGGGTATATTTTCTTGCATAATAGGTGCTATCCTTTTTGAATATGATAAACTCAAGTATTCAGAAGCCTGCATGGGAATATGCTTAATTTGCTTCATATTGTTGCTTATAAACGCTTGGTTAAATCCTTACATAAAAAAATCATTAAATAAAAATTATATGTCAATTGCTGATGGTGACGATTACGTTGAAGCCAAACAAGTCATGCGTGGCAATGGAAAAGATCACTATCTTGGGCTTTCTCAAAAAAAGAGAAAGAAAAGCCTGTTAGGGCGTATCAAGTGATAAATCTAAGCCCCCTCTGAACAAAGCTAGGTTTAATTCCCACGCGTTCTTACTATGAAAACTATGAACTTCTTCATTTGTTTCGTACATGCCCCACAGCTGCTATTATATATTTTGGTCGTGATTTTGTGTTCGTGCGATACCTTAGATGATGAGACCCGTAAATTAAAAGGAAACTGTTACAATGAGCGTAGCTCCTCCATCTCACCTCAGAATCTTCATTGTGTCCCGGGGATATCCGGTATGGGTGCCCCTACAGGTGCCGAAGTTGACTTAATGATGAAAAATCTTCACCACGTCAAAAAAGTTGAGGAATGATGAACTGATATGCACCGGACACTTCCTGATTGGGTATAATGTGGTAGAAATAGTGTATCACCATCGTGTACAAAGATATTCTACGTCTGAATAATCTCGGGGATGAAGTTAATACATTGTCAACCCATAGCATATAACAATGTAATGTAGTGTGTTTTTTCGGGAATGTTGCTCCGCGTTCCTTCTTTCAGTCGCACCTTCATACATTTCAGTATTTTTCTGCTCTGTTGCTATATGTTCTGAGATGCAAGTGGTTGCCCACGCCGGATTCGGTCCTTTCCGCTGGTGTTGTTTGCTTGGCGGTAGTACCAAAGAAAAAAGCCCTGAGTGGTTAAACCACCCAGGGTTTCGCATTTAACAATATAAAAGAATCAGAGAGGCTTGACGTTCTCAAAAACCTTCTCCAGCTCGACTGAATCGTAATAATCATGCTTGATGATACGGTTGATAGCCGTATTGTACTCATTCTTGACACGATCAGGCAGCTCGAAATTGATAAGCTTGGCAGTGTGAAGAGACGCATTCAGAGAAGTCATGTGAGAAGCCAGAGCTTTAGTATCTACGGTTGCATTCTTCGGATCAATTGCAGCGTTAAGTTTTGCTACGGCTTTATCAATAGACACACCAAGAAGGCATGCCTTGTAATCATTTGACAGAGCGCAACGCAGATAGGAGCAAGAGACAGCGGAGAAGCAAACACCAGCAAGAGCAAGAATAGCCAGATATTTTTTCATAGTAGTATTTCTTTCTTATTTTATTTGACCAGGCAGATGGATTATCCAAACCACCTCCGGTGCTAGTAATACACTATAATCTATCGAATGGCAAGGGTAAAATTAACGGACACTCAACAAATCGGGAATTAAGCGAAAATATAAGCGACCAACGGATATTTGCCTTGCTTGTGATGCCGTTTCGCGTATAATGAGGGAAGTAGATATGATTGAGCAATTACGCAAAAGGCTTCTGGACCGGAATAATCCGGTGCGCATTCATCTTATTGGCGTGGCAGGTGCCGGCATGAGTGGCATTGCACGCATGCTTCTGGAAATGGGTCACAAAGTGAGCGGATGTGACCGCGTCACCAGTGAGGAAACAGAGCGCTTGCAACAAGGAGGGCTGAGATTTGCCTGCCCCCACACGGCAGATGCCGTGGCCGATGCAGAAATCGTCATTTATTCCAGCGCTATCCGCGAAGATAATGTAGCCCTGGCAGAAGCGCGCAGACTCGGCAGTCTTTGTCTGCGCCGGGCTGAGTGTCTGGCTGCTATTCTGAATAACAAGAAAGGCGTAGTGGTAGCTGGCACACACGGCAAAACCACAACCTCTGCACTGACGGCCCACCTGCTTCGCGAAGCACGCCTGCGCCCCTGCCACTATGTAGGTGCAGAAATTCCCGTACTGGGCGCCAATGCCCACTGGAATGCTGACAGCGACTACCTGATTGCCGAGGGTGATGAATCCGATGGTACTCTCGTCAACTACATCCCTGAGCATAGCATTGTGCTGAACGTCGAGGCAGAACACCTGGATTTCTACCGCGACCTGGACCACATTAAGGAGGTGTTCCACACGCTCTGCCGCCAGACCCGCGGCACCATATTCTACTGCAAGAGCGATGCCGGCGCTGCTGATGTATGCAGCCAGTATCCCAACAGTGTCTCCTACGGCTGGGAAGATGCAGACTACACCGCCACCAGCGTCACTGTGAAGCGCGGGCGCACCCTCTATACAATCAACCACAAAGGCAAGGAACTGGGACGCGTGGAGCTGGGGATTCCCGGCCGCCACAACGTTCTCAACTCCCTGGCAGCCACAGCCGCCGCCCTGGAGATGGGGGCAGACTTCGCCAGCATCAGCCGCGGTCTGGCCTCGTTCGCAGGCGCCCGCCGCCGCTTCGAAACCAAGTACCTTTCCAAGGATTACCGCATTGTAGACGACTACGGTCACCATCCCACGGAAATTGCGGCCACGGTGCAGACAGCCAAGAGTCTGAATCCGGATCGTCTGGTCATTTTCTTCCAGCCGCACCGCTACACCCGCACCCAGCTGCTGCGTGATGACTTCGGCAGGGTGCTGCACGGTGTGGACAAGCTTTTTGTGGCAGATGTGTACCCTGCCAGTGAATTACCCATTCCCGGCATCTCCGGTCAGACCATCGTTGATGCAGTGCTGGAAAACGGTCCGTCAGATGCGCAGTTCCTTCCGGAAATGCCGCAGGCTCACCACGTGGTCGGCAACCAGCTGAAACCCGGTGACCTTTTCCTGACCCTGGGCGCTGGCAATGTTCACGAAGCCGGCACCAAGATAGCCAAGGATTTGCGCATCCTCACAGAAATGCAGGCAGAATGCGGCAAGGACTTCCCTGCCCGCCTGTACGAACCCATGCGCCAGCACACAACCCTCGGCGTGGGCGGTGATGCCCAGTACTGGATTGAGCCGGACTCTGTGGAAACCATGCAGAATGTGGTCAACTACTTCAAAGATCGCAACATCCCGGTGCATGTCGTGGGGAGAGGGTCCAATCTCATTGTGCGAGAAGGCGGCATCCGCGGTGCCGTTGTGCATCCCAATGGTGGCGAATTTGAGAAGATTGAACTCGTCAACGACACCACCATCGTGGCTGGTGCCGCTGTGAAGCTCAAGAAGCTGGCTGCCTTTGCAGCCAAGAACGGCATTTCCGGTTTTGAATGGATGGATGGCATCCCCGGTTGCGTGGGCGGCAGCCTGCGCATGAATGCCGGCTGCATGGGTGGTGATATGTGGCAGGTATTTGTCTCAGCCACCGCGCTGGATGAAGACGGAGAAGTGGTCGAATTCACCAAGGAAAACATGGAACCTGCCCGTTACCGCACCATTGCTACCTTTGAACACAACTTGGTGGTACAGGCGACATTCTGCGGCACCCCCGGCAACAAGGAGGAAATAGAAGCAGCCATGGAGGACTACCGCAACCGCCGCAAGAACAGCCAGCCCATCCAACCCAGTGCCGGCTGCACTTTCCGCAACCCGGAAGAAATTCCTGCTGGTAAGCTCATTGAGGAACTCGGACTCAAAGGTTACAGCATTGGTGGGGCCCAGGTTTCCACCAAACACGGCAATTTCATCATTAACACCGGAAACGCCAAGGCCACGGATATAACTGAACTTATCAATCACATTGTGCGTGTCGCCCAGAAAGAACGCGGCATTGTACTTCATGAAGAAGTACAGGTCATTGGTGACCGTGAACCCCAATTCTAAAATATATCATGAAAGAACTTAAGAAGGATACAAAGATTGCCCTGCTGATGGGTGGTCCCGGTTCAGAGAGAGACGTTTCTCTGGCCTCCGGCAACGGTGTACTTGAAGCCCTGGTTGCAGAAGGCTTCACTAACGTCACCCCTGTTGTGGTCGATAGCGAGCGCCCTGCTATTCCGGAAGGAACGGAGCTGTGCTACAATATGATTCACGGCACGTACGGTGAGGACGGCGGTCTCCAATCCTACCTCGAAGAACTGGGTATTCCCTACACTGGCGCAGGCTCCACCACAAGCCGTAACTGTTTCGATAAGGTCCTGACAAAGAAATTCTTCATCGATGGTGACGTACCGACTCCGCTCAGCGAGACCATAGCAGCCGGGCAAATGCCCACCCTGCCCGTTCCCTGCGTCATCAAACCTCCCTGCGAAGGCTCTTCCGTTGGCGTACACATTGTACACACCGCAGAAGAACTGCCGGCAGCGGTCGCAGATGCGGCGAAGTACGGCAAAGACATTCTGGTTGAAGAATACATCAAAGGCAAGGAATTAACGGTTGCCATTTTCAATGGAGAAGCGCTCCCGGTTGTGCATATCTGCCCCCGCAGCGGCTTCTATGATATGAATAACAAGTACCCCTCCCTGTATGGTGGCGTCGGGTCCGACTACATCTGCCCCGCCGATATCACAGAAGAGGAGACGAAGTCCGTGCAGGCTGCGGCAGTAGCTGCATATAAGGCATTGAATGTGGAAGTATACGGACGAGTAGATGTTCTACTCACGGATGATGGTAAGCCTTATGTTCTGGAAATCAACACCATTCCCGGAATGACAAGCGCTTCTCTCTTCCCGAAAGCAGCCTTGGCTGCAGGTATCTCATACGGACAACTCTGCACCCGCATTGCCGAGGTTTCCCTGAACCAGCCGAGAGGTTGATTCAGCCCCACCCAGCCCCGGTTCCTGCATGAAAAAGCGAAACCAATACCGGCACCACTATAGCGACAACAGCCAGAGCAGAGCCAACATCCGCCTGCTTGAGGCAGCCCTCTCTCTGAAACACCGGCTTTTCAGCATGGTGGCGCTTCGGCGTGGTCTGCGCAGGCTCAGAAAATGGGCCCTTATCCTGTTGCTGATTATTCCTGTGGTGCTTGGTATCATCTGGGGCGGCATGACCGCGGTGGAAAAAGCCTACAGTCTCAGCATTGATAAAATCAGCTATGAGAGCCGGCGTGGCATTATTTCCAAGGAGCAGGCTATGCTGATTCTGGGAATTGAGAATTCCATTAACATGGCTACCCTGGACACCGGAGCCATGGAAAAGAAACTCAGTGATAACCTGTTCATCGAATCGGCTCTCATACGCGCCGAGCTGCCGGACACGCTGCACATCGAAATCACTGAACGCATTCCCATTGTCTATGTCGAACAGGAAAGCGGCACCGACACCGGCAACCGTCAGCGGTTCTTCATGGATCCATCGGGGGTTCTCTTTCCGGTCAAACCTGAATATCATGAAAACTTCATGGCGGTGCCCATCTGGTACCTCCAGCCTGAAGACGTTGTAAACTTTGCAGAGGGCAGCGTCATTTCAGAAGAGAAACGCAGACCCATTGCAGACCTCGTCGCAACGGCCAATTTGTATGACCCGCTGGAAATTCCCCGCATCCGGGAAATCTTCCGCCCCAAGGAATGGAAAATCATCATTACCCTCGAAAACGGGGCTGAGGTATTGATGCAGGTATACGATATCAAAGGGCAAATGGAACGACTCGCGATGATTCTGGAACACTGCCAGGCAACTCAGCGCAAAGCCCGCAGCATCAATGTCATTCCCCGCATTAATCCGACTGTGATTTACGCCCCGGATTCCGAGCCGGCAAAGGCGAAATAACATATTTGCGTTGTTTTGGCGTTGACCCACAGCCGTATGATATGATAACATTGGAATGAGGTGTGGAATCTGCACCGGAGCCGTGTTATGAAAGACAGAATCATGAATCTAGGGGCTTACCTGCCCGGTGGTGAAAAATGGCCAGCATGGCTGCTGAACGCAGGTGAGCGTTTGTTAGGTTTTCACGTATTCAATGTTGCTCATTCAGAAATCGAAAAGGAACAGGAAGCAGGTTCCACAGAGAATTTCTTTCGGCTGGCGTGCAAGCACATTCCGTTGAATTATGAGCTCTGCGGGCTCGAAAACATTCCCGCAGAAGGTCCGTGCGTTATCGTGAGCAACCACCCGCACGGCATGTCGGACGGACTGATGATTGGCGATATAGCCATGAAAGTCCGCAGCGATGTACGCATCGTCGTGAACGAATTCCTGCACTGCGTACGAGGCATGCGCCCGTACCAGATTACGGTGGATGTATACGGTGGAGAAGAAGCCAAACGCGCCAATATGGCCGGCATGAGAGAAATGCTCAAATGGCTGAGGGACGGGCACTGTCTCATCATCTTCCCGAGTGGGTCTGCGGCGTCATGGTCACCAGAGGACGGTCGCGTCATTGATGACCCGTGGCAGGCCAACATGGCCAGCATCATCCGCAAGACGAAAGCGACGGTGGTCCCCATGCACTTTTCCGGAGAAAACGGGGCATTGTTCCAGCTTGTCACGAGACTTTGCAAGGAAAAGCGCTCTGCCCTGCTGGCAAGAGAAATCAAACGCGACCGCAAGACCCTGCACCAGGTATCCATCGGGAAGCCGATTCCGGCTAACAGGCTTGAAATGCTGGAAACTGATGAAGCACTTTCCGATTACCTGAGACTCAACAGCATGATTCTGCGGTATCCGGAAATCAACCCGAAGGCAGCAGACGGCGGCCCCCGGGACATGGTGGCGATTGACGAACCAGTCTCCCCTGAACTCCTTCAGCAGGAAATTGACTCCCTGCCGGAAAGCGAACATCTGCTCTACACACACAGCAGCACCGGGCTTCAGGTTTACACTGCCAAAGGCAAGAGAATTCCGCACCTGCTGCACGAAATCGGCATTCAGCGTGAAATCACCTTCCGCGCAGTTGGTGAGGGCTCCGGCACCGCATGCGATACTGATGAGTTTGACCAGTACTACGACCACCTGATTATGTGGGACCCGGCAGAGCGGAGAATTGCCGGTGCTTACCGCATGGGGCGCACAGATGAGATTCTGGCATCATACGGAGCGAATGGTATCTATAACTCCGAATTCTTTACGCTTGGGCCCAGATTCCTTGAATATGTCAAGAACGGCATGGAAATGGGGCGAGCCTTCATTACAGCGCCTTATCAGAAACACCCTGCATCGCTGGATACGCTGTGGATGGGAATCGGGCGCTTTGTCCTCAAACACCCACAGTATCGTTATCTCTACGGTACCGTCAGTGTTTCAGCAGATTATTCATCACGCTCACGCATGATGATACTGGAATATCTGCAGCACCATTGCCTCAACCAGGAACTCTCAAAAGAAGTAAAAGCCAAAACACCGCCTGAGGACATGAATCTGCTCAGTGAGGATTCCAGACTCGTTCGCACCGGGCTGGCAGATTTGCGGCTTCTTTCAGCCATGGTGAGTGACATAGAGCCAGATGGCCGCAGCATACCTGTTTTGCTGCGTCAGTACCTGAGACTCGGAGGTGAAATGATATCATTCAACGTCGACAGCGAATTCGGCTATACGCTGGATGCTCTTGTTGTGGTTGATTTGCATCATGCCCCTGAGCGACTCATGACCCGTTACTTCGGCGCTCCGCTAAAATCTCTAATCTAACAAAGTCTGGCTCTTGACAAAACCGCAATAATCAGGCAAAATCAATAATTGAAATGGGGAAGCATCGCAAACATTCAACCAGTCGGAGTTCAAAGGTTGCCATAGCCTTGATGCTCAGTGGCATTGCTCAGTTGCCTGTGCAAGGGTCAACATTAGTTCCACTACCGGAGGATATTTTTGACAATCAGGACAATCCGAATCCGATTATGGATCTTACCCACCGCACTGTTGCCGGGCTGGGTAACCAGGCTCCTGAAATTCCGGATGAATTGGAAATCACGAACGAAAAAGGAAGCATCAGCTACAATCAGGAGAATAACTGCTTCCTTTTCAGTGGTTCCGAGGAATGCCCCATCCGCCTCCGCACCGACAGCGGGTCCGATATTCTGGCGCCGTCCATGGAAGTCAACCTGAGCGGCAACACGGTCACTATCGCGGGGCCGATGCAGATGTACCAGGACGATGTCCTCATCAAAGGCAAAGGCGGAGGCAGTTACAACTGGAAAGAAAAACAGACAACGGTCAACAAAGTAGCCATTAAGGTAAGCGGTCTGCTGGTTCGCGGTGACAGCATCGAATACGCAACCGACACAGAGGGCAAGGAGTACATTACAGTCACCAATGCCTATGTGACAACAGAAGACGTAGAGAAACCCTCCGTCTGGCTCGGCACAGGCACACTGACCATCTATCCTGGAGATTATGGCAAGGTTTCCCACCTGAGCATCGCGACCAGTGAGGATGAATACACCATACCAGTGCTTGGGTGGTTTACCTTCTCCCATTCCCTCAATCCGAGAGAAGGTTACCTGCCCGGGGCTGGTACAAGGTCTGACTGGGGTGCATACCTGGAAAACAGCTACGGTATACTTTTCGGTAACAGGCGGGTAGAGGGCATCATGCCCACGGCTGATTATCTCGCAACCCTTCACCTGGACGCAAGAATTCGACGCGGATTGGCCGCAGGTCTTGATCTGGAAGACATTTCCATGACCAAGAAGCATGATGACATGAAGGGCTTTGCCTCCTACTTCGCGCAGGACAGCAACCCGATGATTAACCCGCTGGACACCCCCAGACAGTCAACAAATCACCAGCGATATTACGCTTCCTTGAAAGCACTGTGGGATGTCACCCCCGATGGTGATACGCACGGTGAATGGCAGCTGACCTCAAATATCAACGTTGTCAGCGACCGCTACATGCTGCGCGACTTCCTCCCGGAAATCAGCCGGGTTGAAGACAAGCCGGATAACACGGTACGTCTGTTACGGAAGTCTGATTCAACGCAGAGCATGATTTACACGCGTTTTGCGCCGAACGATTACTACATGACGGATGAACGGTTAGAAGCTTCCTTCTACCGTGTTCGTTCAGCATTGGGCAAATCTGGCATCAACTACGAAACGAACAGTTCAGCCAGTATCATGCGCCAATACCTGCCCACTGAAATGCGACTGGATTACCAGGCGCGTGTGGACAATTTGAAGGATGAGTCGCTGAAGGAATACTACACGAGATTGATGAACACGGAAAGCTTCTTCCGTGTGAATACGACACACGAGTTCACCACCAATTTCACATTCTTTAATTTCCTTAATGCCACCCCCAAAGCAGGCGGTGCCTACACGGGGTATTACGACGTAGGCGGCATAGGCTCTGACAACCGTTTCCTTGGATATCTTGGCTGCGATTTCAATCTGAAGTTCCACGGTACCTATCCTGATTTCCAACTGAAGTCACTTGGAATGAAGGGGCTTACCCATGTGATTCAGCCCTACGCTAATTATTCACAGGGTTCCATATCGTCATCCAACAAATACGTACCGCAGATTGATGCCTGGTCAAGCACACGAGGCGGTGGTACCACCAGCCCCATTCCCATGGATCTCAGTGGTTACACGGGAATCGACGGCTGGGGTAACTGGCACATCTGGCGTCTCGGTGTGAAAAACACACTCTCAACCAGGGTTGACAATGAGAGACGGAATTTCTTATCCTGGGATTCTTTCGTTGACTACAACATTGATAACCCTAATTCATCATACCGTTTCTCCAATCTTTACAACGTCATCAGATTCAACCCCTCTAAGCGGTTAGAATTCTACAGCACAATCCAAACCCCCACCATCAATAATGGTGAAGGATTCAGCCAGTACAGCATTGGCGCCCGCCTTATCCCCTACGCCTGGCTTGAAACATACTGCTCCTTCAGAACCATTTCAGACCACCCGACTCAGAAGGATTCCGAGCAGCTGAAGGTTCAGGCAAACGTGCGTATCAACGAGAAGTACACGGTATCAACCCAGTGGTATTATGATATCACCAAGGGACGCATGCCCATTCAGCAATATACCGTTTTCCGCAACTCCGGCGCCTGGTATATCGGCACAACGTTCTTCATTCGTGACAACGGTGGTAAGAAGGAACAAGGCTTAGGCATATCCTTCACCCTTGGTGAGACCGGCACAGCCCTTCCCATCAACCTCTTCTGACCTCCCTTCCCATCTTATTTGAACAGCAAGGTGCTGAGTTAACCACAACTCAGCACCTTTTTTATTGGCGGACGCAGGAATTATTCCCCCAGACGCGAAAGCCCCCATACATCCGGGATGTATGGGGGCTTTCTTGAAAATCCTGTTTGGTGGAAGGATTAGGGCTTCACAACGGAAGCAAGCACCACAGTACCGTTGAAGGGAGTGCTTACATTAGCGGGAAGCTCAACCTGGGCAAGACGGAGGGATTCCTTCATCTGCACGCCAGAGATATCAGCGCTGATGCAGCAGGGGATGTCCTTCACGGCGCACTTCACGGGCATCTCGTGTACAATCTGATGTACAACACCACCCATGGCAGCACCCACAGGAGTGCCCACAAGCTTCACCTGAACGCGGGTCTTCACCACGGTGTCAGGAGTCACGGCGCAGAAATCGATGTGGTTCGTGCAGTCAGTCAGGAAGTTGCGCTGCACATCCTTAACCAGAGTCAGAATGGTCTGACCATCGAGCTCAAGGTTCACAAGAATGGAATCCGTATCAACAGAAGCAAACAGAGCGCGGGCATCAGCAGCCTTCACCTGAATGTTGATGTTCTCAGACACGGCGGAGCCGTACACCACGCCGGGAAGGTAACCCTGAGCGCGAAGAGCGTTAAGCTTGCCGGTACCGATGGCCTCACGCTTGGTGACCTTAAGGGAGTATGTCGTCATAGTATGATATATTCTATACGTTGAAATTGAGTTTGTTTGGAGTTCTTCCGACGTCGGTGCGCTTACGTCACCCGCCGGGTGGTCTCACCATGCCAGCGAAAGCAGGGTGGACGCACAGGATACCCTTTATTTTAGAAAAGTCAAGCTAAATTCATGGTAAAACCCCAGTTTTTGCTTGAAAAAACAGACATTAGGACCTAGTATGAACCCGTATGAAAGAAATGATTCTTCCGGCTGTCATCAGCCTTACCCTCTTCAGCTCCTGCAGTCAGTTTTCACAACAAATCACCGGACCAATACCTCCGCCGAGTCCGGAAACTTACCGTCAGGAACTTACACCAGCGCAGAAAGAATACTACACCCTGCCCACCCCAATCAGCAATTAAAGGAGGCGCGCACCGCAGCGGCGCTGAGGATGCGGCAGGAAGCCGAGCGCGTCAAGGCTGCTGATTTTCATTGACAGGACAAGGAAATTCGCGTAATATAGCGGCACCATGAAGAAGCGACTCCGCAAGAAATACCGCGTCGGTGAGTTCAAGGAACTCTGCTTTGAATTTTCCTTTGATTACAAGGGTGATGTAGCAGCCCCTGAATGCGAGCAGTTCCTGCATGCATTCGTAGAGGAATGCATTGAGGCAAATGGTCTGGATTGCGAAGGCAACATTACAGACGACAGCTGCAATATCATCGCCAAGGCAGTGGATCCCACCCAGACCAGCGAAGCACAGCGTCAGGCCGTGAAGAGCTGGCTTGAAGCTCGCAGCGATGTGGAGCTCAAATCCTTTGGTGAGCTGCAGGACGCCTGGTACGCCAGCTGCTGAATGCCCTGACCCAACCCATTTGAACAAACAGCCAAGGCAGGCGGCATTGTAGCCTGCCAGCTATTTCAAGAATACAAGATGAACGAGAACGAGCCAAAGCAGAAGAAAGATGTAATCTATGCCAAAGGACTCAAAGGCGTAATCGCGACAGAAACAGGGTTGAGCGATGTCCGCGGCGAGGAAGGACACCTTCTCTACTGTGGATATGAGATTGAAGACCTGGTAGACCTTTGCAGTTTCACAGAAATCATTTACCTGCTCCTGAACAAGCGACTCCCCAACCGCGAGGAGCTTGAAGGATTGCAGCAGCGTCTGCGCAACGACCGCGAACTTCCTCAGCCCATTCTCGATTTCTTCAAGACAGCAACCAAGACAGCCCGCCCCATGAGCGCGCTGCGCACGGCTGTCTCCATGCTCGGCATGTATGATGACCGCACAAAAGACCCCAGCCAGATGAAGGAAATCGGTCTTTCTCTCATCGCCAAGCTGCCGGTCATGGCTGCCTATTACTACCGAATCTGCCAAGGTCTGGAGCTGCCCCCCATCCGCACAGACCTCGGTGAAGCAGAGCATTTCCTGTGGCTGCTGAAGGGCACGGAACCAGACCCCGCAGAAGCGCATATTCTGGACGTAGCATACATCCTGCATGCGGACCACGGCATGAACGCCTCCACGTTCTCTGCTCGCGTCACGGCCTCCACTCTTTCGGATATGTACTCCGCCATCACCTCCGCCATCGGTTCTCTGAAAGGACCGCTGCACGGCGGCGCCAATGAAGCCGTCATTGAGATGCTCAAGGAAATTGGTGAAGAGGAGAATGTAGAGGAATACATCAACCGCAAGCTGGCCAATAAGGAAAAGATTTTCGGCATCGGTCACCGCGTCTACCGCACGCTTGACCCCCGCGCCCCGCTTCTGCGCCGCATCGCCATTCGTCTCACGCAGACAATTGGTGAGCCTAAGTGGATTCGCATGAGCGACCGCATCGCCAAGATTATGCGTTCCCGCAAGAATCTGAATGCCAATGTGGACTTCTATTCAGCCACCGTATATTACAGTCTTGGTATTCCGACCCGCATGTTCACAACGCTGTTTGCCATTGCGCGCTGCGCCGGCTGGGTAGCGCAGATTCTGGAGCAGCTGGAGGACAATACCCTCTACCGTCCGCTGGCCGCCTACAAGGGACCGGATGATCCCCTGATGGTGCCCATGCTCGACATGCGCTGATTCTCAAATCAAACTGCTAAAAAGCCCCTGCTTCACAAACAGAAGCAGGGGCTTTTCCATGCAACTCAGTCTTGGCATCCCTCGTGCGGACCTACGGGATAAATATTTAGTATCCTCGAATAAAATTCGAAGTGAGCATCATAGATTTTATGCAAATCCTGGCTCACAAAAAGAGACGTTCCCGACCCCACATGACTTGATAACGGCGGCATCATCAAATGAAATAAGGAAGCAACGTAGCGCTCCCATGCGTACTCAGCGTCATCAAAACAACGCATAAGATACCCGAACTGAAAGTAACTATCATCATCGTTACTCCCCCTGTGGCCTGCGACAACAACCATTTCAATAGAATGCTCACACATCAGGTGGAACGCAGAACGCGCACACCAGCGGATACTCTTACTGGCGTTTCGATAAGTATAATCCACGAGGTATTCATCAGGCGTAGAATAACACACGAAATGAGGCACCATGAACTCACTCACACCGAGCCGCGACTTAGGTTTCACTTCTGAGCTTTCTCCATCCTCAGAAGAATCGGAGTCAGCATCGGCAACATCTTCCTCTGGTTCAGCAGCTGCTGCTGTGACCTCCTCTTCTGATTCTACAGCGGCGGCATTCTCCTCTGCATCAGGAGAGTCAGATTCCTGGACCTCGGCATCATCAGTCTTATACCAATCACACTTGTGGCGAAGGGTATCCATATCCTGCTCATAAAACATCTGGATGATGCTCAGCTTCTGCTCATATAACTCATCCAGTTCAATCTCGTCAGCAAGTCCACCACACACACCGAGCGCAAATGACTCCTGGAGCAGACGCACCTGCGCATTATATGCGCGTTTCATCAAGCGCATAGAGTTCTCCAGCTTGAGTTCAATCGTTTCACGCACTTCCTCAGCGGTGGTGTATTGGTCCGACTCATTGAAGGAATATCCATCGAGCAGTTCCTGATGCAGAGCATCGACAAATTCATCATCATCAGAATAATCCAATGGGAATGCGGCCGCCGCTGCAACCAGCTTATAATTATCCTGAAAATCCGGGATGTAGTCTGCCATCAGCAGGTTCATGTAGGCATCAGCCATCAATCTGGCGTAAATACCCATTAACACCCAGCGGTGGTCTTTCTGCCGGAATTCATCCTTCTGCTCATAACCAACACCAGCATAATCAGCCGTCATCACATGGTCAACAAGATAGCCGAGGTAATCAAAAAGGTTAATCACCCCCTCAGAGGCATACATTCTAGCACGGCGTTGCTCCCGTGATGTCTGGAACCAGGCATCTATCAATTCCGTAGATGAGGCTTTTGACTTATCGGCGTCCATCAGTTCAGGGAGAATTGGTACCAGGCGACTACTCATCCACTGAGTTTTGCTAACCAAAGCACTTTCCCAGTTCTTCATTACCTCATCAATGGCAAAAACAACCTCCTGAGGAGACTGCCGCTGCAACGCCCATTGAAGCTGCAGTCGATATGGCTCAGGCACAGAAGCAGGGATATCCTCGACTTTCATACAGCATACCCCCTTCTCCACAACGAAAGAGTAATGCTGCATGAACTGCTGATTCAACACATCAATCTGCTTTGCCAACTGCTCATAACGGCGCTCGTATTCCTGGGTATCCTGGCACCTGGCACTCAAGAGGATGGAACACCAATCAAGCATTTTGACCTTGGAATCAGCCAACATTTCCAAGGTTCGGTGAGTTATCTCATTTTCTGACTCACCCGTCTTAAAGTGCATATTTACTTCATCTGCAGCAACTACCTCATCGGACGCAGCGGCTTTACACGCACCCAGCAACAAAGAAACAGCCAGCAAGCCTGCTAATCTCTTCACTTTCTTTCTCATCCTTTCCATCAATTAAGAGTCATACAGCTTTCATCATCAATCCGTATCGTCATCCAGATACAAAAAGAACTGATAAAAACGCTCATGATTAAACATCAGGACCTCAACAAATCTTGCAAGCTCCGCAGGAAGGCCTGAGCCGGAATAATAGGGGTCTGGTGCCATATATAAATTCTTCAGCGTCAGCTCATATAATCGTCTGGCACATTCAGCCTCTTCCATGCATCGCAGAACGTAAGCACCGGACTCATATTCATCCAATTCCCCCTTGGCTGTAACATAATGAACCACGGCATTCCGCATAGCCTGACGATGCAGATCCAAGGTTTCTGAATTAGCAATGTAATGAGAAATAAGAACATGCTGATTACTACCGCATCTGTTCATCATCTTCCATATATGGGGAGGCATGTGCTGGGGTTTTCTGCCCCCTTCGGGCAAACCTTCCTTTCCGAACCATGTACCACACCGGACCAACAGATTAACATCATCCCGGTAGGTTTTCTGCACGACTCTGTTATACTGATTGAACAAACGGTCTGTATCCGCATCCGCCAATCGAGGTGATTTCAACAGCTCTCTCACAAAATGCAACTGCAGACGATAGGCGCGCCCCAGATGCTGCAGAGACTGGTCCATGCACGATTCGAAAAAACGCTTATGATCGGCTTCCGTCATTTCCAGCTCAGAACTATACACATACTTGGAAAGAAGCGTTTTCCGAAGTCCCTGCACAAAAACCGACACCAATGCTTCATCCAACTGATTATCAACCGAAGCCTTGGGGAATTCATCCTGAGTTGCACCACTCTTCACGACAGGAGGCATCAGCTCCTCCATGCACACGCGCAGCATGCGCTCTTTCATATCACAAAGCGCAAACCGTATCACCATATCACGATGATTTAACCGCGGAGGCTCAACCGTAACCGGCTCCCCCTCGATTCCAGCATCTCCATCTTCAATGTCTTCAAGAACATCAACTGCATCAACGGCTTCATCAGCCTGAGCATCATCAGAGGCCTCCGACTCCGGCAATGAAAACTGAGCCAAATCATCACAATAACGAAGAGCCTCCTCGACGCTGGCAATCAATGCCACAACACGACAACGTTCTTTACGCTGAGCTTCAGGCAAAGTCCACCACAAATCAATATCGGAACACGTCTCATGAATCTTATCAAATTCAATCTGAGGCATCCAGCTCCATTTGAAGTTCACAGACATGACCTTGAGAGAATCGAGCCATTGCTTCACACCCTGTTCCAGCAGCAGAATACGGGTTGCCTCATCAGTGCTTTGCAGGGCCTGCTGAGCAAGCTTACGAACACTCAGAGGCGCAGCTTCCGGGATATCATCCAACGAAAACTGATAATTCGGATTCGCCAGAAGCTCCGCATAAAGCTTTGTCAGATTTTCATGAGCAGAAAGAAACTGCCGGTTGACAGACTGGGCGTTGTTTTTCCCGGGAAGGAACTTCTGGGCATAAGTGACAAAATTCCGCTGAGCAGAATACACGCTGCTTAAATCCCGCAGTACATCAACAAAGTCCGGATGCTCCCTAAACTCTGCCGAAACAGATTTTGAGCATCTCTGGCGAATTTCCGGGTCTACCTCCGTAGCGGAGAGAGCGAAAGAACCCAGGAGCAACAGTAATGAAACAAACGTTATTTTCATAGTAACAATCAGTATTGGTTATTCAACCATCCCCGTATCGGGGAGTGGTTCAGGTTCGGCGTATTGGAGATGAGGAGAAAGGACAAAGGCCAGGTATTGTTCATGCGTGGCGTAAAGCGGGAGGCGCAGCAATTGCGCCTCCGCATGAGGCGGTTCACCTTCTGGTGCAGGCACCCCCGGTTCGTATGCAGCCACCACTGTTTCCACATACGAATTCCATGCAAGCTCAGCCTCTTGGAACAACTTCAACGCATGAGCCTGAACATCGGCAAAATACGAAAGCGACTCCATGCCGGGAAGCGGCATACCTGCAACAAGCGAACACCCGCGCTCAGTGCCGAAACAGAATTCAATCTGCTGCGCACACAGAGAAAGATACCCCTTCCAGAGCGCCGTAGCTCTGGCAACGGAAGCAGCCCGGTCAGCATCTGTATGCTCCGATTCGTGAATCAGTTCCTGAACCATCAGCGGAGTATCCGGCACCTCAAGCGGCTCCGCTTCCCCCTCACCGGCAAGCAAATCAACAGTCCCTTCCTCGTCATCCTCACTCTGGTGGGAATGCGGTTGTTCTTCCGGCTCAGCCTCATCATCAGGAACCACTTCCAATCCCCAGGGAACCCGATACAGCATAGCCAGAAAATCCTGCCGGTATTCACGCTGTAATTCCGCCCGGAAATGAAGCGCGCACTCTGAGGCTGTATCAGCCCCGAGTGAACAGGCAGCCATACCAAGCTGAGCCATCACATAACGCATTTGAGCCACGTAGGCATTCTGGGCAGCATCCAATGCCGCATGGGCTGCAGTGTATGTAAGCTGCTTCTCACCCTCCTCAGCCTCAGCAGACTGGCGCCAGAGATTCAATGCAGCATCAAGCTCTGAGCGAAGCCCGTCCCAGTACCCCTTTTCCTCAGCCGTCATCCCGGTATACCCGCGTCTGGCCTGTTCCATGCGGCGCTTGCAAGCAGCGCGTTCAGCCTCAATTGCCTTGCGTTCTGCAGCATCAGAACAAGCCTGCTCCCGCGCATTCAGATACGAATTGAACTCAGCCAGGCGGGCGGCATAAAATTTACCCACAGCATCCTCCTGCCCCATGGCAAAGTGTACCAGGCTCAATGCAAAAAAGATGCAAACAATTACCTTCATGAATAAAGTCTACCATACAGCGCTCCCATGGCAAGAAAAAAGCCTGTACATAGCCAGAAACTGTGGCATACGCAGCAGTATGCCCTACTTATCCCTTTCCCCTCCGCGCTCTCTATGCTAAAGTGACGGCAGACACGTTATGGACACCCCCAAAAACTACTACATACCTACCGTTATCGAGAAAACCAGTCAGGGAGAACGCGCCTACGACATCTACTCCCGCCTGCTGCTTGACCGAGTCATCTTCATTGGCACGGAAATCGATGACACCGTGGCCAATTCTGTGATTGCGCAGCTGCTCTTCCTGCAGATGACCGACCCCAAGAAAGACATTCACATCTACATCAACTCCCCCGGTGGTTCTGTAACAGCTGGTCTGGCTATCTACGACACCATGCAATTCGTTTCCTGCGATATCAATACCTATTGCATTGGCATTGCCGCCAGCATGGCATCTGTGCTGCTGGCTGCCGGCACCATGGGCAAACGCTTCTGCCTGCCGAATTCGCACGTGATGATTCACCAGGTACGCGGTGGCGCACAAGGAACAGCCGCAGATGTGGAACGCACCATCAAATTCATGTTCAGCCTGGACAAACGCCTCACCGGCATCCTCTCCCAGCACACCGGCAAGGATTTTGACACAGTGAAGCAGGAGCAGGACCGCGACAACTACATGACAGCAGAGGAATCCCTCGCCTATGGTCTTGTTGACCGCATTCTGGAGCATACCCCGGCGCAGAAGAAATAACCCCTGCCCCACATGGCTAAATCAAAAACCAAAATTTGCAGCATCTGCGGCAGCGCAGAGAATGACGGGCGCCCCATGCTTGACCTGGATGGCACCCACATCTGTTTCCAGTGCGTCGAAGGCATGACCTACCACATGTTCCGCTCTGAAATGGGAGATGTGGCAGCAGACCGCATTCTGGCGCTCATCCGCGGCACTCACCCGGAAATCATCCCCCAGGAGAAAACGGATGATTCCCCGGTTCTGGAAGTGCAGACCATGGAGCAGGACTCCCTTCCTACCCCGGAGCAGATGCACAGAATGCTCGATGCCTACGTCATCGGTCAGGAACGAGCCAAGCGCACCCTCTGCGTTGCGGTATATAACCACTACCTGCGACTGAGACAGCCCAAGACTGATGACGGCGTTGAAATTGAAAAGAGCAACATTCTGATGGCTGGTTCTACCGGCAGCGGTAAAACCCTGCTGGCCAAAACCCTGGCCCGCATTCTGGATGTTCCGTTCTGCATCGTTGACGCCACAACGCTGACGGAGGCCGGCTACGTGGGTGAGGATGTGGAAAACATTGTACTGCGCCTGCTCCAGGCTGCAGACATGAATGTAGCCAAGGCTGAACGCGGTATCATTTACGTGGATGAGATTGACAAAATCGGGCGTAAGACCCAGAACGTCAGCATCACCCGCGATGTCTCCGGCGAAGGTGTCCAGCAAGCACTACTCAAAATCGTGGAGGGTACGGAATGCAACATCCCCCCAAAAGGCGGACGCAAACACCCGAACGAACAGTACATCCGCGTCAATACGGAAAACATTCTCTTTATCTGCGGTGGCGCATTCGTCGGGCTGGAAGGTATCATCCGCAAACGCATCGGCACCTCGGCCATGGGCTTTGCGGCGGTTGAAGAAGATCGCGACGCCAAGGAATACACAGAAGAGGAAATCCTTTCCAAGGCCATGCCGGAAGACTTCTTCATGTTCGGCATGATTCCCGAACTGATGGGGCGCCTTCCCATTTTCACACCGCTGACCACACTCACAGAAGAGCAGCTCATGCATCTGCTCACCGAGCCGAAGAATGCGCTGGTGAAGCAATACACCAAACTCATGGCCATGAACAATGCCAAGCTCAAGGTTGAGGAATCTGCCCTGAGAGCCATGGCAAAGCAAGCCATTGAACGCGGTACCGGCGCCCGTGCGCTGCGCGGTATTTTTGAAAACCTGATGCTGGATGTCATGTACAAGGTACCCAGTGACAAGAGCATTGAGACCGTCACCATTACGGAGGACGTAGTGCTGGGCAAGGCAGAACCGAAAATCAAACGCCGTAAGGCCACCGCCAGGAAGTAAACATGCTGGTTCTGGGAATCGAATCAAGTTGTGACGAAACAGCCGTTGCCCTCATTGAGGATAACGGAAACGGGCAGCCGCAGCTGCTCAGTTCTGTCATCTCCACGCAGATTCCCCTGCACCGCATGTATGGAGGAGTCATTCCTGAATTAGCCTCCCGCAACCACTCAGCCAACCTTCCGGCTGTGCTTCATGAAGCCCTGGAAAAAGCCGGCAGAACCATTCACCAGGTGGATGTTTTTGCCAGCACCGCAGGTCCTGGGTTAGTAGCGGCACTACTGGTGGGCAACACCGCCGCCAAAGCCCTGGCTCTGGCAGCACAAAAGCCCTTTGTGGCAGTTAATCATCTGGAGGGTCACATGCTTTCCCCCTTCATCACCTACCCGGCTGGTCTTATTCCGCACCTGAGTCTGGTTGTGAGTGGGGGGCACAGTCTCATCATTGATGTGAAGGGCTCCGGTGATTACACGCTGCTGGGGCGTTCCCGCGATGATGCCGCAGGCGAAGCCTTTGACAAGGTGGCAAAAATGCTTGATTTACCCTATCCCGGTGGTCCGGAAATTGACAAACTGGCAGAAAAGGGAGATCCGGAACGCTTCAAACTTCCCCGCCCGATGATGCATGAAGACCACCTGGACTTCTCTTTCTCCGGGCTCAAGACAGCGGTGCTCTACACCCTGCCCAAACTGGTACCCAGCGGAAACCCACACGATTTGGACGAGCAGACACTTTGCGACCTCTGCGCCGGGGTGCGCCAGGCCATCATTGATGTTCTGCTGCATAAGGCCGTGAAAGCCCTGCGCAAGACACGCCACAAGGTACTTGCCGTTTCCGGTGGTGTTTCCTGCAATAACGGGCTGCGCCGCCAGCTCCAGGAAACCTGCAAACGCCGCCATATCGAGCTTATTCTGCCGCCTAACAGCCTGACCACGGATAACGCCGCCATGATTGCCTTTGCAGGAATGCTCAGAGCCCGCAGTGGTGATTATTCTCCGCTCAACACCCCCGTTGATCCAAACCTCAAACTCGCTGGTGTCCAGCTTCGTAAATAAGCCACCATGGGACTCAGGGAAAAACTAATTGAGATTTTACCGTCGCTTCTGCCTGAGAAAGCAGAAAACGCCATCAAGGGTAAAGAGCTGATTTCCCGCGTGCGCGCTGTGCTGGGAGACGCCTACTCCGACCACTCACTGCGTTCTCAGTTCTCATTCATTGCACTTGATGAAGACTCATGCCTGGCCCGCGTGGAAAACGGTCAAGGTTACTACCTGAGAAGTGATGAAGACCCACCCAACATGCAGCATGTCTTTGGCGGCAGTGCAGAGGGAGACACCGCGCTTCACAGAGCCATTGCCCTGGCTGTAAGATTGTACGACACCGCAGGCATGGGGGTTTTTGTCTACCCGGTGGATAATGAGGAAAGCTGGGAGCATCCCGACCTGGTTGCCGTGCAGTGGCCCGCCGGAGCATGGGATGAAAACGGCGCCTACATCATGGATGGAGACACCTCAGAACTCTCATTCCGCGCCATCTGCGTAGGTTTTGCAGAAGATGTTGAAAGCTGCCGCCAGGCCTTTTTCCGGACTCTCGCATGCGGGCAATGGGCAGAGGAATGTGAACTGCTTCTGTTACCTGGGGCAGATAATGAAGACGAGCTGACAGACCTGGCAGCGCGCTACGGGGTCGGCATCCGCTGTCTTGATGCAGATGAACCCTCGCTGGAATCATTGCCGCGAGCAGACGAGATTTTCCGACTGAGTACAGATGACGCCCGCACCCTGCTGGCAAGTCTCCCGCAGACCACGCTGGCGCAGCCGCGGCACCGCGTTCCCTCCGTCCGCGCAGCGGCAGCCATGCCCAGCACAGCAGTGGTTCATGAATGGGCCCGTGGTTGCACGGAGAGAGGCAAAGTAGAGGCATTTGAACACCGCGTTGCCGTGTATTGATATGATTCCCCCTATCATCAGACAACTGGCAGGTAAAAGGGCTAACAGATTGTTCCTCATTGCAGGCATCTGCATTTCAGCCCTTTCCCTGTATCAATTGTTGCACACCGCCATGTATGTGCATGAGGCAGTGGTTGTCTCTGCCACGGTTACAGACGTGCGGCAGAAACCCTTTGAATCCATCAGCGAAGCGCTCCGCAACGGAACCTTTGCCTGGGGCGGGGCTGTTTCTTTCCAACCCATTGTTCGCTACACCGTGCCGAATGGACTCGTCATCAACCGCATGATGACTGATTCCGATACAACCGACTACACCATCGGCCAGCAGATTGAAATCATCACCCCGGAGCTGGACCCCAGCCTGGCCCACGTCAACAAATGGAAATTCATCTGGGGGTGGGAGTGCATACAACTCAGTGCCGGCGTCATCTCCCTGCTGCTCTGGTTATTCCTGAAAGGCCCCCAACCTAAGGTTCAGGCAAAGGGCAAACCGAAAGGTAAACGCAGTGTCACCAAGCCGGCTGCTCCGCGCAAGCGCACCACGCGCAAGAAAAAACAAGTCTGATTTGATAATTGCCCGGCCTATGGCAGAACTCCACTCCCGGATTCCTGTGCAGAATATGCAGCGTGGTGAGCGCATGGTCTATGAGGTCATGGCGCAGCTCCCCGCAGATTGGGTTATCTTCCACAGTTGCAAAGAGGACTACCTGGAAGACAACCACCATGTTCATTACGAAGCAGATTTCGTTGTACTGGTACCCGGGCGGGGGCTGGCGGTCATCGAGGTCAAGGACTGGCCACAGGTAAGAATTGAAAACGGGCAGTGGCAAAGCCGGGCTCATAACCAGGCGCCATGGAAAACCCATACGCACTCCCCGCTGGAGCAGGCTAATATAGCCATGCAGAAAATCATGCGCAGTCTGAGCCGCTGCGGCTGCCTGCCTCATCACCCCTCCAAATGGCCGGAGCACCGGCATGCCGCCATCCTCACACAAACCAACCAACCCGAAACCTGCCCGGGCAATCTGCCGCTGGGTACCCTGTATCTCTGCGGCGCAGAAAATCTTTCCCGGCTCCAGCAGCACATTGAATCCCTCTTTACCCTGAACCAGGCAGAGCGCATGTCTCCGCAGAGAATGCAGAAAATCACGGAGGCATTGGTTCCCAGCATTCGATTCAAACTCAGCATTTCCAATTATCTGCAGGAAATGGATGCCGCAGCTGCGCACCTGCTTGAGCTGCTTCCGATGTTAAGCAAAAGCACCGGCGGAATCCGCATCGAAGGCTGCGCAGGCAGCGGGAAGACCGTTATGGCCTGTGCAGAAGCTGCCCGCCAAGCGGCAGCCGCACCAAGGGATGGGGAAACACATATCCTCATGCTCTGTTTCAACCATGCCCTTGCCCACGAACTGCAGCATAACCCGCTCCTGGCAGAGCATTCGGATGTGTTGCTCATCAGCACCTTCCATGATTTCTGCATCCAGCACATCCTGGCACCGCGTGGATTAGACCATCTTATCAACTATTCGGCACAAGGCGACCGCCTCACTGACGAGGCCATTCAACATATCACGGTCTTAATCCCGGAACTTCCTCACTATGATGCCATTTTTGTGGATGAAGCTCAGGATTTCCGCCACTCCTGGTGGCAGATTATCCAGGCTCTCCTTCGCCCTGATGGCAAATTCTACCTGTTCGCAGACAAGCACCAGGATTTATATGACCGCTATGAACAAATGCCGGATATCCCTACGCGCCTGAATCTGCACTCCAACCTGCGGAATGCCAGGCAGATTGCCGATTACAGCCGCGCAATGCTCCCCACTGCAGAACAGAACATGGATATTCTGCCCATGTGCGGCGATGGTATCCACCTCTCAGCCCCAGCTGACACACCGCAGGAACGCGCCGCTGAGATTCAGCGTCTCATCCAGCATCTGCTGCAAAGCGACTCCCACATCCGCCCGTGCGACATCGTTGTTCTTTCCCCGTGGAGGACAACCCATCCGCGGTGTTCTCTCCCCCTGGTCAGAGAACTTGCAACAGCCCACCCGGACGAAACACCAGCCCAGGCTGCGGAACGCCGCGCAACCTGCCGCCGACCAGATGCCTCCAGCATCTTCGCCTCCACCATCAAATCCTTCAAGGGGCAGGAGTCAGCCTACATCATTGTGTCAGATATCATAGGCCTTGGTGAAAGCCGGGGATTTGACATAAAGGAATTTTACACCGCCTGCACCCGTGCCCGGTACGGGCTATACCTCATCCCCACTTCAAGCGGCAAAGAACTTATTGAATCTTTTTCATCATGAAACATTCACTTCTCATTATCGGTCTCATCCTCTGCGCACTGAACTCCTGTAACCGCATTTCCATAGGGCCCTACCAGAATTACCAGATAACGGATGACGAAGCCATACCCGCAAGCAAAGTCGGTGGCGCCCCCTACCGCAAATACCGCTGATTCCCGAACGGAGCCACTCGCCCCCCCAGGGCAGCCAGGAATCCGATTGACAAGGAGAACAAAAACGGCTAAACTCCCACCATGCTGACAGGCATACAGGAACATTTGCTACTGGGCGGAGTCCTCTCCGTACTGGCAGGGCTCAGCACCGGCATTGGAGCCGCACTGGCGCTTTTCGTAAAGCGGACAGATACGCGCATGCTCACGTTTGCACTGGGTGCCAGTGCCGGCGTCATGGTTTATATTTCCTTCATGGAGCTGATGCCCTCCGCCGGCAACATGCTGGGAGAAAATGCCAAATGGATAACAACCCTCGCCTTTTTCGGCGGCATGGCCCTTGCCTGCATCATCGACCGCCTGATTCCAGAAGACGAAAACCCGCACGAGGTACCAGCACCGGGGAGTCTGCAAAGCGTCCATGCAACAGGCGAATTTGCCGGAAACGAAAAACTGCGGCGTTCCGCCCTGCTCTTTACCCTGGCCATTGCCATCCACAACTTTCCCGAAGGCATAGCAACCGTAGCCTCTGCTTTTGATAACACCGGGATTGCAACATCCGTTGCCCTGGCGGTAGCCATCCACAACGTGCCGGAAGGCATCGCCGTGGCATTACCCCTGCTCTATGGAACCGGCAACCGGCGAAAAGCATTCACCTGGGCTCTGCTTTCCGGGTTGGCAGAACCCTTAGGCGCCCTGGTGGGCATGCTCATTCTGCTGCCTTTCCTCAGCCCGACCCTGCTGGCCGTACTCTTTGCAACCGTAGCAGGCATCATGGTCTACATCTCATTCGACGAACTCCTGCCCATGGCAGAGCGCTGGGGGCACCACCACCTGAGCATCTACGGCGTTGCCACAGGTATGCTTATCATGGCGCTAGTTCTCTGACCTCTCACCATTTCAAACAATGCCACCTATTCAGTTTTCAGGTATTGTATCATCCAGCAATAGTGATAAGCACGGAAACATGAAGCTATTTTCAGCCGTGCAATGGATGCAGGACTGCTCCGTCATCGACTTCATGGAGGATTCTGACTTTTGCGCATGGCTCCGTGAAAACCAGGTAACCCCGGTCATCAACTTCAGGCAGATTGACGTACTGCGTGTTCCCAGGCTTCAGGAAAAGTTGACGTGTTCCTCATTCGTTTTCGATATACAGGGAGCGTTTGGCTACCGCAACACCGCCATCTATGATGCGCAGGGCAACGCCTGCTACAAAAGCTGGGTCATTGCAGCCTATGCCAACCTCAAAACTGGCCGATTAAGCAGAATCTCCAGGGAGGTGCAGGACTCCCTGCAATTCCCGCCACGCCTGGATATGACGTATGGCTCCCGCAAGATTGTTCTCCCCGAGACCCCGCTGACGCCCCTGCCCCCCATACAGGTTCTTCGAGATGACATCGACTACAACAACCATGTGAACAATGCCCAATACATCCGAATGGCTCTGGAATGCCTGCCAGAGGACTTCCCGGTTCGTGGTCTGAGGATTGAATACAGGAAACCAGTCATGCCCGGCAGCATCATCACACCCTCCATCATCCTGGGTACCAGCACCGCCCACATCGTGTTCGCGGTGGAGGAAAGCATCTGCTGCGTGATTGAGGTGACCGCTTAATCACATGCAACGCCGCCGCCGCATGACCAGACCGGTCAGCGCCAGCAGAGAAAGCGTAGCCGTGGCGGGCTCCGGCACCAGCTGCCAGCTTGCAGTAGCCTCCGGGTGAATGGCACTCACGCCATCTATGTGGATTCCCGTAATCCCGATGTACTGGAACAAGTCGTAATCGCCTATATCTCCGTCCGCATCAAAATAAACCTTACCATTCTCATTGGTCAGGACATCAATGGAACATAAATCATAGCTGCCGTCATCTGAATCCGTAATCCAGAGTTTCACCAACTCCCCATTATCATACTCCACCCCCCAGAGGGTGATGGCATGGGCCAACGCTCCCGTATCTGACCTCAGCAGGAGTGACACACCTGCACCACCGCTCAGCAAATCTCCGAAATAGGAATCTGTATACTCGGTGGTAAAGGTGAGACACTCCGATAAATCATCCCGGTTCAAGCCGTACTGGTCAAAATAGTAGCCAGGGAATGACTTCAGGGTATTCCGAGAGGAATCCTCCACCTGGTTGAAAAGGGACCGTTGAGATTCCTCATCATTCATTGGCACATATACCCCGGAAATCCACCAGTTGATGGCAGCGAGTGGATCTCCTCCAGATGCGGGGTTCGTGCAATTGACCAAAAAGGTATTCCAAACGTCACTGGGGTCTGTCGGCGCAGAAGACGTAAGCTGGCGACCATACTCACCAAACTGCCACCAGGTGATGAGGTTGGTAGCAGATGCCGCATAACACAGCATGTCGTCCAGGGTATCAGTTGCACTTTTATCAATATCATACCAGCCGGAGTCCAGAGAAACTCCATCTGCCCAGACGGTGCCGTTATACAATCCGGACAAACCAGCCTCTGCAGCAGCGCTTACGCAACCTGCCAGATACATACCACATGCAACTACTAATCCTGATTTCATACCTTTTCTCCTTACGAGAAATTAACACATTGTCTGCATGAATGCAACGTCAAAAAGCCGCCGGCTGCCGGCAGTCACATGTGTCCCAAAGATGTTGCTGATATTTCTATTCTCTACAACATCTTTGGGACACGTGTGGCTCTGGTGACCATCCAGAAAAGGACTTGAAATTCTGCGTTGACTGGTGTATGCTGCACCAGACATTTATTACACTTATATGCTGGGAGTCATCATCTATTTCATCTGTGCACTGCTGCTGGTGGCAGGGTATCTGTGGTATGGTCGTTTTGCAGAAAAGGTGTATGGTGTGGATATGAAGATGACCATGCCCTGCGAGAGCAAAGCGGACGGCGTAGACTATGTTCCCCTTCCCATGTGGAAGATTTTCCTGATTCAGCTGTTGAATATCGCCGGTCTTGGTCCTGTGGTGGGGGCTGTTTCTGGCTGTCTGTTCGGTCCGGTTGCCCTGCTCTGGATTGTGCTGGGCTGCATTTTTGCCGGGGCTATGCACGATTTCCTCTCTGCCGTAATGTCTGCCGAACGCGGGGGTGAGAACCTGCCGGAAATTGTGGGTGCAGAACTGGGGAAAACGGCGCGATTCGCCATGCGCCTGGTATGTATTTTCCTTCTGCTCATGGTGGGTGTGGTATTCACACTGCTGCCTGCGGGCATGGTAAGCAAACTTTTCGGCATCATGTCGCCGATGGGGTGGAGCATCACGATTCTGGCCTATTACTTCCTGGCCACCATTCTGCCCATCAATGCCATCATTGGTCGCATCTACCCGTTTTTCGGGGCTATTTTCCTGTTCATGGCAGCAGGTATGGCCGTAATGCTGCCCGTGGGCGGTCATGAGGTACTGCCCAATCTGGATTTCTTCAGCAACCAGCATCCGAACGGCATATCCATCTGGCCCATGCTGTTTGTCACCATCGCCTGCGGTGCCATTTCCGGATTCCACGCCACGCAAAGCCCGATGATGGTGCGATGCCTGCGCAAGCCCGGAAATCTGCGGCGCGTATTCTACGGCGCCATGGTCATGGAAGGTCTTGTGGCTCTGATCTGGTGCGTAGTGGGGCTCAGCCTGCGTGAGGTGCTAGTGAATGGCAACGAAACCATGGCACAGCTCACGCTCCAGAATCCCTCAGCAGCAGTGCATGCAGCAGCAAACCTGCTGTTGGGCTCTACGGGCGGCATGATTGCCGTTCTCGGCGTGGTGGTTCTGGCTATAACCAGTGGCGATACCGCCATGCGCAGCTGCCGCCTGATGCTGGCTGATGTGCTGCGGGTGAAGCAAGCGCGCATCTTGCCGCGCCTGGCCCTGGCAGTTCCGCTTTTTGCTGTGGTTATCCTGGTTTCCCAGCTTGATTTCTCGGTCATCTGGCGCTATTTCGGCTGGGGCAATCAATGCCTGGCCTGCTTCACCCTGTGGAGTGTGGCCTTCTGCCTGCGCAGACGCGGTCGCAACAGCCTCATGGCGCTGATTCCGGCCCTGTTCATGACCTGCATGAGCAGCACCTTCCTGCTGCATGCCCCGGAATGCGCCATCAACCTGCCGCTGGTGGTAGCCACCCCCATTGGCTGCCTTGTTGCGGCAGTCTGCCTCTTCGGCTTTTTCCACAGTAGGCAAACCAAGGCGGAATAAGCGGATAGCTTCAACATTTCCGCTGAAGATTTAACGCAAGCAGTGGGAGGTTCCGCGCTGAGCCGCTTGAGCTTTTCTCAATCCTTACTCTGGCGCATTTTGGCGGATTGCTTTTTAGTCTTCTTTTTGGGTTGAACCTCCGCGCCATCACCGGATTCAGAGGGTTACGCTGCGGAGGTCCAGATTGCTTACAAATCCCAATGATCCAGCCATTTGAAGGACGTTACCTTGAATCGGCGTCCATAGACCTGGTTCAAAGGGGAAAGTTTGGATGTATGCTTCAAATCCACAGAGAACTCGGCAGCTGTCGGCGCATCCACTGGGTCTACGTAGTCAATCGAGCGCTGTACGGTGGCCTCGCACCAGCACTGGGAAAGGACCGTGCCCTCATCACTGCGCACACAGCCGTATGCCCGGACGGTAAAGGTATCATCTCTCACCGTCAGGATGTTACCGAGAGAAGCCAGCACATCACTCTGAATCAGGTAACCTGGTGCGGCGGTGTGCAGGTCACCTTTTTCTGCTTCGGGGAAACGGTACAGCGAGCCCTTCTGCGGCGTGACCTGCACCTCGCGGAAGTCCCGGTTGATATCCGTGCGGTCAATAGCAGCCTGCAATGCCCCCTTCAGCGCGTGTTCACCGCCTTTTTCATCCAGACGGCGGTTAATGAAGTCAGACAGGCTGAGGAACGGCCCGCGGGCTCGTACCTGGCGCACCATTTCCTCTGCCAGCCTGGTGATATCTGCCGGCTTAAGCAGGCGCACTTCGCTCCAGGCCGTTGTGCCGAAAGTTGCATCGCCGCGGAACTCTGCCGAGCCCTGCATCGGACTGTAGCAGCCTGTGGAATCGGTACTCTTGTCCGTGGTGGAAAGCATGAAACGGGAGAAAACCACATCAACCGCTTTCTTTCCCGGCTCCACAAAGCGCATCTTTCCGCCCTCGCCGGTCACCAGCTTGCGGGAGGCCAGCCCCTGAAGCACAGCATTCCATGCCGCAACAGAGGTGCTGTTCACATTAAAACCGCCGTTTACCATCAGATGTGCAGCAATGATTTTCCATCCATCTCCCGCCATGATACGTTTCAGCGCTGCCTTTGAATCATGGGACGAGAAAGGGCGCACATAGCGCGAGACCGGCAACGCGCTTCGCCCCTCCAGAAACTGCTGTAGGGTATACTGAGCCGGGATGACATACTTACCATCATCTCCCGGCATATCAGAAACAGAGGAGCAGAACCACCGGTCCCACATGGCATCATTAATCAGAAGGGCATGGTCATAAAATTCATCCTGCAGCTGCGGCTCCAGGTTATCAGCTCCTTCTTCCTTCTCTTTCTCATGGAGATAATAAACTTTATCCGGCGGCAGACAGGGATCTGCAAATGCATTACCTATGCCCACGCCCGGCACTCCGGACTGATACTGCATGCGCTGCAATGCCTTCTGCGGGGTATTGGTCGTTTCGGCATTCTGAAACCAGCCGGGCTGCAAGCGCATGCCGGCAAAGCCAGCCAGCGAAAATGGGGGATGCACCGGTAGCTCCAATACGGAGGCAAAAGACACCTGTTCACCGCCGTTCGTCACACCTAATACGCCGTTGCGCCCCAACGAAGGTATGGGAGAAGCCATCATCCCCTCTCCCACCGGCAGAATGGCTAGTTGATACGGGTGATACTGGCGTTGCTGGTGGTCTGCCCTGCTTAACGAGGCTCCCCAGAATGCAGGGCTTGAGTGCTGCCAGAGCTTGGTGCGAAAATCTATGCCCGGATATGCCAGAGTATCGGCCGAGCCTTCAGCAGATTTTGCAATAATCCCAAGCGAGGCCACATAATAAGGCTGACCGACTTCATTCTGAAAGCTTGCACCATACCACTGCAACGCATCTGCGATAATCCGGTTACCATCACCCAGCACAGGGCTGTACCAATCCAGCAGAAAGCGCTGTGGAGAATGGATATGCTTGCCATCTACCGAACTGATATCGGGCAGCTCAGAATCCATGGGATGAGGGTTCACCTCAGCAGATGAAATGCCGCCAAAGCCATTCGCAATCGTCATGCAGGCGGGATTACCATCAGCCATCAGCAGTCCGTCCGTCAATCGATTGGGAGAACTGAAGAGGCGCAGACTCAGCGCCGTACCGCGAGCCAGCTGCGGCGACACTCCGCTCGCCCTATACAGAGGTGAATACCACGCCGCCACATTACCAGCGTGAAACCCCGGCACCCATGGATTGCTGCCAGGAAGATTTTCCGCCGGGGACTCCGCACCAGCTTTCTGTCTTCCAGGAGTGAAAATCAAGACCTCTCCGGGACTGAATACGATATCTTCCGTTGCATTGCTTAACGAATTCTGAAAAAACTCGCCCCCGTCCAGACAACTCATTGTTCCCATTCCCGGACGGATTTCCCGCACCCCTCGAAGAACAGCCTCCCTGGGTCGCACCATCCCATAGGATGACCACTGGAGCCCGCCATAATAATCAAGATTGGCATAAGTCTCCAGCGGCATGGTCTTGAAGGGGGCCGCAACCGCCCACATGCGGCGCCCGGCTATGCGCATGGGCACATTGTAGGGGTTCCACCACAGCATCATCGGTGTGTAGTAGAGGCAAAGCTGATAAGACTCCTCCTCTACCTTTTTCATACCCAGCGCAACATTGCAGAGGTACCCCAGCATCACCGGATTGCGGGCATACCCTGCTCCTGTATTGCCATTCTGGCGAGACTTCGAATCAAGATAGGTACTTCCGGAACCCTCAGCATTTGCATCATATCGCAGGAATTGGTCAAACACACTGCCGCCCAGGCGTGTATAATGATTCGGCAGAGCTCCGATGATGCGCGTGGTCAGCAGAGAATCCTTTTGTGAGGCATTCGGCCAGCAGTTGTAGTAGGCATGTAATGTCTGCCAGGAGCCTATGGGAATACGCCGTCTTCGCTCCGGCAGCCACCGCTCCGGCACCAGGGGAGCATCACTGTTTTCACCTGGTGCAAACTCGGTTTTATCCAGGTTATTTTTATTCAACAGGAGGCAGAGGTCCTGTTTCAACCCGCCATGTGCCGCATTGGTCAGCAAGCTATAAGAGCTTGTTGTGTAGTCAGTGAACCCTGATTCTGCTTCCGCCTTTCCACCCACCAGCGCTATACTGGCTTCGCTCACCAGCTTATCCGCCTCTCCCGTCACTACAGGCTTACCCTGTTGTAGCAACATGGCTGCCGGTGTGTCCCATGTGCGCCGCAATGCCGCCATAGGGGAGCTCGATACAGGGGCTCCGGATATGGAAATCTTTGCCTTCTGATTTTCACCATCTATCCACCAGGCAAAAGCGCCACGCGTATGTTCACCCAGCGGCATATAGAGCAAATCTGCATACACATAGTGGCTGCGGGGCGCATTGCGCCCGAGCGTGCCCTCACCCAGCATACATATCCTTTCGCCGGGTTTGCGACAGCTCAACTCGGCAGCAGCGTCCATATCCCATGTCTGTTTTGCATCCCGGCTGGAAATCAGCCAGCGGCGGAACATCTTCCTGCGGCCCGGGGTATAGGTATCCCGTATCTGGCTGCCATCCTTCCGCCTGCCATACAGGGGCGCATCCCAGCTGTTCCATACACCCAGCAGGTGGGGCGGCACCTTTTCCCCGGTCTCATCCAATATGGATGAACTGGCGGAAATGCGCTGGTCCGGGCCCAAGGCTTCCTGCAGTTCCGCTATCGCCGCATCCAGCCCGATAAGGGCCTGCTGCCGCGCCTGGGTCACCACTACATCATGCACAGAAAAGCGGTTTACCGAGGCAATCTGCGCCAGCATGGCACACGCCAGCAGCGCCAGCAGCACCAGCAAGGTCAACGAAGCCACAAGAGCAAACCCTCCCGGGTAGCGTTTCCTGCTTGTCATTCCTCGTGGGCCAGTTGCTCTCATCGTACGCCATTTCTAAAGAACCTGCCGGGCGGGGAAGCCCCCCGCCCGCCAGGCCATCAGAATCAGGATTTCTTATGTTTAACGCTTCGTCTGCTTAAGAACGGAGAACAATGCCTTACCCAGAGACATCTTGTGTGTCAGGGGCACATCATTATCGCTAGACCAGATCATCACGCCGCCATAGCCGTTATCCTTCACCCACTTAGCCTTTTCCTTAATCAGGTTCGGGCCATTAAAGGAATGCACGGCTGAGCCATTACCCACGGTCAGCACAGCCTCGTTGGCAGCAGGCGAAATGTTGGGATGCTGAGATACCACCGTATTCCAGCCGCACTGGTCAGCAATCGCCCGCTGGCGGTTGGTATAGAAGGGCAAGCCGCCCACAATCTTCACCTTGGGCATCTTCAACGTGTTCTGGCAAAGGTCGCGGCAGTCGCGTTGGAAAAGCCACATGGAGGCGTGATTGTCTGCATAGTCATCATAGCTCATGGTATTGAGGTAATCCAGCTGGTCAGACACATCGTGCCAAGGGGTCTTATACCCCACAGATGAAGCAATGCTGATAGACAGGCTGGCGCCAGCCAGTTCTTCACGCAAATCTGCCACCAGGTAGGTATGGTACTCCCAATCCTGGCTTGTATTACCACTGGAAACACCCGGGTACTCCCAGTCAATATCAACGCCATCATAACCATTATCCAGCAAAAGTTTAGCTATGTTACGAGCCACTGCTTTCATCTCTTCGCGAGTACTGCAGCTTCTGTAGAACGAGGCAATGCCACTATCCATGTGACCAATGCCTGCAATAATGAGCGATTTTGCCGTACCGCGCGTTTTCTTGAGAAACTCCAGAGCCGTGGCATTGTTCTGGTTGCCCACAGCATTGCCCTCTCCATGGTGCGTATCCCACTGGGGCACCACTGCACCGGAGCTGTCAATCGAATACGCGAAATGAATAATATCGGTATAACTCTTGAAATGATTAGAAGTCAGGGTATGACCGCCCCAACCCATAATCCACTTGGTGCGATAATATGGCACCACGCGGTATTTGAAGGGATACACGGTACCATATACTCGTTTCTTCACATTGGAGCCCATTTTGGCCACGGGCTTTACCTCTGAGCCACCAACTTTTACAGAGGTACACACGCCGTCAATCTTGTTGCTGCCTTTGGCGTTTGACGCAATATCATACACCAGCCAGAGATAATTGGTACCTTCCGTAAGTGTGATATCGGGGCTATTAAACGTGCCGGAGCCGGAGGTGGCGGATACTTCCCCCACCTGGTATGCCTTGGTGTTCGTATCGCCCGTGTTCAGAGTAAAGTAATTCCGCGTACTCTTATACAGGCGTGCTTTGGTAATGTCCGTTTTCTTCGAACTCTTGCCCGTTGTAAAGGAAAGAGCACTTATTTTCTGGCCGGATTCGGAAGCGTCAGCCTTCACCTGAATCTGCAGGCAGACCTGTTTCTCGAGACCAGCATAGAACACACCATGTGTGGCACGGGTTTCCACGGTGAGAGCCTGCAGCGGCAGACTCAACATGGGGAGGAGATAAAAGTATTTGTTCATATTTTCTGTGTAAGTTAGTTGTTAAGGGAGAAGTTTATTATTTCTGGCGACGGCGACGCATGCAGAGTGCACTGAGAGCCAGCAGGCTGAGTGAGGTCGTGGTCGGTTCCGGAATCAGGGAAGAATTCTGCTTCACAGCAAAGACCACGGTACCAGCCTCAGAAAGAGTCACACTGCTCATATCCTGCAGGTTTCCTTCAGCATCATAGAAGCCGTATTCCACCAGTCCGCTATCTTCAAGCAATGTCACCGTGGCGGCATCCAGGGTAAAGGTGAACCCTTCGCCGGTAATCTCAGAGCTGTCAAGGCAGAGGGTCAGCACAATATCCATGTCCGCGCCATCAGCAGCAGCCAGAGCACCGGTCAGGAAATCCACGCTCAAGCTGATGGCAAGCTCACCTTCTATGGTAGCAAATCCATTCAGCAACGGTACAGATGAAGTGATGCAGAGGGCATCAGATTCCAGTGTCTCCATTTCCATGATGGTGATGTCGTTGAACACATAGGTACTGTCAAAACTGGTCAGAGCTGCCTCGCTGTATTCATCCACCAGGAAAACATCCTGCAGACAAGCGGAATTCAGGGTTACAGCCGTGCTTACGTTAATGGTGGCAGGGGTGCCATCTTCCCCGGTGATACCCACCAGACGCCCCTCTGAAATACTGAATGACTCCGTGCTGCTGGGGCCCCCCAGCTTCACCGCCGAGTCAGCATCGGTGGTAATGCTGATTTCTCCGGCATAGGTGATACCACCCTGCAACTCCAGCGTGTAACCGTTAGTGGCAGAAAGGTTAGCGCTTCCACCCCAGAGTTCAATATCGTTGGCCGTACCATCTGCCAACTGGTTGCCGGAGAAAATAATATCCCCCGCATCCGCGCTGATGTTAACATCTCCCTCAGCATAAATGGCACCACCACCAGAGCCAGCAGTGTTGCCGCTGATTTCCATGGGCCCGCCACTCAGTGATACAGAACCCGCGCTGTAAATGGCACCGCCATAAAGCTCTGCCTTGTTGTCGGAAATGGAAACGGCTCCACCCTCACCTGGCGTGATGACGACGTCTTCCAGGCTGTATATGGCACCACCATCTCCCAGCTCAGCTGTATTCCCGGTAAGGGAAACATTCTGACTCGACGCAACTTCCACACCACCCTCTGCATACAAGGCACCACCGGAATAATCTGCCGTATTCCCGGCAATCACGATATCTCCCTCAGTACTGGTCAGGTAAATGCTTGCACTGCTTCGCAAGGCTCCACCGGAAAAATCGTCCCCGGCACCGGTACCCGTAGTATTATTTTCCACAGTAATGCTGGCAGCCTCAATCGTCAAATCACCGCCGGAGGCATAAATGGCGCCGGCAGAGGTGGAATTGACAGCATTGGAATTTCCTGAGATGACAACATCCCCGGAGGCGGCAATACTGACAGCCCCGGTAGAACTCAAGGCACCGGCGCGAATCCAATCCTCTGTGGTACTGTTTGTTGCTGCATTATTGCTCAAGGTGACATTCAGCACATCGCAGATATCGATATCCCCACCCTGCGCACTCACCGCACCAAATTCAGTCGTGTACCCATCGATGGTGACAGACTCTTCCCCAGTACCGGCGATGGAGATAGCCCCGTCCGCATACAAACGCCCTTTCAACAATTCGAAATCAGGAGATTCGGAAACAAAATCCTGCGTAAGTTCAGCAGCCACAGAACCAGTGGAAGCCAGACTGCTGCTATAAGCAACCAGGGTATCAGAATCCAGATAGGTCATCCCCTCATCATCCACACCCAGCACCACCGTACCACGATGGTTGGAGGCATTCAGCAGCGAGCCACCGGCAGAAATATCAATGGTGTTGTAGAAGATGTAATCCCCCAGATCTACCTCTGCCCCTTCCGCCAGAACGATGCTGCCAGAATAGCCGTAGGTGGCGTCATCAGAAATACTGAAAGTGCCCGTGCTGCCCAGGGTGATGTTCATCTCATTGTTCTGGCCGTTCAGCACAGCGCCATCCACCGTGACAGCCTGGCCGCTGATACCGCCCTTACCGTCCAGGTCCATGGCAGCATCGGCTCCCACAAAGAATCCATCGCCAGCAGAGGTGATACGGGCGCTATCGCCGAACTTCACCGTGCCGGAGTTGATGTTGATGCGTCTGCCGCTATCCAGATGAAGCGTACTGTTGAGCTCCAAGGTGCCCGCGCCGTTCTTGTTAATCGAAAAGCCCGTGCCGATATTCTTGCCGAGCGTGAAGGTGGCGCCCTCTCCAGCCTCCAGCACCAGCACACTACCGGCACCATCATGGGTCAGAACCCTGCCATTCGTGGAGGCTTCCCAGGAGAATGACTTACCGTCAGCCACGGCAAAGGTGAAGTACGCCCCCCAGCCATTCAGGCGGGCACCGATTGAAGCCTTGCAAGATTCCGTGATTTCCACACGGCCACCGTCATTCACCACAAGAGATTCGGTGTAATCCTGCATGCCGATGTTATCATGCAGATTACCTAAGCTGCCACCGTAGTTAAGAGCCTCCACCTTCAGTGTACCATTCACCGTGACCACGGAGGAAGCATTGTGCCAGCCGTTTGTCAGAAGCTTTGCACCGTTCTTGATTTCAAGCGTAGCGCCGGAGGCAATGGTGATATTGCCCGTGCTGTTCGGTCTCGATACACCATCGAACACCACGGTACCACTGTTCACGGTGATATTGCCACTGCCGCCGATGCTGCCGGAGCCGGAGACAACAGAATCGCCGGTAAAGGTAATGTTACCTACATTGGCAGTATCCGTCACGGTCACATTCTCGGCAACAGTCTGGTCACCAGAGGTAGAGGAATTCCACTCCGCTGCATGGATAGGAGACAGCAACGCAGCCAGAATAAGGGAAAGAGCTAATGTGCGTTTCATACAATAATGCGAAAAAGGTGGTATAAGTATCTCATATACTACACCAAATCTATGGCATGTCAAAACATTTTCAATTATGACGGGTCTGTTTCAGATTTGCTGGTAGAAGGTACGAGCGGTTTTGTGCATTCTTTGAAGCCTCAGGAAGTGAACTTGCCGTAGTTTCAAGAACAAGTACCGCTCATCAAACAAACCGCAGGCCTTGGCCTGTATCCGTTTGATGGCAGCGTTGGCTGATTCTATTCGTGCCGAGTTTATTTTGTAGCGAATACCATTTATAACCTCGTTAAATTGCTCGCTGATTTTCCTGGCAAAGTTATTCAAAATCCTAACGTTGCTTATCATACACATTTTTATCCAGAGAATAAGGCGTAGTGTTGCAGTATTTACTTCTTTCGTCTGAAAGACCTGCCTGAATTGTTCCTTAAGCAGGTAACCAATGTAAAGGTCCCGATTGAGAGCGCTCAGCTCCCTCAATGTTGCTCTTGCGTCCTGGCTGATATTCTCTCTGCCTCTAAGCAACACGTAGCGTTTTTCTTTCATGAATTGCTCAAGCGCATATCTGTTGAAGAAGTTATCGAGACAATGGCTGTCCTTGCCTCTTACCATTTCCAAAGGCTCACCAGTTGCAGCATTCAGACAGACCGTCTCAAATCCCTGGCTGGCACCAAGGAACTTTTCATCTATCAATACGCCTTGTACATCCTTCAGTCTAGGTTTAGGGATATCATTTTCAAGCACTTCCTTATCAATGCGGAGTATTGAGGTGTAGCAAATGGAATATTCTTCTTCAAGAAAGCGTGCCGACGTATGCACAAGAAAGCGTGAAAGAAGTCGCATCAGTCTCCACGTGTAGCCATAGGAGGGGTGGCATATTTCAGGCCGTAAAGTGAGGTATCGCTTACAGTAGGCAAACCAAGGCGGAATAAGCGGATAGCTTCAACATTTCCGCTGAAGATTTAACGCAAACTGTGGGAGGTTCCGCGCTGAGCCGCTTGAGCTTTTCTCAATCCTTACTCTGGCGCTTTTTGGCGGATTTCTTTTTAGTCTTCTTTTTGGGTTGAACCTCCGCGCCATCACCGGATTCAGAGGGTTCCGCCGCCGGAGATACTTTTGCGACCATGTCCTGGTAAGAAGCTAGGATAGCCGGGGCCACCCACTCGTTGCCCGTATAGCTGCCAGTGCCAATGGATATCTTTTCCCCGGTCGAGGCATCGCGCATCATCATTTCGCCATTTTCATAGCTGAAATAGGCCAGCGGAATTCCCTTGGCATCCGTTGCTCGCAAATCGTATGTACCATAGCTTTGCTCCTTGCCACGCGCGTCTTTTTTGAACAATGCCTCACGCGCTTCGCTGTGGAACACATTGATCACCGGGCACTTGATGCTCAGCGTGCGCTTCTCGGTCGACTCATTGCGGCGGGTTTTACCTTTCTTGTTCTTTGCGGCATTCTCTATCTGTTCAGGCGGGAAATCGAGGTACATCACCAGCTCTGCCCCACTGCCGGTCAATTTCTTGCATACTGGGATAAACGGTTTGGTAATGGACTCCAGCTTATCCTGTTGGTGCGCATTGTACCCCAGGTAAAAAAGGAAGAACACTTTTGCCTTCTGGTCATATTTGGGCGTATTTACCACAATCCCCGACCCGCGACGGCTGGATTTGATGAAATCAGCGATTGAGTCCGGCTTCGCAGCCTGTGCCTGGGGTACGGAGGAAAGACAGGATACTATCCCCAGCATAATGCCGCATTGCTTCAGATAATGGAACATAGTAAAGTAGTGGCTAGAAAATCACGGGTCAATCGTCAGCTGGCATCCAGCTTCACAAGGTAAGCCATTTATAGCACGGGCGTGCACCGTAGTCAATCCGTTTTCCCGGATTTGCTCCTGGTAAATGCCAGCATTCACGGAGGACTGAAAAAAGCACCAGCGCCCTTGAACCTGCCGGGCGTTTGTGTTAATCTGTAAGCATGGCAATGCAAGGGCTAAAGCAGAAAGCGAGAGTGTTCGGTGCTGAGGCTGAAAGGTTCCACAGCCGGGAAGCCTTAGCGGAGGCTGCCTCATTCTTGTCCAGAATAGAATCCAGACGCCGGGCGTATCGACCGGACGCCATGGCGTTGACGCCTTTGCAGCAAAAGCTGGAAAATGAGATTGAGGAAGCCTTTGCCGGGGTGCATTGCCACCAGGAGGAACGGGTGCTGCTGTCCGGAGAAGCAGAGGATGACTATGTAAGCAAGGAGGCGCAGGCTGTATTGGCAATGCATGAGGAACGCGATGACTGGCATGCCATTCCGGACGATTTGCTTTTTGCCTGTTCCTTTTCCTTGAGTTATGCCGGGCCAGAGGCTTATCGTTTCCTACTTCCGCGTTTCATGACGGGAACCTTGCATGGCGTGGTGGAGACGTACCCGGGCTGCAAGCCGGATGACAAGTATATCGATTATATGCGCGAGCAGATGCAGCTGTTGTCCCCTGCACAGCAACAATGCCTGACCGATTTCCTGAACCTTGATCGCGTGGATGAGGATGAACACGCCTGTTTTGGGCGCAATGTCTTCCTACCCTGGGAGCTGGATGAATACGCTGCCCATTTTGCAGGTAAGCTGAGCTACCGTGAATACGGCGCACTGCTGGTGAAACGCTACGCCACGCGGGTGGGGCTCACTGACACCTGAATGCAACTGACACCCTGGTAACCATGATTACAGAACCAACCTTGCGCATGCAATCTCCCCACATAGTTAACAGTTCATTTCCGTATCAATCCGCTGCTCCCGTAATGATTTTTCCACTTCATTCATTGATTCCTGTCTTCCCATGATACCAACTCCTCTGTTAGCCCACAATCCTGCAGGAATGCTATCTGCATTTGTCTTCGTGCTACTGCTGCTGCCTATCACTTACATGGGCATTTGCCTCATCGGTTTTACCGTGGGGAGTATTGGCAACTGGCGGGGGCTTCTACGCGTATTCTTATCCAGTCTGTTCTGCTTACTGCTCGTGTTTTGCGTGATTCTCCCGGCAGACGTCTGGCTTGTGTTCAAAGGCACCCCCTCAGCTCCGCAAGAAAGCCCCATCTGGTTAAAATGCAGCCATGCCATTCTGTATACCCTGGTGGCTATGGTTCCGCTGTGGATAAGCCGGGCTTATACCAAGCAGAGCTGGCTGCGCTCTGCGCTCATCACCCTTGTTATTGCCTGCGGCTCAGTATTGGCGGGAGCGGCATTGTTTCTGACTGGGGGTGTCATGTTCATCATGTCACAAATGTGAGAACGGATGCTGCTATCAACCGCCTGAGAACCATCATGACCGATGCGGGAGATACCACGGTGAAAGAAGATTCCTGAATAATTTGCAGACACGGCTTCAACTCTGGTTGACATCAGATTGTAAAGAGATTGGGTCTGTTTCCCGAAAAGTATCTGTCTTTAATTTCCCATCATCAGGAATTCCTGGGTCGCCACGCAGCGTGCATCTCCACCGTCTGCCGGGGTGAACCAGATCTCCCAAACGGATCCATAATACTGCCCCTTACGGCCACTGTACACACGCATATCCCAGAAGCAGGATTTCCTCTGGCTGTTTTCAAAGTCTATATTACGGAAACGGATATGCTTTCTCCTGGTGGATTCGTATGCCTTGAGCGTAAACTGGCCAATCGGATACGTTGCCGGCACAACCAGCAGAGCACCATAACAGGACTCACCATCATGGTCGTAATCCCAATCCTTCCGGAGCGATAAGAAAGGCACCTCCGGCACGGTCGGCAGCATGGAGTCCAGCTGCTCCATGGTGGGGGTCTCCGCCAGCGGTGCCAGCTCTGCCTCCAGCCGGGCAGCATCGCCCTGCGCATCCACCGCCTTGTCGTAGCGCCATTTCCAGCCATTGCCGAGGTCGATTGCCCCCTGTGCAACCACCGGTTCCACAAGTTGATTCATTTCGGGCGACTCAGCATGCCACAGATAGGCTCGCTGGTACCCATTATAGAGAATCGCAGATACGAAGCGGGGATTCACCGCCTCTGCATACAGGCTGCGAATCACATACTGGTGCAGCAGTTCAGGCGCTTCCTTCGCCAGTTTTTCCGTATGCGGCAGTGCCGGCACCTCTGCCGGGTTTTCCACCGGCTCCGGCAACCGGGGACGCAGCGCACACAGTTCCCTCACCCGGGCAGCACGAGCATCTTCCGGGGCAACATCTGCCCCATCCATACCGCGCGGGCACACCAGCTCACGCCCTGGCGGCAGCTGCAGATTATCCGCAAAGGGATTAGGACCGCCTCCTGCCCAGAGCATGACCAGGAAAAGAAGACAGCCGCCCCAGACGCTCCATGTTGCGGACGCCAGGACCAGGCGCCCCAGCAGCGACCACCAGCACCTCTGCCGCACACAGATGACAATGGAAACCACCAGCCACACCAGGCCGTAGACAAAAATCAGCAACAACAGCAGGAACGACATCAGCAGCAACGGTTCGGCATTCATGCCTTCGCCGCTGATATCAGCGGTCTCCCGCATCGCGAACATCATCTCATACACTCCCCACATCCCCAGCACAGAAACCAGCGCCAACAGCGCAGGAATCCACCATGACCATATCTTACTGCATTTCTCAGCGTGCATTTTATAATATCCCCCTAAGCATAATAGCTAAGAATTAACTTAATGTAAAGAGCTTAAGTACGCAGAAAACCGATATTTGCTCGTCGGGAAAAGGATAACGCATAAAACACCACTCAGGCTACTCTGCGATACACCCGGACTGACTGCAAAACTAGTCTGACCTAGGGCTCCACCGGCTCATTATCCACCCCTTGCAGCCTGTCACGACGTATCAACGGGGAGCCGGAGTGTATTTTTGCGCCATCGGCAACAAAAACGCGGAAACGCGCAACAAAATGCCCGCCTGAACGTCTTTATAGCAGAAAAATCAACTTTTTTGCATATTTTGTTGCGGATTCGGCGGCGAGATGTGTTAACATAGGTGTAAGGAGAGATTATAACATGTCGCTAAAACAGATAGAGAACGAAAAAACAGTCCGTTCGAATGGCGGTCATGGCTTTTTGAAGCAGGCTGCTGCTCTGTTGCTTGCTCTTGCTGCTCTGGTATGCATTTGCATTGCCGGTACTATGTATTCTGATATTGCTCAGAGCCTGAGCAGCGAGCCCGTATATGAAGTTGCGCCTGAGCAGGTGAATCCGGAGCTGGAAGGTAAGCTGGTCAAGATGCGGATTACCGAGTTAGTTGCCGAGGGAGGACCGCTTACGGATGAAACTTTCGGGCTGAGCAGGGAGAATGCCATAGCTCTGTATCGTTTTTATCGGCCACAAAGCCGGGGACGAATAAACATAAACTACCATGCATTGCATGGTATTCAGGAATCATGGATTCTCGCTTCACAAGTGAAAGCTGGAGCCTACTCACTAAAGGTTCGGGAGGGCTTCTGGGAAGATTTAGGACTTCACTACATCAATCCTGCTGAGTTGACTCTCCCGGGGGAGTGGGAGAATCTCGTGGTAGCTCGCACTAAGCATGATATTATTCTCCACACTGATGATACATCCAACATGGCAGCCCCTAAGGCTGTTTTCAAATACTCTTGGATTCCATCACCTTGGCGTGGTGTTCGTCATGCCGTTGGCCGCCAGTATGGCAACGTGCTGGACCTAACAGGTGATGGCTGCGGGCTCATTCGCGGAGAGGAGCAGTACCAACAATGGTCTCGGAAGCGTCCTGCAATGGGGCTGCTGCTGATGCCGTTCTGGGAATACTGTTTCTACATTCTTTGCTTACAGGGGGCGATAACACTGTGCCTGCTTCCGGGCGTGCTGATGTTGCAGAAACGGGGATGGGTGCGGGCAATCTGCTTTTCCTTCTTTACGGGAATGCTGCTCAGTGCATTGGTGGCTAGTGCGTTTTTGCTTCTCCCCTACTCGGAGCATAACTGGATGACCTGGACATATACCTTGGTTCCCGGTATGATTGCCATTGTACTGCGCTACGTCACGAACAAAAAGAGGAGTTAACTCTTCGTATGATGGATTCTCGGCAGGAAACGCGCAACAAAATGCCATCCACGCTTGAACTGAGGGGGCGGAATTGATATAATACACGTAACAAAAATAAACATCTCATTATAAAAATTATGCATACGTTTTGTTTTTATTTGTTTTTTATTCTTAATGTATTATTCTGCATAGGTGGGGCAAGATTTATGGCTGTAGGTAAAACCGGAGCTGTATCTGTTATGGATAACCTTTTTGTCGCCTCCTGTGTGGGTGTGTTAATAAGCGTTCTCTTGTTGTATAGCTACAAAAAGTTACTAATAATAAAGCAAAGACTTCCCGAGAAATATGACCACACAGGTCGACGTATCCTCAAAAAGTAACTTAAACATCTTGATATCAGCTTGTTAATCACAAGAATAAGCAAAGTAGATAGATGATAATGAAGACAATTTTCTCCAGAATCCTTGCCACCACAGCCCTGTGCCTTGCGGCGGTGGGGCTGAGCTCGTGCCGGCTGGCCTTACATACGCTGCCGGATTACGTTGGAAAGCAAGAATTCGAGCTTTACGATGCAGACAAACCGGGATATGAGGTTTACAGCTGCGAGGATGTGCTCTATGTGAAGCTACCCGGATACTATGTGCGCCCCCGTGTGGCGGTGTTCGAATCATACAATCTGAAAGACGGAGACTGGGGGAATACATTTGGCTATTCGCCCCGCCCTCACATTAAAGAAAGCATCCTGTACTTCCCCTTAACCCGGGAGCTGGTAAGCATGTGGAATGCACGGAACGATAAAAAGCCTTTGCAATTCGTGCGTTATCAATCCGGATTTCTGACAGAAGAACAGATAAAGGAAAAACAGGGTAGACTCATTGCCCATGGTCGTGTTAATGGAAATCTGGAGACGGCTATCTGCGAAGCCGCTACGCAGAAGAACTATGCGCACTATGCCCTG
>JAZRJB010000065.1:0-4906 GCA_045645565.1 Akkermansia sp. | reverse complement strand
ACACAACTCCTTGGCTCACAGAACGACATGGCTACGATCCGACTTTGATGAATATTTCCCGTAGTAAAGTGCGCCAGGGGACGCTGAGTTACCTGTACGCTTATCTTGCTAATGGTTCCCAGCCGGTGGAGCCGTCCGTGTTCTGGTCGATTGCCCAGGAGAAAGAGGTGGACCACCTGCGCACGGCCCGTGCCAAAGCCTTGCTGCACGCCAGCCGCGCAACGGCAGATTCTGCCCGCCTGCTGGCAGACCGTGTGCAGAATCTGGAGAATTTCATGCACGCAGATTTGACAACGGCTGGTTTGCGGGAGGATATTGAGCGCTATGCCAACCAGTCTTCTCATTTTGATGCAGCTGTGAAGGCTCTGCAGTATTGCTGCGCAGATAAGCGCCGTGATACGACGGACCAGCTGGTGCTTTGCGCGGGTGATGTGATGCGCCTGGCCACGGTGGTGAAGCGCCTCGGGGCTGAAATCATGCCTCGTTTTGCGGATTATCCGCTTTACCGCCAGCAGCTGGACGCACTGGCCTCTGTCATGAACCGCCGCGCCCGCATGTTTGACGTCTGTGAGTCCCTGAGTGACCTGCAGTCCCTGGAAGGCAATAAGGAATACGCCGGCCTGGTGCGCATGGATAAGGACATTGCGGAGTTGCGTCCGGCGGTGGAAACGCTGGCCCTGGCTATCATTGCCCATCTCCCGCTTATGGAACCCCGCCTGGAGGCTCTGCTGAAGAATTATTCCATTGAGCGTCTGGACCTCGTGGATAAGTGCATCCTCTACATTGCCCTGTACGAGCTGCAGGAGAATGGGCTTGATGTGCCCATTGTGGTATCTGAGGTGACCGCCCTGGCCAATGAGTATTCCGGCTCCAAGAGCGCTCAGTTCATTCACGGCGTGGTTGCGGCTGCAGCTCAGAAGTAAACGCTCATGGCACATTTTTTTACCCGTCTGATAGATAAGTTCCTCGGCGAACCAGAGATTGACTGGGATGAGCTGGAGGCAGACCTCATATCGTCTGATATCGGGGCGAAGCGCGTGATCCCGCTGATTGAGGAGCTGCAGGAGCAGGATTCCCAGGATGCCTGCGATATTGCAGACTACATCAAGGCCCAGCTCCGCGCGGCATTCCCGGCAGAATTGCCCCAGCTGCCTGCGCCGCAGCCTGGCAAGCCGGTGGTTATCATGATGGTGGGGGTGAATGGTGCCGGTAAGACCACGACCAGCGCCAAACTGGCTCATTTGCTACAGAAACGGGGGCACAAGGTGCTGCTGGCTGCGGCAGATACGTTCCGCGCGGCGGCGGTGGAGCAGCTGGAAAGCTGGGCAACGCGGCTGAAGGTCCCGCTGTATAAGGGGCGTGAGAACCAGGACCCGGCTTCCGTTTGTTATGAGGCGCATGCCCGCGCGCTGAACGAAGGGGCTGAGTACCTCATCTGCGATACTGCGGGTCGGCTGCATACCCGCCATAATCTGATGGAGGAGTTGTCCAAGATCCGCCGTTCCATTGCGAAGCAGGATGCGGATGCGCCCCAGGCTTGTTACCTGGTGGTGGATGCAACAACCGGTGGTAATGCGTTGATGCAGGCCCGGGAGTTCCACAAGGCAACGCCGCTGACTGCCGTTGTGGTGACCAAGATGGATGGTTCTGGTAAGGGCGGTGTGGCGGTTGCCATTCAGGATGAATTGCAGATTTCCCCTGTTTTCCTCGGCGTGGGTGAGGGTAAGGATGACCTTATCCCCTTCCGGGTGGAGGAGTATGTGAATACCCTGCTTTAAGTTTATGGATTGTCTGCTCGAATATACGCGCGAGGCGCTTGTGGAGTTGCTCGCCCCGATGGGGCATAAACCGTTCCGCGCTACCCAGCTGCAGGAGTGGATCTGGAAGCACCGCGTAGATTCGTTTGAGCAGATGAGTAATTTGCCGCCTGCGCTGCGGGCGGAGCTGGCGCAGCGGTTCTGCCTGCGCCCGCTTCAGGTGGTGGAGGTTAGTGAGAGCACGACCGGCACGACCCGCAAGTTCCTTTCCCGCATGCAGGACGGGCACCTGGTGGAGTCCGTCATCATTCCGGCTGCTGTCGGGCAGGGCGGGGCGCACAGCTCCCGGCTTACGCTCTGCGTGTCGTCCCAGGTGGGGTGTGCATTCGGGTGCCGGTTCTGCGCCAGCGGGTTGCTGGGGTTCACCCGTAACCTGACGGCATCAGAAATTCTGGGGCAGATTCTGGCAGCGGAGGAGATAGCCGGGGAGCGAGTGGATAATCTGGTGTTCATGGGAATGGGAGAACCGCTCGCGAATATGGATAACCTGCTGGCTGCGTTGACGGTGATTCTGGACCCGCACGGGCTGAACATCGGTGCGCGTCACATTACTATTTCGACCTCAGGCAATGTGCCGGGGTTGAAGCGCCTGGCGGCTTTCGGAAAACCGCTGAGACTGGCCGTTTCCCTGCACGGCGCGAGCGATGAAGTGCGTTCCCAGGTGATGCCGGTGAACCGCAAGTGGCCGATGGGTGAGCTGATTCCTGCCCTGCGTGAGTGGAATCGCACGGGTAAGCACATGATAACGCTGGAGTATATCCTGATACAGGATGTGAATGCCATGCTGCCAGAGGCCAGAAAGCTGGCACGGATTGCCCGCGATTTGAATGCCAAGGTGAACCTGATTCCCTATAATACGGTGGAGGGGCTCCCCTGGGTGCGCCCCAGTGAGGCTGATTGCAAGGCTTTCTGCCGGGCGTTGATGGCGGAGAAAATCCCCGTGACCATGCGTTATGAGAAGGGGCATGATATCAATGCCGCCTGTGGTCAGTTAAGACTCCGCCGCACGGCTCAGCCCGGCGCGGCTCAGACCAGGGATTAAAAATCCCTTGACGAAACGGGGCTTGCCGTGTATAGTGCGCACGTGAGCGCTAAGAATGTACCATTGCTGACCCTGCCGACTTCGGATTACGAACGCATGCTGGATATGAGCAACCAGCACCTCATCTGTGTGTTGCGCAATGCTGTTCTGGCGCCTGACCGCATTGGCCGTTTTTCTCCCCGCCCGCCGGAGGACCACGATGCCTACACCGTGCATCACCGCCCCGGTTGCATTGATATTCACTTGCATTCTGCCGGGGTTGATGTCTTCTGCTGCAAGTTTGTGCCTGCGCCGGAGTATTGAAGATTCTGATGCTTTCGTATCAGGTCATTGGCGCGCTGCTGGTTGTTGTAACATACTTGTAACAGTTGAAGCGAAGTTTATGCTCGCGTTCGCGGGTTGTTTGTGCTAGAAACAATGCAGCAAACAACCCGTTTTCCTGTTATGGCATTGCATATTCAAATGAGTGAAGAGGCCGAGATGGAGTACAAACGCGCCAAAACGCGCGGTATGCTCTCCTCTTTCGGTGCTGCTGCGGCTTTGTCCCTGGCTTTCGGCTTGACGCTGACGTTTACCGTCATCGTTTTCGCGTCGGACCCCCCTGCTGAGTTCCTGGCATACGTTCCGCCGGCAGAAGATGCCCCCCCCCGTGCTGTGCCCACAACCCCGCAGCTTAGCTCCAAGACTTCCACTCCGTCTAATACGGTGGCTCCTTCCGTGATTGTGTCTACTGGTGCTGCTCCTGTGGCCATGGCTCAGATTGATATCCCCATGGATGACAGCGCTGATGATGGCATCTCCATTGATGTGGGTATTGGTCTGGAAACTGGTCTGGGCGATGACCTGGGTGATGCAGGTGGTGGTCTGGGCTCCAGCCAGGCAGCTGGTTCTGCCCTGGAAGGTACCCTGTACGACCTTAAGCAGAGCAAGAGTGGCGCCCCCACCAAGGTGGCCCCCGGTGGTAAAGTTGATACGAATGAGCTTTATCGCACGGTGAGTTCCTACCTGAAGTCCTGGAGCCAGAGCGTTCTCTCCCCCTACTACAAATCCCCTGTCAAGCTGTATGCTTCCAACTTCTTTGTGCCTATGGCTTATGCATCACTGGCTCCTGAAGCATTCCAGTGCGTCCAGAAGGTTAAGCCTGCTGCATGGCTCGTGGTATACCGCGGTAAGGTGAAGGCACCGATTACCGGTAAGATCCGCTTTGTCGGCACGGGTGACGACTTCATCGGCGTGCGCTTCGGTGGCAAGGTGGTTCTTGAAGCTGGTTATCGTATGCCCTCTGCCTATCAGAAGGGCGATATGAGCAAGGTGCGTATTTCCGGCGGTGATCATGAGAAACACAAGGCCCGCATCAAGAGCGGTGAGGACCGCGCCCACAGAAACTACGAATTCATCAAGTATGATGGTATTCCCACCTGGAACAATGAAATCGGTGGTCTGACCGCTGGTGATACTGTCAGTGTTAAGGAAGGTACCGTGTATCCCATCGAAATTGCCGTTACGGAAGAAGGTGGTAAGTTCGGTTACGTACTCATGTGGGAAGATGTGACCAACAACCCCGTTGTTAAGAGCGGTAAGGTTTCCGGTGGTAAGAAATTTTACATCTTCCGCACGAACTTCTCCATGCCCGAGCGTGGCGCACTGGAATCGCTGATGGGTAAGCATGCCGTGAAGGATAATGGCAAGATTCACATGGAATGGCCTGAGTTTGAAGCGGATTCCCCCATCTGGGTGGCAGTTCCCTGATGCCTTGATATAAAGAATGTATAAACAGCCCCCCCTGGCGTGTATGATTCCGCCAGGGGGAGCTTTTTTGGTACGTCAGGCATGATACGTAACTGGGGCGAAAGCCCCCTACACGATTCCAAATCCCTGCGCAGCGCCAGCTGCGCACTAGCTTTCATTACTCGGTTAATTTTTTGTGGTAAATTGAACGCGTTCAGGGTAAAATCCGAGCCTGCGGAGAAGTCGATGAGAGATCGCAACTAACATCGACCGACTGGGGGTACACCCGCGTTCGTGCAGGGGAAGTAATACTTTCCGA
>JAZRJB010000064.1:0-5275 GCA_045645565.1 Akkermansia sp. | reverse complement strand
ATTGGTCGCGCCGCAATCTAAGCAAAGTACGTATGCCATATCAGGAAAAAAGCGGGCAAGCTGCCGGAGAGCTCTCCGGCAGCTTGCCCGCTTTTTTCCTGATATGGCATACGTACTTTGCTTAGATTGCGGCGCGACCAATGTACGCGCCATTCTTGTTGATGATAAGGGACAGCTGGTCGCTAAGTCCAGCCAGCCCAATTCTACTGATGCCGGGGCAGAGAACCCGGATTTTCATGTGTGGAATGCTGACCGCATTCTGAACCAGCTGGCTACCTGTGCCCGCGAGATTCTGCCGCAGATTGATGCCGCCCAGGTGAAGGCGGTGACCATCACCACCTTTGGTGTGGATGGTGCGCTGGTGAACGAGGCAGGGGAACTGCTTTACCCAGTCATTTCCTGGAAGTGCCCGCGCACGGCCGAGGTCATGAAGCGCGTGGCAGAGTATATGCCCCAGGCTATGCTCAACTCCATTTCCGGCGTGGGTGAGTTTGCCTTCAATACGATTTACAAGCTCATCTGGCTCAAGGAAAATCGCCCGGAGCTTCTTGAGTCTGCACACGCCTGGCTCTTCATTTCCAATATCCTGGCGCACCGCCTTACCGGCGTGATGGCTACCGACCGCACCATGGCCGGTACCTCGCAGATGACTGACCTGGTCACCGGCGACTGGAGCGATGAGATTCTCGCCGCCATCGGCTTGAGTAAGTCCCTCTTCCCGCCCATGGTGAATGCCGGTGAAACCATCGGCACCCTTACCCCCGCTGCCTGTGAGCTGCTGGGACTGCCGAATGCTGTGCCGGTTGTTTCCACTGGCCACGACACGCAGTTTGCCCTGTTCGGCAGCGGCGTGCAGGAGAACCAGCCTTTCCTTTCCAGCGGCACCTGGGAAATCCTGATGCTGCGCACCGCCAAGGCCAGTCTCGAATCCGAGGACTACGCCGCCGGTGCTACCGTGGAATACGACAGCAAGACAGGTCTGCTCAATCCCGGTCTGCAGTGGATTGCCAGCGGTATCATCGAATGGGTGAAAGCCACCTGCTACAACGGTGAAAGCTTTGATACCATGGATGCCGAGGCGGAGAAGATTGCCCCCGGCTGCGATGGCGTGAAGCTTATCCCCGATTTCCTGCCCAGCGATGCCGTGCCCGGCAGCATTCAGGGTCTGGTGCTGGGGCGTACCCGCGCCCACATCTATCGCGCCGCCATGGAGGCCCTCACCTTGCGCCTGAAGCAGCGCCTGGAGAAGCTGGAGAAGGTGGGTGGCTTCAAGTCCACCGACCTGCTGCTGGTGGGCGGCGGTGCCCGTAACAAAGTGTGGACCCAGATGCGCGCCGATATCCTTGGTCTGCCCATCCGCATTTCCAACGTATCGGAAAGCACAGTGCTGGGGGCTGCCATGTACGCATTTGCCGGTGCCGGCGTCTTCGATTCCCCCGAATCCTGCCGCGATTCCTTCGGCATCACCTACACCACCATCACCCCCGGCGAACAGCGCGCCGCCTACGCCGCTCTCTACAATTAATCACTAATCTCTAATAATTAATCATTGCTAGTATGGCTAATCCCGAACTCTACATCAAACCCGCTCTGCCGGACCGTATCTTCCCCTGGGAGAACTACGACCCGCAGACCCGCGAAGAAATCGATGCTTTCTTCAACAGCCCTGAAATTCGCGTTATCAAGGAGCGCATGGTCGATATGGGCCGCCGCCTCTGGCAGCGTGAGTATGTCGACGGCAACGGCGGCAACCTGTCCGTGCGCGTGGCCAAGGACCTCGTGCTCTGCTCCCCCACGCTCTGCTCCAAGGGCTTTATGACCGTGGACGATATCTGCATGGTGGACATGAACGCCGGCCAGCTCTGCGGCTACCGTCCCGCCACCAGCGAGGTGAAGACCCACATCGCCATGATGAAGGAAGTGGGCGTAAACGCCTGCATCCACGCTCATCCCCCGTGCTGCAATGCCTTCCTCTTTGCCGGCATGGTGCCCCCGAACGGCATCAACCCCGAGGCCGATATCTTCCTGGGCCAGATTCCGCTGGCTCCCTACGGCACCCCCGGCTCCCCCGAGACCGCCGAAGCCGTGGCCAAGGCCTGCCACCAGAGCACCGTGGTATTCATGGAGAATCACGGCGTCATCACCGGCGCCCGCCACATCGAGGAAGCCGAGTGGTTCATGGAAAATGCTGATGCCTACTGCAAGATGGTTCTCTTCGCCGACATGCACGGCGGCAAGCTCAACCAGGTGAACGAAGCCGGTATCGCTGACTTCCTCGCCATCCGCAAGAACATCGGCTACTCCGTGCCCGAAGGTCAGCCCCTGTACAACTTCCGCGAGTACAACGGCTACACCATGGGGATCGCCGGCGAGAAGAAGGACTAAGTTTCCGTTCTTGTCAGATTTTGCAGCGCCGCATCGTTTTTGTGCCGATGCGGCGCGTTTGTAATCAATTGGTTATATTTCAGCGTGTAAAATTTCAAGTTGTACTTGAAATTTTACACGCTGTCTGCTAATATATTCCTTGTGAACGGGAAACAGTATATTGAGCGCGACGTTACTCCTCATTTGCAAAAGCTGATGAGCAGTTATCCTGTGGTCACTATTTGCGGTCCTCGTCAGTCTGGTAAGACGACGCTCGCGCGGCATCTGTATCCGGAGTATGATTATGTAAGCCTTGAGAATTATAATGAGCGGCAGCGCTTTTATGATGACCCCGTAGGCTTTCTGGCGTTGCACGCTGCTCCGTGTATTTTTGACGAAGTTCAGAATACACCTGAGCTGTTGAGTTACCTGCAGGGGATTGTTGATGAGAATGATACACCTGGTATGTATATTCTCACCGGCAGTGTCCAGATGGAATTACAGGAGAAGGTGACACAAAGCCTTGCGGGGCGTACAGGTTTTGTTGATTTATTACCCTTATCGTTACATGAGCTGCAGAGTGCCGGTATAGCGCTGAGCCGCGATGAGTACATGTTGCAAGGTGGTCTGCCTCGCGTGCATGTGCAGAAAATTGACCCGGTAAACGCGTATTCCGATTATTTCCGCAGTTATGTTGAGAGAGACATACGGCAGCTGGTCAATATCCGGAATTTAAGCGAGTTTGAGCTTTTTGTCAGGCTTCTGGCATCTCGTGTAGGGCAGGTGGTCAATTTGTCTGCCATGGCTGGTGAGGTGGGAGTGAGTTCTACCACGTTACGGGAATGGCTCACGCTGCTGGAGGCATCGTATATTGTCTTTACCCTGCACCCCTATTACAGGAACTTTGGCAAGAGGTTGACCAAGACCCCGAAGATTTATTTTACAGAGCCTGGTCTGGTCGCCAGCCTGCTGGGCATAGAGACTCCTGCCCAGATGGGGCGTGACCCGCTGGTTGGAAACATGTTTGAAAATCTCGTAGTGCTTGAGGTCTTGAAGAGTCGCTTCAATGCCGGACGCCGCTCAAACCTGTACTTTTTCCGGGATGCCAAAGGTTTCGAGATAGATCTCATTCTTGATGAACAGAGACAACCTCTACCTGTTGAAATCAAATCAACTCACACCTACGATTTTAATCTCACTAAGAACCTTCGCCAGTTTGCCTCAGCTATACCTGAGGCGCTTACTCCTCATCTTGTATACGCGGGTTCTCCTATGGGCTGTGTTCAGGGCGTAACGATAGAATCGTATTTGAATATGTACAACGTAGTCAATGTTTAATGTGATTGAGTGTAAAATTTCAAGTTGTACTTGAAATTTTGCACGCTACATCATTCTTCGTGCGGGCATGCAGACCACTCAGTACGCGCCGCACTGTATCCTGCATTTCATGATTTCACCCTGCTTATAAGACGCAGGCATTTCATTCATTGTACTGAGAAATTCCTGCATAACCGGCTTGAAATCCCGCTCCAACATAGGCTTCAGTTTCAGAAGCTGCATATACTCCACCTGGGTTTTCCACGGATAAACATCTTCCGGACTGTATAAGCAATCCTGCAATTTCGCAATACATGTACTCACCAGAGGCGCAGACTGCTGCAGGCTTTCGTACGTCGCATTTGCGAGGGAATCAATCTGCTCCCCCAGCGCAAAGGCGGATCTGCGGATTTCCTGCTCATCCTTCCCGCTATCGCGCAGGTTTTGCATCTGCTGCAACAACGCATCCACCTGCTTCTTATAATCCGCAACAAGCTGATTGCGTTGCTGCGTTATCTCCCGCAATTCCTCCGCCAGCGAAGCAATCCCCATCTGCTGGCAGACCTTGCTGTAAAAAGCATCGTTCACCACTACGAGCTCAGCTGCTGCAGGCTCGGCTTTCGCTTCAACGGACTTTGCCGGAGTCTCACGAATCAGCCCCGGAGCTGCGGTAGGCTCAGATTTGAGTAACCACGCCCCGCCAGCCGCCAGCAGAACCGCAGGCACAGCCCACAACAGGAAGGAACGGCGCCGCCGAGCCACCTCCACCGGGGAGGCCCCTCGCTGCAGCCACTCCTGCCACTCGCGGGCTGACTGGCAGCGTTCCTCGGGCGAGAGCGCCAGATTCTGCATGATGCTTGGCTCCAGCACGGTGGTGCCGGGGGGCAGGGGAGCCAGGTCATCAGAGACCAGGCGATGCTGGGCCGGTTCGGGCTGTGTACCTGTCAGCAGCTCATACCAGGTGGCTGCCAGAGAATACAAATCTGTCCATGGACCTATTTTTCCCTTGCCGCTTACCTGTTCGGGCGAGGCGTACGCGGGGGAGAATTCCCCCTGCGTCGTTGTATCCACCTTCGTGGCGCGGTTCAGCGCCGAGCCGAAATCCACCAGCATCGGGTTGCCCGCGGCATCAAACATAATGTTGCTCGGCTTGATATCGCGGTGAATCACCTGCATGCCGTGCAGATACTCCAGCGCCGCGAGCAGCTCCAGCAGCCAGTTCTGCGCCGTTTCCGGAGAAATAGCATCCCCCGCGGCTATCCTGTCGCGCAGAGAGCCGCCCTCCAGCCAGGGCATCACATAAAACATACTCCCTGCCGAGTAGAACACATCATACACCGGAACCACCCGCGCATGGTGCAGCTTAGCCAGCGTCTGCGCCTCCTCATACACTTCATTGATGGCAGTTTCATAATGCTCACGCAGCGATTCCGTGTGCGGCTGCACAATCCCGGTCGTCGGGTCGCGGCGGCAGATAGAGGTCGGGAAACACTCCTTCACCGCCACCGGGCGGTTCAGCTTCTCATCCCACGCGCGGTACAAAATACCGAAACCGCCCCGCGAGGCGGCCTCTATCAGGCGGTACTGCCCCAGC
>JAZRJB010000063.1:0-6233 GCA_045645565.1 Akkermansia sp. | reverse complement strand
GGTATTGAAAATCAAAAATGCTTTACAGCGTATGCTCTGCCCGCACCTGTTTTGAGATATCGCTCATACGCAAAGGCTTTTTCTTTGTCTCGGAAAGCGATGGCAGTTTCGATATACCAAGGTGCAAATTTGGAAGTGTGCGATACATGCCCTGCATTGTGCATAGCCAAGCGTTCTTGCAAATCATGCGTCACGCCTGTGTAATGGCGTTTGCCTGTAGCGACATCACGCAGAATGTAAACGTAGTAGAAATGAGAGGTTGGCATTGGCATTACTGTGTTTTGCATTTACCGCATGTATTGCGCCACGGTGGTTTGCCCGCTTCCGCTCATCCGCCGTCGCTCCTTCGGAGCTATGGCGTGACAAGTGCTTCAGCGTGGCAGCCTCCCTTTTTTTATTTCGCGTTGCTGCATAAAAAAGTTGGCTTGGCAAACCAAAAGGCTTGCCAAGCCGAAGTTTTTTCTCCGAAAAAACGGAGGCTGGAGCATAGGGGATTCGAACCCCTGACCTGTTGCGTGCGATGCAACCGCTCTACCAACTGAGCTAATGCCCCGGTATGTGCTTGGTGCGGGGATATTTTACATTTGTGCAGGGTGGGGTGCAAGCTTAATGTGATGCTTTTTTTGTCAGCAGGGTTGTGTTTTTTTGTTCTGCATGCAGGGGTGGGGTAAAAAAGAGCGGAAATGTCCTGGTTGAGGACATTTCCGTTCTTTCTGTTGAGTTGCTTTCAGCGGATGGGGTGGGATTCGAACCCACGGAAGGGATTAACCTTCGGCGGTTTTCAAGACCGCTGCATTCAACCACTCTGCCACCCATCCGTGGTGGTGCAGGCTTTGTTGCGTGCTGGGGGAATACTATCGCATACATGGTCCGGGTGCAAGTGTTTTCTGTTGCATGATGGAGGATTTTTTAATTTTTTTTGATTTTCTTGTAGTTTTTTCAAGATTTGTCTTGACTGTGCGGCGGTGAACGTGTATACTGCGGGCGCAGTCACGCTGCAAGCATCAGAAAAGTCCCCATCGTCTAGGGGTTAGGACATATGATTCTCAGTCATAGAACCGCGGTTCGAATCCGCGTGGGGATGCTCAGAGGACCCGAGGTTATGGCCTCGGGTTTTCTGCTTTTTGAGTAGTTGGAGGTGTGTATGATTAGATTTGTTTGTGCAGATGATGCGGAGGCGATTGCCGGGATTTATAATTATTATGTTCGGGAGACGACGGTGTCGTTTGAAGCTGAACCGCTTGAGGTGGGGGCTATGCGTGAGCGGATAGCCGAGGTGGCGGCGGGGTTTCCGTTTCTGGTGTGGGAGGAGGCCGGTGTGATTTGCGGGTATGCTTATGCGCATCTCTGGAAGGAGCGCGCGGCTTATGCAGGGACGTGGGAGCTTTCTATTTATCTGGCGCCGGAGTGTTGCGGGCGGGGGCTTGGGCGGCGGTTGCTGGCGCGGTTGGTGGAGGAGTGCCGCGCTGCGGGGTGCCGGGTGTTGATTGCCTGTATTACTTGTGAAAATGATAGAAGTTGTGCCTTTCATCGGCGGTTGGGGTTTGAGCCGGTTTCTCATTTTGTGAAGGTGGGGTGTAAGTTCGGGCGGCTTCTGGATGTGGTGGATTACCAGCTTCTGCTCTGAGCCCTGGCAGGGCTGTTTTGTGCTGCCACACTAGCTTCTTGACCTTTTTATTCTGCTGCGTAGAATAGGTGCCATTGATTACCTGAATACTTGTATGGCTAATACACATCAGTTCCAGACGGAGGTCCGGCAGCTGCTGGACATTGTGATTCACGCGTTTTATAGTGACCGTGAGGTGTTTGTGCGTGAGCTGGTTTCCAATGCATCAGATGCATTGGAGAAGTTGCGCCTGAAGCAGTTGACCCAGACGGCTGTTTATGAGCCGGAGCGTGAGCTGCGCATTACGATTACGACTGATGAGGAGGCTGGTACTCTTACGATTGCAGATAGTGGCATTGGAATGACTGAGGATGAGGTGGTGGAGTTCCTGGGGACGATTGCTCATTCTGGTACGAAGAAGTTCCTTGAAGCGATGAAGGAGAGCCAGGGTGGTTCTCAGGATCTGATTGGTCAGTTCGGCGTCGGGTTCTACAGTGTGTTCATGGCGGCAGATAAGGTGGAGGTGACGACGCGTTCCTGGCAGCCGGAGGCTGCACCGGTGCGGTGGGAGAGTGATGGTCAGGAGGGGTATTCGCTTTCTGAGGCCGAGGCTGATACGCCGCGTGGTACGAGTATCAGGATTTTCCTGAAGGAGGATGCGAAGAATTTTGCCAAGGGGGACCATACGCGTTATATTCTTTCCAAGTATAGCAATTTCGTGGGTTTCCCGATTGATTTTAATGGGGAGCATCTGAATACGGTGCAGGCTATCTGGATGAAGAGTAAGAAGGATGTGACTGCGGAGGAGTATGAGGGCTTTTACCAGTTTATTGCGCATACGGAGAGTAAGCCGCTGAGTTACATGCATTTCAGCGCAGATGCTCCCATTGTGCTGAATTCTGTGTTGTTTGTGCCGGAGGAGAATCCGGAGGCAATGGGATTTGGGCGTTGTGAGCCGATGGTGTCTCTGTATTGCCACAAGGTGCTGATTGACAGCAAGCCTGAGAAGCTGCTGCCGGAGTGGTTGCGTTTCCTGGCTGGTGTGGTGGATAGTGAGGACCTGCCGCTGAATATCTCCCGTGAGATGTTGCAGGATAATTCCTTGCTGCGCAAGGTTTCCGGTATCATTACAAAGCGTTTCATCAAGCACCTGGAGGGTGTGGCTAAGAATGAGGCTGAGACGTATGAGAAGTTTTGGCGCACGTTCTCTCGTTACATTAAGGAGGGTGTGGTGACCAGCTGGGAGCATAAGGATGCTCTGGGTAAGTTGCTGCGTTTTGAATCCACGTTCACGGAGCCTGGCAAGCTGACCAGCTTTGAGGATTATGTGGCCCGCATGAAGGAGAATCAGAAGGATATTTATGTGCTGTATGGCGCCAGCCGAAGCCAGTTGGAGAATTCTCCGTATCTGGATGCGCTCAAGGCTCGCGGTTTTGAGGTGGGCTTCTTCACTGAGGGTGGTGACCAGTTTGTGGTTGAAAGCCTCATGAAGTTTGGTGAGAAGGAGATTAAGTCTATTGACCGCGCCGGGCTTGAGCTGCCTCCGCTGGAGGCGCAGCCGGATCAGCCGGGGCTGGATGAGACCGAGGCTGAGGGCTTGACCACCTGGGTGAGCGATACGTTCAAGGACCGTTTCAGCAAGGTGACTACCAGTGACCGCGTGACGAGTGCTCCGGCGATTGCCTTGCAGGGTGAGGGGGATATTTCTCCGGAAATCAAGGCGTATCTCCGCGCTATGGGGCAGGAGATTCCTGAGACGCATCCTGAGATTGCATTTAATCCGCATAATCCCATTGTGATGAAGCTGGCTGAGCTGCGCGGTAAGGATGAGGCTCTGGCTACTCTGCTGGCTGACCAGCTGATTAACACGGCGCTGCTGCGTGCCGGCATGCTGGATGACCCCGCCAAGCTGGCGGATAATTCCCAGGCGTTGCTGGAGAAGCTGCTGAATAAGTAAGCGCTGTTGCCGGATTCCTGATTTCCGCCCCCGGGATGCGTTCGCGTTCCGGGGGCGTTTCCGGTTCCGGGGCAGGGGGGCGGTGGGGGGGATTTGTACCGGATGCCGCCCCTGCAAGTCCGCAAATGCGGCACTAATTCCTCCTCTTTGGGAGAAAACAGATTTTTGGGCTTGTCAGTGGGGGCTTATTTGTTGTATACTCGCGCCGTAACGTTATGAATATCCAACCGAAATTCACCCCCGTACTCGATCCTGCCTTCGTGGCACCCGTGCTCTGGACTAAGGCTTATGCTGAAAAGGTAGCTGCAACTCCCGGTTCTCATACAGTGGACCTGGCTCTGACCCGTCTGGATGGTACCTGCTTCCGCTGGAGCGGCATGATTCTGCCCCAGGAAGGTGAGAATATCGCCCTGAATAACCAGTACATCGAGCGTATCGTTAAGTTCCTGCTCTGGATGAAGGGCGGCTGCACCATCATGGTTGCTGGCGATGACCAGATTGCTGATATGCTGGCTGCAACGTATTGCGCCGGTGGTGCCCGTGAGTTCGACTGGGATTTCATTGGTAAGAAGATTTATGACCAGCCGATTCAGGTGGTGAAGGTGGCCTCTGCCGCTGACCTTCCCGCTGAGAACAGCACCTCCGTTTCCCTGGGCCGCAATCTGGATGGTTACCGCATTGGTTTCGACCTGGGTGGTTCAGACCGCAAGTGCGCCGCTGTGGTGAATGGTGAGGTTGTTTACTCTGAAGAGGTGGTGTGGGATCCCTACCACCAGACCGACCCCATGTACCAGCTTGAGGGTGTGGATGATTCCCTGCTGCGCGCTGCCAAGCACCTGCCCCAGGTGGATGCCATCGGTGGTTCTGCCGCTGGTGTGTACGTGAACAGCGAGCCCCGCGTGGGTTCCCTCTTCCGCGGTATCTCCCCGGAGGATTTCCAGAATGTCATCCGCGGCATGTTCGGTACGCTCAAGGACCGCTGGTCCGAGCGCATGGGCAAGGAAGTTCCCTTTGAGGTGGTGAACGACGGTGAAGTAACCGCTCTGGCCGGTGCCATGGGCATGAACGACGATGCCGTGCTGGGTATCGCCATGGGTACTTCCCTGGCTGCCGGTTATGTGGACCCCGAAGGTCACATCATGCCCTGGCTCAATGAGCTGGCTTTCGTGCCGGTGGACTACCAGGAGGACGGTGGCGTGGACGAATGGTCCAAGGACAAGGGTGTGGGTGCCATGTACTTCTCCCAGCAGGCTGTAGCCCGCCTTGCTCCCCGCGCTGGTTTCGAGTTCGGTGCCATGCCCTACCCGGAACAGCTCAAGAAGGTGCAGGCCGCCATGGCCGAAGGCGATGACCGTGCCCGCAAGATTTACGAGACCATCGGTGTTGAATTCGGTTACACCATCGCCTACTTCGCTGATTTCTACGATGTACGCAACCTCCTGTTCCTGGGCCGTGTGGCCACGGGCGACGGCGGTCAGCTCATCATCGACAAGGCCAACGAGGTACTCAAGGCTGAGTTCCCGCAGCTTAACATCACGCTCTGCGTGCCGGACGAGAAGACCAAGCGCCACGGCCAGGCCGTAGCCGCTGCTTCTCTGCCCAAGCTGGGCTGATAATCCGTGATTTCCGGGGACAGAGGAGGACGCTATCTTCCTCTGTCCCCCTTTTTTGTTTCTCCACTCTTCCCGCTGCTTCCCGCCTGCTTATGAGTAATCATGCCGACATCTGGATTTGCCCTGCCTGTGGTGCCCGGCAGGATGTTTCCAAGGCCGGCTTCTTTGCCGAGGTGCTTTGCCCCCAATGCGGCACGCGGAACGTGGTACACCACCTGCTGGCCAATTTCAGGCTGGATTCGGTGCTGGGAATCGGGGGGATGAGTGTGGTGTTCCATGCCACCGATATGGTGCTGGGACGCCCGCTGGCCATCAAGGTGCTGAATGAGACATACCGAGATGAGCCGGAACGTGTGGCAAGTTTTGAGAATGAATGTTCCCTCATGGCCGAGGTGCGCCATGAGAATGTGGTCTCGGTATATTCGGCCGGACGCTCGCGCGGGCAGTTCTATATTGCCATGGAGCTGGTGGAGGGGCGCAACCTGGAGCTGATTGTGGCGGAGCGCGGTTATCTGCTGCCGGCAGATGCGCTGGAGATTGTGCGCCAGATGGCTCTGGGACTGCAGGCGGCTCATGCGGCCGGACTTCTGCACCGCGACGTGAAGCCGGGGAATGTCATCATCAGCAATGAGGGCATGGCGCGGGTGCTGGACTTCGGCTTGTCGCTGGAGGATAAGCCCGGTGTTGACACGGGGGAGATTATCTGGGCCACGCCGTATTATGTGCCGCCGGAAACCCTGCTGCGCCAGCAGGAGCGTGTGCAGACGGATATTTATGCGCTGGGCATGACGCTGCGGAATCTGCTGACTGGGGAGGCAACGCTGCCCGGTTCTCCGCAGACGCTTGATGAGATGCTGGAGACCAAGAGGAATCTGGCGCCTCTCCAGACGCTGCTTCCGCGTGCCGAGAAGGAGTTGTACGGGCTGGTCGCGCACATGACTGCTTTTGATGTGGCTGAGCGCCCCGATGGGTATGAGTCTCTCCTGCAGGAGATTGTTGCAACGCAGGAGGCGATGGCGGCAGACCTGAACCCGGAGGTGCGAGAGCGCCGGGACCG
>JAZRJB010000062.1:0-6976 GCA_045645565.1 Akkermansia sp. | reverse complement strand
CACCCAGGCAGAGACCATACTCGCCGGCATGATTCAGCAACACCGGAACACCCCGGTGAATGCTGATGATTTGCAAACAGTCAGCGCAGGAGCCAGCGGGCGCCGCATTATGCGCGCAGCTGGCGTACTCGGCATCTACTGGACCAACCAGCGGGCAGATAATAATTCCTTTCTCCCCGCGGCGCATGGACTAGCCGCCGCCGGCATTCGCGTCCCCGCCATCCTGGCAGAAACCAGCCTCCCAGAAAACAGCGGCGCCTGCCTGGTGCAGGACCTTGGCACAACCGACTTGCTGAGCCTGAAAGCCACCCCCTGGCCAGAGCGCAGAGCCGCATACGACCAGGCATTCCGCACCCTCATACCATTTTACCAACTCACCCCAGACTGGGAATTGCAGCCACCGTTCGACACCGCGCTCTACCGCTGGGAACAGGAATACTTTGCAGAGCACTTCATCGGCCGCCACCTGGGCAGGACTCCGGACAGCTTTCTCAACCAGCCAGCGCTGCAGGACATGGCAGACTGGCTTGCCAGACTACCGCGGGTTCCCGTACACCGCGACTGCCAGAGCCAGAACATCATGCTGCACCAGGGGCAGGCCTGGCTCATTGATTTCCAGGGCATGCGTTACGGGCGGCTCGAATACGACCTGGCCTCACTGCTATACGACCCCTACATGCAGCTGAGCGATAATGAACGCAACGACCTGCTGCAACACTGGGAAACCCTGACGGGCAGCCAGCTCCAGCCAGACATCTTTTACGCCTGCGCCATGCAGCGCCTCATGCAGGCTCTGGGAGCCTTCGCCAACATTGGTTACAACCAGCAGCGGGATTGGTATCTTTCCCTCATTCCCGCCGGCATGAAAGCACTGCACCACGCCGCCACCCACACACCAGCACACTCACCAGCATCTTCCGTTGCCGCATGCATCCTACAACTACTAAACATGTAAGCATACTGGCCGTCATCTTCTGGCTGCTCGTTCTTTCCGGAGCCTGGCAGGTACTGCACAACCGCCTGCAGCAGGTTGATACCAGCCTCTATAACCGCCTTGGCCACATACTCTGCCAATGGGAAGACTGGAACTACCCCCAGCTTCTCAAACCCGGAGAGGCCCCCGCCATGGAACCAGTCACCAGCCAGACACGCCTGCGCGAATGCCCGCCCGTAGGCATGGTTGAACTGAATGAAAGCGCCTGTGCAGAAGTCTTTGCAGCGCTGCCGCTCGGCCCCCAGGACACAGCCGTTTTACTCAACAAATTGAAACAGGGCGGCGCCACCACCGTGGGGCTTTCCTCCCCCCTTATCTGGCAAGGCGAACAAGGCGACATGGTGCGGGAAATGCTCTGCCGTGTACTGGCAGGTTTCCCCCACTCAGCGGTCGGGTTAAGAGGCCGCACAGCCGCGCAGCCGGATTTCACCCCAACCATGCTGCGCAACGCCTCCATTCCCCAGGAGAATATTGAAGGAAACCCGAACGGGCTCCCCATCGCCAACCGTCCCCTGCCCAACGGGCTCACCGAAACCCCGGATGCCCTGGCTGTCGTCTGGGCCCCGGACTGGCTGGAAGGAGAGCCGCATACCCAGAACCCATCAGCCGTGGACAGCATCTCCTTCCCCCTCCTCATGCGCTGGAACGGCGAAACCATACCCACCCTGCCTTTCCGTCTGGCGCTGGCCAGGCTCGGGCTCGATGGCAAAGATGTGAAAGTACGCCTGGGTAAAGACATCACCTACGGTGGATTCACCCTGCCCATTGATGACAACGCCCGCACGCGACTCACAGATGCCCGGGTGGTGAACATTCCGCTGGCAGATGTGGTCACCGGCACCGACCTGACTGCAAAGCTGGGCAAACACCCCTGCATCATGCTGGAGCAACCCGCAGAAAAGCAGCACACTCCCTTGCGGCTCGAGCGACTGGCCCGCACCCTCTCCCAGCTGGCAGGCACTGAAAAAATCATCACCCACGTCAGCGAGCGCCCCTGCGGCGGGCAGGTGCTGCAGCAAATCCCCCTGCTGCCGGATTGGAAAAGCCGGAGCATAGCCTGCGTCATCCTGTTCCTCAGTCTCTGGCTCCTGCCATTTGTTCCAGGTATTCTGCGGTGGTTGGTTCTGCTTTGCCTGCCGGGCATCATCCTCTGGCAAGCCTGCACCCAGATTCAGCACGGACTTTGGTTCAGCACCGCCGCCATGCTGCTCTGGTGGCTGCTGCTGGTCATTGTGTTCCTGCTGCACCGCACCTATGATAAAGGACTCTTCGGTAAACGCCGCTGAGAAAATCCCGCCTTTCAAGCATTTGCATTTTGCATTCCACCCCCAGCTGTGATATTGTTAACCGCATGCAGAGAGAACAACTGATAGCCGCCGCTCAAACACTGAGCCAGGAAGTAGGCACCCTGACATTTGATACCCCGGTGGCCTATACCTACAACCCTCTTGATTACGCCTGGGATGGTCACGAGGCCTATATCCGCAAATTCGGCTCAGGGCAGAAAGATGTTCTCTACCTTGGCATGAACCCCGGTCCCTTCGGCATGGCCCAGACGGGTGTCCCCTTCGGCGAAATAGCCGCCGTAACCCTTTGGATGGGCATTACCGCCTCCGTCGGGCAACCGGAAAAAGTACACCCCAAACGCCCGGTGCAGGGCTTTTCGTGCCCGCGTTCAGAAGTCAGCGGGCGGCGGCTCTGGGGGCTTTTTGAAGACATGTACGGAACGGCTGAAAACTTTTTCCGGCATGCGTATGTGGCCAACTACTGCCCCCTCATCTGGATGAGTGAAACCGGCTCCAACATCACCCCCACCCAGCTTCCCAAAAGCCAGGTGGAAGCACTGGATGCTGCCTGCCAGCGCCACCTGGTAAGACTACTGGAAATTCTGCAACCGCGCGTCCTGATAGGCGTGGGGGGGTACGCGCTCAAACAACTGGAGCTAGCTGCCGCCAGCCTGCCTGACCAGCAATTCACCCTGGGCACCATGCTGCACCCCAGCCCGGCCAGCCCCATTGCCAACAAACACTGGCCCGCCAGACCCAAGGAACAGATTGAGCAGATTCTGAATCAGGCAGGAATCAGCTGGTGCTGATTCATCCTTTACAACACATTCTGCACGCCTAAACCAATCAGCAGCCCGCCCGCCGCCGTTTCCAGCCAGCGCGTGGGCAGGTGGTGCAGCAACCGCGCACTGTGAAAAGCAAGCAGTGCGCACACAAAGGTAATCAGCCCGATGATGAAAACCGCCAGTCCCAGCTGAAGTTGCGGACCACCCAGGTTGCCAAGCGCCATGCAGGCACCAACCGCCAGGGCATCAATACTGGTGGCAACCCCCACCAGCAGAACCCCGGCCACCCCCAATGGCGTGGTGGATACCTCACCCTCCTCATCGTTGCGCCAGGTCTTGAAGATAATACTCGACCCCAGCGCGCCGAACACCACCAGAACCACCCACGGCGCCCAGGTACTCACCATGCTGCGCAGCGCCTCACCGCCCCAATAACCAATCAAGGGCATGAATGCCTGAAACGCACCCACTGTCAGGGCCAGCCAGAACGCAGCAACCCCACGCCGCTGGCGCAAAACCAGACCGTATGAAAACGCATACACTGTGGCATCAACAGCAAGCGCAAGCGCAATAAGAATAATTTCCAGGTAATTCATGGCGGGACGCGCATCATAACAAACAGCCACCGGCGAGTCAAGCTCAGCCGCGCACATTTCGCACCCCGCCACCCGGCGCATGAATCATTTGTCTGTGTCTGTTTCCAAAATACCGCTTGAAAATACTGGTTGACTCCGGTAGAATGCCCGGCGTGAAAGTTATTGCCATAGCGAACCAGAAAGGCGGTGTTGGAAAAACCACAACCACAGTCAACCTCTCTGCCGCCCTGGCAGCGCGTGGCAAACGCGTGCTGCTCATCGACATGGATTCACAGGCAAATGCCAGCGGCACCCTGGGAATCGAGGTGGAAAGTGACCAGAGCCTCTACCCGGCGCTCATTGGCGAAGTCCTGCTTGAGGACCTGGTCCGCCCGTCCCGCCGCCGCAACCTTTCCATCATCCCCGCGCACATGGACTTATCCGGCGTGGAGGTGGAACTCACCCAAAGCGACTCGCACCTGACCTGCATGTACGATGCCATGGCAGGACTGCGCCGCAGCAATTACTTTGACTACGTATTCCTGGATACACCGCCCTCACTCGGCGTGCTCATGACCTCTGCCCTCTGCGCGTGTGATGAAGTCATCACCCCCATGCAATGCGAGTTCCTCAGCCTGGAAGGTCTTTCCAAGATTCTGTACGTGATGGACCAGATTCGTGAAAACGGCGTCAATTCCCGCCTGAAGCACGAGGGTATCATCATGACCATGTACAACAACACCAAACTGGCTAATGAAGTCATCCGCCAGGTGCAGACCGTGTTGCCGGACAAGATGTACAAGACCTGGATTCCCCGCTCCGTCCGCGTTGCAGAATCTCCCAGCTTCGGGCGCACCATCATGGAGCATGACCCCTTCGGCACCGCCTCCCTTGCCTACCAGGCAGTGGCCAAAGAATTCCTGGTCCGCCATAGAAACTAAGCCGCCATGCTCAGCTGGCTCTTCCCCAGCACATGCGAACTCTGCGGAGAAAGCGCCACCCACACCCTCTGCCCGGGGTGCATGAGCAGCCTGCCGCGCATTCAGGCCCCCATCTGCCTGTATTGCGGCGCCCCTACTGCCGGTCAGCAGACCGATCCTGACCGCTGTGAGGAATGCTCCGGGCTGGCACGCCCGTTTTCCTTTGCCCGCCAGCTGCTCAGGCAGTCTGAGGAAAGCATGCAGCTTATCTACCAGTTCAAATACCACCATGCCATTCACCTGGCGCGCCCGCTTGCCCTGCTCCTCAACGAACTCTGGGAACAAACACCCCGGCTCATGATACATCAGAACTGGGTACTGGTACCAGTCCCCATCACCCATGGTAAACTCTACACCCGCGGGTTTAACCAGGCTGCTGAACTTGCCTCCCAACTCGCCAAGCTCAGGCACCTGCGCACCATGGAGCTGCTTCAGCGCAGAGAAACCGGCATCATCAGCCAGACCAGGCTCACCGCCAGAGCCCGGCAGCTGAACGCCATGCGGGCTTACCACATCAAACCCACCTTCCCCCGGTTTTTTCCCAGACCGTATCCAGAGCACATCGTCCTGGTGGATGACGTCTTCACCACCGGCGCAACTGCCCGCGCCTGCGCCAAACAATTGCGCAAACTCCCCGGGGTAAAGGAAGTGGCAGCCCTCTCCCTCATCCGCATTGGCTCATAAAAAAACAAAGAAGCCTGAGCAATTACTCAAGCTTCCTGAAATAAAAAGGCAGGAGAATATCCCGGATATCAGTTCAGACGGAACGTGATGCGAGCCTTCGTCATATCATAGGGAGAAACCTCGATACGAACGCGGTCACCCACAACCAGACGAATGAAACGCTTACGCATCTTACCGGAAATGTGAGCCAGGAATTCATGACCATTTGCCACCTTTACGCGGAACATGGTGCCAGCGAGCACGGCTGATACCACGCCCTCAAGCTCAATCTCACCTTCTCCGTCATCATCAACCTTCTTGGCCTTAGGGGCGGTATTGGTGGGACGTGCGTTATTAACGGGGCGCGTACCGTTCGGGCGCTGCTGCGGCTTGCCGCCGCGATTATTGGGGGGATTTGCCATTATGTCGTTCTTAATTGGTTTGTTGACGCATGGGGGCACACCCCTTGCGCGCGGTTAGTTTAATGCTGAAAAGCCCACATGGCAAGCACTTTTTCTCAATTTAAGAAAAAAAGTTACCAGAAGTCACAAAATGCGGTTGACATTAAAATTGCACTGTGCTACCCTCTGCGAGCTGACCTGTTTAGAGGTTAGTATGTGGCGAAAGCCAAAACTGGAATAAGCAAATAATAGAATATGAAAACCTTCTCTGCCAAGCCTCAGGATATTGAGCGTAAGTGGTATGTGATCGACGCCGCCAACAAGGTGCTCGGTCAGGTTGCAGTTGAAGCAGCAAACCTGCTTCGCGGTAAGAACAAGACAATCTTCACCCCCCACGTGGACTGCGGTGATTATGTAATCATCGTGAACGCCGACAAGGTGGTGCTCACCGGTAACAAGGAACGCGCCAAGATTTACACCCGTTACACCGGCTATGTGGGTAACCAGGTGGTAACCACCCCCGCCAAGCTCCGTAAGACTCACCCCGAGATGATTGTGGAACTCGCCGTTAAGGGCATGATTCCCCACACCCGCCAGGGTCGCGCCCAGGGTGGTCGTCTCAAGGTTTATGTTGGCGCTGAGCATCCTCACACCGCTCAGACTCCGGAAGCTGTAACCATCGCCTAATTCGATTCTGACTATGTCTACTACTCCCTACAACGCCACTGGCCGTCGCAAGGAAGCCATTGCTCACGCTTGGCTTACCCCCGCTGAGGAAGGCAAGTCCGGCAAGATCACCATCAACCGTCGCTCCTTCGAGGAGTACCTTCCCACGGACGCCCTTCAGAACGCTGTTCTGCAGCCCTTCTACGCCACCAACACCATGAAGAAGTTCGACGTTCGCGTCGTCTGCCGCGGTGGTGGTGTTCACGGTCAGACGGGTGCTATCTCCCTGGCCATCGCCCGCTCCCTTGTCATGATTGACGAGGAGTACCGCTCCGCCCTCCGCGAGCAGGGTCTGCTGACCCGCGACTCCCGCATGAAGGAACGCAAGAAGGCTGGTCGTCCCGGCGCCCGCAAGCGCTTCCAGTTCAGCAAGCGCTAAAGCTACAAATACCAGATTTTGGTTTTCAAAAGTACCTTTCCCCCAGCGGGGAAAGGTACTTTTTTTTACGGAGGGTGGATACCAGGCAACAAAAAAAGGCGGGCAAATGCCCGCCTGTCATTTATTCAGATACAGCACGCCCCCTTTACCGGGTCAGCAGATTGCGCTGCCAGTTCATGAGGGCGGC